>CBDCGJ010000041.1:0-90329 GCA_965216645.1 Alphaproteobacteria bacterium | reverse complement strand
CTTTCGGTTTTCCCGTTCGGCGCCGCATTGGCTTGCCCCGCCAGCGCGCCGGCCGGCAGCTCGTGGGCGATGCCTTTGTGACAGTCGATACAGGTCATGCCTTTGTCGATGGCGGCCTGATGCCGCTTCGCCGCCCGGTTTTCCTGCATGGTCAGATCCATATAGCTGAAATTGTGGCAGTTGCGGCACTCGCGGGAATCGGTGGTTTTCATGGCCCGCCAGACATTTTCCGCCAGCTGCAACCGCTTCGCCTCGAATTTCTCTCGGGTATCGATGGACCCGACCGCCTTATGATAGAGCTCGTTGGTCGCCTGGATTTTGCGAATGACCTTGTAGACCCACGGCTTCGGCACATGACAATCGGGGCAGGTGGCGCGCACGCCCGAATGGTTGTTGTAGTGAATGGTCTGTTTGTACTCCCGATAGACGTTTTGCTCCATTTCGTGACAGCTGATGCAGAAGGTCTCCGTATTCGTCAGCTCCATGGCGGTGTTGAAGCCGCCCCAGAAGATGATCCCGGCGAAGAAGCCGAAGATGACGATGGCGCCGAGGGAATAGCGGCTATGCGGCGACCAGAAGTACCGCCATAAGCGCCGGATCCAGCCGGGCCGAGGGCCCGTGTCTTGTTGCTCGCTCATCTCCCGACCCGTCCGTTCATTCGACATTGATGGCGTTGACGAAGCCGTTGTCGACCAGCGGCTTCACATTGGCTTGCGGTACGTGGCACTGGGTGCAGAACCAACGGGTGCGGGCGACCCGGTCGAGGGCGACACCGGCGCGGTCGAAATAGTGGGTTTCGGAAATCTTCGGCGCGCCCTGCTCCACATTGTTCGGCCAATCGTGACAGCTCATGCATTTGTTGGCTTTCAGATCGATCTGATAGCCGCGAATACGGTGCGGGATCATCGGCGGCTGCTGTCGGTAGGCCCGCTGGAAGCGGCCGGACGTGGTATTCTGCTTGGCCGGGATCGGCGCCGGCGTGCTCTCCTCGATCGCGACATCGCCGCGCAAGGTGACGAGCCCCGCTTCCTGCGCCGCCAGCGGCGCGATCATGACGATTGCCAGTGCCAAGCCGGTCAGTAGTTTCAGGCGTGTCATCGGCCCTCTCCTTCTCATACCCGCTCGATCCGGCAGGCGCATTTCTTGAAATCCGTCTGCTTGGAGATCGGGCAGGTCGCGTCCAGGGTCAGTTTGTTGACCAATTGACTGGCATCGAACCAGGGCATGAAGACGACACCCTGGGGCGGCTTGTTGCGGCCTCGGGTTTCCACCGTGGTCTCCAATTCGCCGCGCCGGGTCGCCACCTTGACCGCCTGGCCCCGGCGCAAGCCCTGGGCCTCGGCGTCGTCGGGATGCATATAGACGACGGCGTTGGGGAAGGACCGATGCAGCTCCGGCACCCGTCGGGTCATGGAGCCGGAATGCCAATGCTCCAGCACCCGGCCGGTGACCAGCCACATCTTGTAGTCCGCGTCCGGGCTTTCCGCCGGCGGTTCGTAGGGGGCGAAGATGATGCGGGCGCGGTCGTCCTTCTTGCCGTAGAACTGCACGCCCCGACCGGCTTTGACATAGGGGTCGTAGCCTTCCCGATAGCGCCACTGGGTTTCCTTGCCGTCGACCACCGGCCAGCGCAGACCGCGGACCTGGTGATAGGTGTCGAACGGCGCCAGGTCGTGACCCTTGCCCCGGCCGAACACGGCATATTCCTCGAACAGGCCTTTCTGCAAATAGAAGCCGAAATCCTGGGATTCGTGATTGCCGTAGCCTTGCTGCAATTCCGACAGCGGGAACTTGTCGACCTGGCCGTTGGCGAACAGCAGATCGTAGAGGGTCTTGTCCTTGTATTCCGGCGCCTTCGCCAGCAGCTCCGCCGGCCAAACCTCGTCGACCTTGAAGCGCTTGGAAAACTCGACGATCTGCCAGACGTCGGAGCGGGCCTCGCCCGGCGGCGCCACTTGCTCGCGCCAGAATTGGGTGCGCCGCTCCGCATTGCCGTAGGCGCCTTCCTTTTCCACCCACATGGCGGTGGGCAGGATCAGGTCAGCCGCCATCGCCGTCACCGTCGGATAGGGGTCGGAGACGACGACGAAATTCTCCGGATTGCGGTAGCCGGGATAGGTCTCCTGATTCAGGTTCGGCGCCGCCTGCAGATTGTTGGTGCACATGATCCAGTAGGCGTTCAGCTTGCCATCCTTGAGCGCCCGGTTGTGCAGTACCGCATGCAGGCCTGGCTTCGGCGGGATCGTGCCTTCCGGCAGCTTCCAGACCTTCTCGGCGAAATCCCGGTGCGCTTTGTTGGCCACCACCATGTCGGCCGGCAGCCGATGGGCGAAGGTGCCGACCTCCCGCGCCGTGCCGCAGGCGGACGGTTGGCCGGTCAGCGAAAACGGACTGTTGCCCGGCTCCGCGATCTTGCCGGTCAGCAGATGCACGTTATAGAGCAGCCCGTTCACCCAGGTGCCGCGGGTATGCTGATTGAAGCCCATGGTCCAATAGGACGCGACCTTGCGCGCCGGATCCGCATAGGCCTTGGCCAGCCGCTCCAGCTTCTCCTTGGGCACGCCGGAGAGTTCGCTGGCATGGTCGAGCGTGTATTTCGATACCGCCTCGGCATATTCGTCGAAGGCGATCTTGGTCAGTTTGCCATGCCGGCCGCTGCCGGCCGGATTGGCCGCTTTCTGTTCGCGCGGGTCGCTGGGACGCAGACCATAGCCGATATCGGTCGCGGTCTTGGTGATCGTGACATGATCGCGCACGAACGCCTCATTCACCGCGCCCGACTGGATGATGTGATTGGCGATGTAGTTCAGGATCGCCAGGTCCGTATGCGGCGCGAAGACCATCTCATTATCCGCCAGTTCGAAGCAGCGGTTTTCGAAGGTCGACAGCACATGCACTTCCGCCCCCGGTTTGGTCAGCCGGGTATCGGTCAGCCGCGACCACAGGATCGGATGCATCTCCGCCATATTGGCGCCCCAGAGCACGAAGGTATCCGCCGCCTCAAGATCGTCGTAAACAGCCCATGGGCTCGTCGATGCCGAAGCCGCGCATGAAGGCGGCGACGGCGGAAGCCATACAGTGCCGCGCGTTGGGATCGATATTGTTGCTGCGGAAGCCGGCCTTCATCAGCTTGACCGCGGCGTAACCTTCCCAGACCGTCCACTGGCCGGAGCCGAACATGCCGACCGCTTTCGGACCGCTCTTTTTCATCGCTTTCTTGAATTGCTCGGCCATGACGTCGAAGGCCATGTCCCAGCTGACCGGCTCGAATTCGCCGTTCTTGTCGTATTTGCCGTCCTTCAGGCGCAGCAGCGGTTTGGTCACCCGGTCGGCGCCATACATGATCTTGGACAGGAAATAGCCCTTGACGCAGTTGAGGCCGCGGTTTACCGGCGCCTCCGGATCGCCTTGGGTCGCAACAACCCGGCCATTCTTCACCCCGACCAACACGCCGCAGCCGGTGCCGCAGAAGCGGCAGGGCGCCTTGTCCCAACGAATGCCGTCCGGACCGCTCGCCGCCGCCGCGACGCCGGGCAGATGAACCCCGGCCACGGCGGCGGTGGCCGCGGCGGCACTGGCTTTCAGAAAATCTCGTCGATTGGCGCTCATGCTTCCCTCCCCTTCAGCCGGCCGCGACCGAGCCCGCCTCGTCGTCAAAACAGTGATAGACCAGGGTGGCGGACAGCACCCCGGGTAGGCCGTGCAGATCCACAAGGCGATCCGCCGCCTGGCGTTCCGGGCTGTCCTCGATGGTGACGATCAGGCGGCCATCGACACTGTCGCCATGGATGTCGACCCCCGTCAGTTCGGTCAGCCGCTGGCGCAGGTCGCAAAGGCGGGACGGCAGCGCGTGAATCAAAACGCCGGCGATATTCATCGGACGGTCCTCTTCCGGTTAGGTCTCAACGAATGAATTGGGTGGAATGAATTGGGCGGAACGAATTGGGCGGCGACGCGATGTGCCGGCATTCGAAAATCGATGAACTCATACCCTATAGATAAGTAACGCGTGGGCACGCGTGTTTGATCTTACGCAAATCGGAATCGATTTCGCCGCGTCAAATCGTCGCGAGGATAGGTTCATTGTATAGGGTGCCGAAACCCGCCCCGATCGTCATGCCGGAAACGGCGCAGCCGTTATCCGGTATCTCGTCGATATCGGAGCTCGAATCTCGACGGGATTCCGGCGCAAGGCCGGAATGACGCCAAGTTGATGGCGGCAATTGACGCGCTACACCGACTTCTCGGCGGACCGCTAGGCGGCCGTGATTTCCGTCATTTTCGGCGCGGCATCCATGTTCATCTGGACATAAAGATTGCGCAGCGCGTCGGCGACCCGGTCCAGAGTGAAGGACGGCGGGATATTTTCGTACTTGCAGGCCGCCAGGATCTGATCGCAGATGAATTTCGGTTGATAGAACGCCAGCTCGTAGTCGTTCTGGACCTGCAGTTGCTCGACCACATAGTCGAAAATCTCATCGTTAAGCTGCAGCCCGGCATTGCCGGCGACCATGTCGAAGACGCTGCGGAAATTCTCCCGCGACGGCGCGAACAACTCGATCTTGTAAGGGATGCGGCGCAGGAAGGCCGGGTCCATGAGATCGTCCGGCTCCAGATTGGTGGAGAAGATCAGCAGCTCGTCGAAGGGCAGATAGAAACTTTTACCCGACTTCAGCTTGAAGAAGTCGATGCGGCTCTCCATGGGCACGATCCAGCGGTTCAGCAACGCTTCCGGCGAAACGATCTGGCGGCCGAAGTCGTCGACGATAAAGGTGCCGCCGAGCGCCTTGATATGCATCGGCGCCTCGTAGAACTTGGCGTCCTCGCTGAAGGACAGTTCCAGCATGTCTAGGGTCAGTTCGCCGCCGACCACCACCACCGGCCGGCGGATCGGAATCCAGCGGCGGTCGAAATCTTCCCGCCGCACGCCGCGGTTTTGCGAAGCAAGTTGGCTCGCCGCATCTTCGTCGACGGCCGGTTCATGCACGGTGGAATCGTACATCTGCACGATTTGCCCCTCCACCTCGATGGCGTAAGGCACGTAGATGATATGCCGGAATATCCGCGAGACCGAGGTGGCGACGGAGGTCTTACCGTTGCCGGGCGGGCCATAGAGCAGGACCGTGCGGCCGGAATTCACCGCCGGGCCGATTTGTCGGGTGAAGTAATCGGGAATGATCAGACCTTCGAAACATTCCTCGATCGACTTCTTGTCGAGCTGCTCATTGGTGATGCGCTGCTTCAGCACCTGCTCCTGAAACGCCGTCAGGGAGACCGGGGCGGGTCCGAGATAATAGTTGCGGTCGAGATAGTCGGCGGCGACGGCGCGGCCGCGCTCGCTCAGCTCGTAACGCACGTCGGAGGCGACGCCGACGCCTTCGGAACTGACGGACTGGACGTATTTCTTCTCCTCCGCGTCCCGGAACAGATGCTGCACCACCCGCATCGGCAGACGCATGGCCTCGGCCATGGCGCTGGTGGTGTCGATCTGCTCCACCAACAGGAACTTCATCAGCAGGGTTTGTAGGGTGGCGACGGAAACGCCCGTGCCCATCAGGGTTTTCGGCGAGCGCGGCGTCTCGTGCATGACGTCGTCGAGCTGTTCGGTGGTGATATGGCCAAGGGCCACCAGATTGTCGCCAAGCCGGCCGCCCTCCTCGGTTTGCCGGCTAACCGCCGCCTCGACCTGCTCGACGGTGACCAACCCACGGGCCACCAGAATATCACCTAAACGCATGTGCGAACCCTTCCTCGAAAATTACGCTTCGTCGCAACGGAACTATGACAACAATCCGGCGGTAATCTGACGCAGAATCGTTAACATATGATAGGCACAGAAATGGTTAATTTCCACCCACGCGTCGGTCCCGGCCGGCCCAATAGGGCTCGCGTAGAGTTTTGCGCATTATTTTGCCGACGGGGCTCTTCGGCAACGGCTCGGTGGTGAAGCTGATCTCGCCCGGCTTTTTATAACTGCCGAGCTCGTCCGCGCACATGTCGACCAGTACCTGCGGGTCGATCTCGACCCCGGCCGCCACCTGACAGACAAGCGCCGGGGTCTCGCCCCATTTATCGTGGGGGATGCCGAAACAGGCGGCCTCGATGACGTCCGGATGTCCGGTGACCACATTCTCCAGCTCCGCCGGCCAGATGTTGAAGCCGCCGGAAATGATCATGTCGTCGGATCGGTCGAGCATGTAGAGATAGCCGTTCTCGTCCAGCCGCCCGATGTCGCCGGTCAGCACCCAGCCGTCGACGATCCGCTCCTCTGTGGCGACGGGATCGTTCCAGAAGCCAGTCATCTGGCCGTCGGTCTTGGCGACGATCTGACCTTCCTCGCCGATCCCGACCGGCCGATTGTTTTCGTCCCAGATCTCCAATTCGGCAAATGGCAGCGGCAGGCCGCAGGCGCGCAAGGGGGTCGAGCCCTCGACCTCGGCGAACCACTGGTTCGGCGTCATGAAAGCGACCGGCAGCACTTCGGTCTGGCCATAGCCCTGCCACAGCTTGTTGCCGAAGATCTCCCGCGCCGTCAGGGCCGTGTCGTCGGCGATCGGGGCGGCGGCGATCAGGATACATTTCAGCTTCGAATAATCGCGCTGGCGCACGGTCGGTTCCTGATTGACCATATTGACCATGGTCGGCGCCATGAACAGGAAGCCGATGCCCTCCTTCTCCAGCAGCGCCACGGTTTCCGAGGCGTCGAAATGCTCGACCATGACATTGCAGCCGCCGCCCAGCATGATCGGCAGAAACTGATAGCCGGAGCCATGGGAGATCGGACCCAGATGCAGGCATTTGTCCCCCGGTTCCACCGGCGGGAACAGATAGAACCAGTCGCGCCCGGCGGCGAGCCAGCTCTTATGGGTATAGGCAACGCCCTTGCCCAGGCCGGTGGTGCCACCGGTATGGCGGATGATGTAATAGTCGTCCGGCGCCGCCGGGATCATCGGGTCGACGTCCGACTGCGCGATCAGCCAATCCTCGTAACCGGCGTCGCGGACGAAGACCCGTTCCAGGTTCTCGAGTTCGTCGGCGATGCCCTCGAGCTCATGGGCATGATTTTCGGCGACCAGCGCGACCCGGCAACCGGTATGCCCCAGCATATGCGCATGCGCCGCGCGGCCGTTGCGGGGATAAAGCGGCACGCGGACCAGATTGGCGATGGCCGCGCCGATGAAGAAGTCCGCGGCTTCCAGCGTGTTGTCTTCCAGCACGCCGACCCGGTCGCCCGGCTTCAAGCCCATGGCGATCAGCCCGTTGGCCAGCCGCACGGCGCGATCCCAGGCCTGGGCGAAGGTCAGGCGCGTGGCGCCGGCGACCACGCATTCGCGTTCCCGATATATGCGCGCCGAACGGCGCATTAATGTAGTGACGTCCATTTGCGATCAAACCCATTTTTAAAATCTCAAAATCGGAGATTGGGATGATCGGCAACCGACGGGAAAAATGCAACCGTCGTCGCCCGCCACGGAAATCAAAGGGTCAGACCCTTTGATTTCAGTCGACTTGCGATTCTTTCCGTTATTTGAGGTTTTTTGAGAGATTCGTTAATCAAAGGGTCTGACCCTTTGATTTCCGCTGCGAATTCGTAAGTGTCGAGTTCTCGACGACCGCCGCGGCACGGCCCGCCGTCGGGCGGCGGCACCCGGCGCCGCGGTAGGGGCCCGCGGGCATAGGTTCAGAAGCGCACTTCCGCCGCCCCGACGATGGGACCGAAGCGTTTTTGCTGAACGATGATGGCGCAGCCATCGGCGCCGTCACGGGTCAGTTGGTCATGCATTAGGGCGATTTCCATGGGCTTGCCCTGCCACATGCCCAAGCTATGGAAGTCCCGGACCACGTTGTGATAGGTGATTTCGCGGCCGCGGTTTTCCCCGCGCTTGATCTTGATGCTGTGTTTCTTGTCGAAGCGGACCAGCCAGATGATCGCTTCCCCCAGATCGCTGGGGCCGTCGATTTTAACCACGATCTTGCCCTGGTCCCGGGCGGTATCGATCGCGACCTTCGGCCCGGCTGTCTGGCGCGCGCGCTGGATCGCCTCACGCACGGCGCGGCGGTCGGAGCCGATCACGGACCAGCGGCCGGCCACCATCAATTCCGGCGTATAGATCCCACGCCGGCCGGCAAAGCGGGAATAGGCCGACTGCCGCTCCGTATTGGCCGGGCTCGCCAGGGTATCCTTCCAGCCGAGATAGTCCCAGTAGTCGACATTGAAGCTGAGCGCAATCACCCCGTCTTCCTTCACATAGTCGCGCAGCAGCGCATCCGCCGGCGGGCAGGAGGAGCAGCCTTGCGAGGTGAAGAGTTCCAGGACAACCGGATTTTTCTCGGGCGCGGCCAGTGGTGCCGACAGGACCAAGCCGGAAAAAAAGCAAAGGAAGAAATATAAACCAAATCGACGCATTTTCATGGTTTCGAACCTACGCCCGCGCCCGCCTCAACCCGAAATCACGTCTCGGTGACGGTCCCTTCACCCCCGCTGGTGCGCGTCAATTTAACATCAATGGCAATCGGGCCAAGACTTTTCGCGTTTGCCCCGTCAAATACCGGATTTCATAAGCCCCCGGCGCCTTCGGCACGCGGATCTTTAGCGGCGAGCCGAAGCGGGTGCGGCCGTAACTGCCTAGCTTGTCGTCCGCGGTCCCGGCCGGCACGATGGTGACGATATCGTTGGCGGCCCCGGTCCGGGTCCACGCAACCTCCAACAAACTGCCGGCCTGGGCCGTCGGTGGCGCGGTCAAGGTAGCGGTCACATCGATGAGCTGGATCGGCAACCGCGCCAACACCTTGCGGCCCTGGCCCGCGACGTAGCGGATTTCGTAAGACCCCTGACGCTCCGGCAACTGCAGTTTCCCCGGCGATCCGACCTTGGTGTAGAAGAACTTGTTGTATTTCCGCTCCGGCGCGTCCGGCGTGGTGACGGTGATGAAATCCTTCTTGTTATCGGGGCCGGTCCAGGTCACCTCGATATCCGAGCCGTAAGGAGCCGACGGTGCCGCCGACAGGGTCACCGCGACCGCTTGGATGGAGATCGGCAACGTCGCCAGAATTTTTCGGCCCTGGCCGGACACATAGCGGATTTCGTAATCGCCCGCCGGCACCGGCATGATCAGTTTCAGGGGCGAGCCGGTCCGGGTATAGGTATAGTTGACATATTTGTGCCCCGGCATTTCCGACGCGGCGACGGTGATGAAGTCACCTTTATTGTCGGGACCGTCCCAGGTCACCTCGACCTCCGCCCCCGCATTGGCGGTCGGCGGCGCCTGCAGAGCGACCGCCACGGCCCGCACCGCAACCGGCAGCTTGGCCAGGATCTCCTTGCCCTGACCGGCGATATAGCGGATTTCGTAGTTCCCGGGCGGCACCGGCATGGTCAGCTTCAAGGGCGAGCCGGCCCGGGTATAGGTGTAGTTGACATATTTGTGCTTCGGCTGATCGGGCGCGGCGACGGCGATATGGTCGCCTTTGTTATTCGGCCCTTCCCAGATGACGTCGATGGCCGCCCCGGCCTTCGCCGTCGGTGCCGCCTGCAAAGTCACCGCCACCGCTTCCACCGTGACCGGCAGTTTTGCCAGCACCTTCTTATCCTGTCCGGTGACGTAACGGATTTCGTAAGTCCCGGGCGGTATCGGCATGGTCAGCTTCAGGGGCGAACCGGTCCGGGTATAGGTGTAGTTGACATATTTGTGCTTCGGCGCGTCCGGCGCCGCAACGGCGATATAGTCGCCCTTATTGTCCGGCCCTTCCCAGATGACGTCGATAGCCGCGCCGGCCTTCGCCGTCGGCGGCGCCTGCAACGTGGCCGGCACCGGTTTCACCGTGATCGGTAACCGCGCCAGGGCCCGGTTCGCTTTGCTCAGGACATAGCGAAGCTCGTAAGTCCCAGGCTCCACCGGCATGGTCAGCTTGGCCGGCGTCCCGTCCCGGGTGTAGCGGAAGTTGGCGTATTTGTGATCCGGATCGTCCGGCTTGGCGACGGCGATATAGTCGCGGTCCCGGTCCGGGCCGGTCCAGGTGACGTCGATCACGCGGCCCGCTTCCGCCACCGGCGGCGCCTGCAGGGTCGCCGGCACGTCGGTGACCCGGATCGGCAGGGTGGCGATGACCTTCTGGGTCAGATTGGAGACATAGCGCAGTTCATAGTCGCCCGGCTTGGCCGGTCCGCGCAGTTCTGCCGGGTTGCCGTCCTTGACCCGCCGGTAATTGTCGAACTTACCCGGCGCCATGTCGGGCGCGGCAATGGTGATATAGTCATTGGGATCGCCCGGCCCCTGCCAGCCGACGTCGAAAATGGCGCCGACCTCGACGCTGGGCGGCGCGGTCAGGCTGGCCTTCAGATCCGCCACCACAATCGGCCGGCGTGCCAGAATCTCGAAATTGCGCCCGTCGACATAGCGGACTTCATAGTCGCCGGTCCGCTTGCCCGCGTTCAAATCGGTTGGGCTGCCCTCGCCCAGGCGGGCATATTGGGCATATTTGTCGCCCGCGTCCGACGGCAGCGCCAGGGCCAGGAAGTCCGACGGCCGGCCCGGCCCGGTCCAAGTCACCTGGAACGTCTGCCCGACCTCCACCAGGTCCGGCGCATCGAGCGTGATCGCCAGCGCCGCCGGTTTTTCGGCCACCTGTTTCAGGGCACCGGCCAGTTCCTTGGCGTTCTTGGCGGTCAGAAATTTTCCGCCCGTGCGCTCGGCCAGGCAGCTCAGCTGCTCCTTGTTCTGAATGCGGGCGACGTCGAAGCCGATGACATGGGTGGTGAAGTTGACGCCGCCCTTCTCCAATTCCTCGGCCAGGGCGCAGGGGTCGGCGTTGCAGCTTTCGATGCCGTCGGAGACCAGGATCACCGTCGCCGGCACGTCTGCATAGTTCAAGGTCTGGGCCGCCAGACGCACCGCGGCGGTCAGCGGCGTCTTGCCCTTCGGCGTCAACCCATTGACGGTTTGGGAAAACCGGGCCGGATCGACAGGACCCACCGGAATAACCGTTTCGATATCCGAACAATCCCCGGCATTGCGGTGGCCATAAGCGACCAAGCCCAAAGGCCGCGCCTTGTCCCAGTCGCGGATCATGTCGGTGATGACCCGGCGGGCGATCTCGATCTTGGCCTTGCCCTCGACCTGCCCCCACATGGAGTTCGAGACGTCGAGCACGATGACGGCGCTGTCGTTGGCCGGTTGCTGGGCGGTCTGCTGGGCTTGGGCCGGCAGGACCCCGAACGCGGCCGAACAGAGGAGCGCGAAAATGGATAAACGAAGCGCGGCCATGGCCAACACCCCCCGTATTGGTTAACAATCAATTGTATTCCATGCGGCTGCGATTATTTCGCGTCGCAACGCCGACCGCAAGCCGAAAGGACAACGCCATGCGCATCAATGCCGATTTCAACGAACGGGTGGTGATCGATACCAACACCATGAACTGGACCGCCTCGCCCAGTGCCGGGGTCGAACGCAAGATGCTCGATCGCATCGGCGACGAGGTGGCGCGGGCCACAACCATCGTCCGCTTCCTGCCCGGCGCCAACTTCAGCGCCCATACCCACGCCAAGGGGGAGGAATTCTTCGTCCTCGACGGTACCTTCGGGGATGAGCATGGCCAATATCCCGCCGGCAGCTATGTGCGCAATCCGGCCGGCACCAAACACACGCCGATCTGCCCCGACGGCTGCACGATTTTGGTCAAGCTGCGCCAGTTCGACGATGCCGACACGAAACAGTTCGCCATCGATACGAATAACGCGGAATGGCAGCCCCGCCCGGTCCCCGGCCTGTCGGCCCTGCCGCTGCACGAATTCGGCGACGAACGGGTCTATTTGGTGAAATTCGCACCCGGCGCCAAGGTCGAGAACGACGAGCATCCGGGCGGCGAGGAGGTCTTCGTGCTTTCCGGCGAGCTGCGCGACGAACACGGCACCTACCTCGCCGGCACCTGGCTCCGCCAACCCGACGGGAGCCGCCACGCCCCCTACAGCGAGACCGGCTGCACGCTCTGGGTCAAGCGCGGGCATTTGACGGGGGTGGGGTGAGTGACCTCTGATTAAGATCGATGAAATCCAACAAACCTCCAATAAATGACGGTTGGTCGCACCAACAATACGAAATCCTCTCGGATCGTCCGGCATTGAATCGTAAGCTCAGCGATATCTTGTCAGCGACATCTTGAATGAAGCATGGCATGCATTTCAGCTGCACCGAGATGGTGATTGGGCGGTTTCAGGAGGCTACAAAGATCGATATGCAGCCCGCATTGCGATCGAAATCGCAACGGAAAAGGCGCTCATTCGACGGTTGCTGAACACCAAAGACCGCCTCCTCTCTATGCTGACCTATCGAGCCATAGAATTGTTGGAGCAAGATGCCGACATCCATGTACTTGCGGGTGTAGAACGAGATTGATCTAGGTATCTGTGGATGGAAAAAGGGCCGCACGCTGTGGGTTAGGCGTGGGCGTTTGGGCGATATTTAAACGGGGACAGTGAGTGATTTCTCATAGACCGGCGGCGCACCACCGAGCTCCGAAAGAAATTGAACACCGTCCCCGTAAAATTTGCTCGTTATTCTTTCCTGCTCAACATCTTTGCGGCAATCGCGCCGCCGCAACCGATGGATCCGAATATCATTTCGCCGCCGTCTTCGAAAACGCCCAGTGCTCCATTTGCGAATTTCGCAAACACATTCTCGGCCTTGAAAAAGCTCAGGGAATGTATGGTATCAACCACGACCGCGGTAAAAATCAATCCGGCCAAGACGATCAGAAAATAGGAATTCAAGGGCTTATACTTCTCTGAGCAGAGCGTGTTGGCGCATGCGAGCAGAGCAACAACGCCTATTCCAAGCAGTGCGAAAGTGAACAATTCGCCAATTGCCGACGCCTTCAGTCCTACTATCCGTTCAAACCCCAAATAGGGCGCGATCATATCCCCGCCCTGCTCATGCAACTGGCCCCAATCGTCGATCAGCACAATGAGAAAAACGATGGAGAAACACAGCAACATAGGCGATTTCGTCCGAACATAGGCGAACAATAATGCGCAGATGATGAACATCCATTTGATATAGTTATACATTTCCGGAAATGCGCCATCCACGCCCAAATCCCATAGTCTCGGAACATGGCTCGCATCAAGGAAAAACCGGAACAACATCCACACGACGTGGACGCCGATAAACGCCAAATCGATGAGAACGAAGACTGCGACAAACCACCAAACAGGTGGCCGGCCAATTTTCAAAATTGACAAGAAATGCTGCCAAAGCGTTTGGAACGGCAATTCATATGAATTGCCCGACGAACTACCTGCGAACATAGGACACACCCCTTAATGAAAAACTCTTGGCGAGTATGCCCACTCGCAAAGAATTATTGTAAAAAAGTTGCCCTCGTAGAAAAGAATAGATGAATGTTGGGATGTTTTCCACCCCAAAAAGATTCTATGGTGTTGATTAAGGTTCTGCTTATTAAGCCAAACATTGCATGAATTTACAGCAAAGGCCGTCTAATTATACAAAAGGCGAATAATTTATTAGGGACAGTATTTTATTTGAAGCCGCCGGATTACGGTGACGCGAAACTCGATGCAAATTAATAATATACTGTCCCTATAAGTGCTCCAACGCGGGGGCCGCGCAAACCCTGCGCTAAGGCAATAGTCCTGCATGAAAGCCGAGACGAAGGCTGAAGTACAGCAGCAGGAAGACAAAGTAGCCGAGGATCATGCCGCGCAGCACCAGCGCGTAATCCGGAGGTGGTTTCGCCGTAGAGGCAACGAGTTGAGGATTCTGCCGGACATAGTCGTTCGCAGCGCGCCCGCAGACTTTGTTCCAGATAAACGTGCCCGCCAACGCCACGAGGAATACCGCATCCAGCCCCACGGCCAGCATCGATGTTGGCGGGAAGGTCGGGGGAGACAGGCCTTGGCGATAAAGAAAGATCGAGCCGGCCAAAATCGTCATCAACGACAGCAACCCGGAAACGCCGTACTTCCCCACCAAGGCCATATGTTTTTTGGCCCAATATACCTTCAGCAACGTCGACTTCAGCTCGAACCGTTGCGGCGGATCGAGTTGGAAGACGTCTGCAAATATCTCGAAGCACAGATCCGCCAGCCGGTCGGGCGGGAGGTCGCGGCCGATCATCAGGAAATCGATGTCATGCTCGAGCGTGTCGAACGTGATCCGCCGGTCGCGCAGGAACGCCCGCAACCTTTCCTCATAGGGGAACGACCACGCGCAAAGGGGGAAGCCGATCTCGATATGTTCTTCGGTCCCATCGTCCCATTTCCTGACTTGAAGCCACAGTTCGGAAGCTGGATCCTCGATTATAACGAAATCGAAATGGCGGCCTTTTTTCGACAAGATCTCGAGCGACCGCCGCACCTCCGCGCGCGTGGCGTCAAAATTGAACGGTAAGTCGGACTTCGTCATCGGCAAAATACACGGCTGATTTAGGTGCTGAATCGAGTGTCAGCTTGGATATTCGGCATTAATTTCCTCAGATCCCCTTGTAAGCCCTGTTCTCCGGCCCTTCAATTTGCAGAAATTGTCGCGGCCAAATAGGCGGAGGGCGCCAGTTTGAGCATCTGACCGGCGGCTTTCTTGGCGGCGACGTAGAAGGCTACTGGCCGGTTGAGGTCCGCCCCGACCAACACAAGATTTGTTTTTACACCATCGAGGACAAATCTACAATTTGATGTGGACATGCCGTCGCGATGTCCCCATCGCCGAACCGGCCGCACGCTGTGGGTTAGGCGCCGGCGTTTGGGCAATATTTAAACGGGGACAGTAAGCTATTTCCCATTACCCGGACAGGCATGATAGGTGTCGACGGCAGAATTTCACCTCAAGCGAATCGTCGGTAATAATTGGAGCCAAACCAGCTAAGCCGCAAGCCGCGCGATAGTTCGCATATGCTGTGCGAACATGACAAAAGCAGTCTCTTATTCGTGACAGTGTATATATTATCAGCGAACTACATTCGGCCGGATAGATTTAGATTTTGTACATTATGATATTGCCTCTTTTTCCAAGGAAGCAGCCAAACTAGAAATTGCCCTCGCAGGACAGGACAGCATACCGCTACAATAAACGTGGGACAGTATATATTTTTGAATTGCCGACAGCTGGTGGCCCAGAATTCGCCTGAGTTAATATCATCCTGTCCCCTTTATTACATGAAGCAAAGGTAGAAAAGACCCGGCGCTATGCCGACAGTCCGGCGTGAAAGCCGAGGCGATCGCCGAGATACAGCATTAGGAAGACGACCTATCCAAGGATCTTGCCGCGCAAACCCGGGGCAATGGCGCGAAAGGATTTGGCGAGCGGGTCGGGCAATTGGTTTGGGTGACCCGGAAGCACATCGAACGCTCGGCTGATAGGCTCACATGCCTCGGGATGCGCGAATGGACATAGCGAAACCGACATTTGGACGCAGAGGCCTGCAAAAAATGGAGACAAAACCCTTACCTACACTTGCATAACGAGACGCCGCGAATAAAGAACTGCCATTTGACAACATATACCACCTATAGAATTTCATATGAATTTCGAATCTTGACCCTGTTTCCTTTGAATTTACAGAATCTGTCTTTTTTGCATAAAAGGTTATTAATCATACTAGTTACTGAAACTTCACCATAATCTCGGATGATGAATATTCCGGGGACATCATACCGCGGCTTTCGACTGACGCGCGCACGCGGAGAATTGCCAGTGCTCAAAAGTCGTGCTGGCGCCGTTCGATTCCTTACCAGATTGGAATGCGGAGATTGCCGGGGGTCATGGCGGGACTGCTGTCGAGTTCGCAGGCCGCGGGATTCAGTTGAGCGGCCCAGGCGGCGAAATCCAGCAGGGCCGCCGGCCGCATCAGACAGGCGGGATTGTCCCAGGGATGGCCGAGATGGAGCAGCAGATGGCCAAGCTCATGGGCCAAGAGCGTGCCGGCATAATCGAGCGCCGCCGTCCTCGTATAGGTCCGGCCGCCGCGGAGTGCGCGCATCTGCGGATCGTCGAGCAGGAACGGCGCCAGGGAGAGCCAGACGGAGGCGCCGAATTGGGCCTTGGGATTGTATTCCGAACCGCCGCCGGTGACGCCGCCGCGGATCGCCGTATGCACCGGCGTCGGAATATATTCGACGCTGGCGACCAGCTGATTGGTGAGGATGACGTCCGCCGCCATGCCCCGCTTCGCCAGCAAGGCCCAATAGGCGTATTCGTGCACCGGCAGTTCGCGGCCATCGCGCAACGGGCCGATCATCGCCCGCCCGTCGGCCAGCCGTGCCCGGCGCCAATGGTCGAGCCGGTGCCGATAGGTCGCCGCCACCGCCGCGGCAAAACCGCGCAGGGTTCCGTCCGCCGGCGGGCGCACCAGATGGGGTGCGGCAAATGCGACTTGATCGGCGAAGCCGTCACGGCGGCCCTGCATTTGCCTGATCAGCATGTCCTCGACCTGGCCCCAATCGACGGCATCGTGGCGGAAGTCGCCGATCAACCGGGCGAAGGACTTCGGCGGCTTGGCGGCGAGGGGGGCGAAAGCCTGCCCGATATCGATTGTCTCGACCGCCGCGGGTAAGTGCAGGGTAATGGCGAAATGCGCCTTCACCAGCGCCGCCGCCCGGCGCAGCACGGCCAGCCGATCGGCCTCGGATATCGTGGGGAAGCGCGGATTTTCGATATAAACCACCCGCGGCGACGCCGTCCGATCCCTCAGCACCGGCAGTTTGACCCGATCGGCCGCCACCTCGCCCACCGGAAGCATCAGCCCGATCGTCAGCCACAACAAAAATACCACGGCAGCGGGCATCGCCGGCTTGCCGAACCGGCTTGGTATCGCTAACACATGATCCTCCCGCCTATTTGACAAGACCAATGCCATGCCGCCACCGAACGCCGCGACACTTGATTTCACCGCCCATCGGCTTGGCGACGGGCCGATTGTGCGGCCGGAGATGGATCGACGCATGGGCACAAACATCAACGGTCCCGCCCTGCTGCGGGTGCCGGACTGGGTGCCGGCGCCCTTGGGCCGCTACTATCTCTATTTCTCTCACCATAACGGCACCTATATTCGACTGGCCGTGGCCGACCGGATTGCCGGTCCCTGGCGCATTCACGGGCCCGGCGTCCTCGATTTGAACGACAGCCTGTTCCACGAGCATATCGCCTCCCCAGAAATCCATGTCGACGCGCAGGCGCGCCGCATTTGGCTCTACTATCACGGTGTCACCGATCAAGTCCTCAATGGCCATAAGGTACAAGCCAGCCGGGTCGCACTGTCAAGCGATGGCCTGCATTTTCAGGTCCGGGCGCCAATCCTGGGCGCGCCCTATATGCGGGTTTTCGGTCATGACGGCGCCGTCTACGCCCTGGCTTACCGGGCACGGTTCTTGCGTTCGCCGGACGGTCTGGAGCCTTTCCAGGATCTGGGTATTCCGGCCGACTTCCCGCCGAATATCCGCCATGTCGGCCTTTGGCGCCGGGCGCCGGACCGGCTGACGGTCTTCTACAGTGCCATCGGCGCCGCGCCGGAAGCAATCCGCGCCTTCGACTGGCAACTGACCGGCGGGTCTGCCGATTGGCGGGCGGGTCCGGACTTCGAGGTTCTGCGGCCGCAATTCGAGTATGAAGGCGCGGCGGAACCGATGCTGCCATCGGAACCCGCCGCCGTCGACAAACCGGTCCACCAACTACGCGACCCGGACATTCTGGTCGACCGCGACGGCAAGATCTATATGCCCTACGTCACCGCCGGCGAAGCCGGCATTGCCCTGGCGGAGCTGAAGTCGATCGGCTGAAGCAATTCTTTCTCACCCAGGGCGCATCGCCGTTTCAGTTGCGGCCCCTGCCGAGGCTTAAGAGAAACAGAATTAGATTTTTTTTCTTGGACTCGGAAACATTCAGAAAGTTTTCGCGCACGTTTCGCGCTTCGCCGCCATGGGCCAGAATCGCTTTGGATAAAGTCCTCAGATCACCGCGATGGCCGTACGGCGCCGACGTCGCCAAGTCCCAAAGTTTCGCCGTAAGGAACAGGTCGACGTCAACTTGGTCCTGCCGATGCCTTTCGTTGCAAAAGTGATTTATGTCCGCATCGCATAAATTGTGCCTTTTCAAATCGGTGTAAGCGCGAACCGAAGCGCCATCTCTGTGCTTGCCGGGTAGCGGCATCACGATCGGGGCCTCGATGTCCGCGGGCCTTAACGTGCCCGGTCTATTGTATTTGTTCGGCTCGACGAATTCATGTCCGGACAACGGCAATTCGGGAATGTGACAAGTTGCGCAGCCGATTTCCCGGAATGTCCGTTCGCCCTCTTGTTCCTTGCGCCGCACATCCGGATCGATCGAGCGTTGCCGCCGCGGCGCGGGCAAGGATGCTTGGAAAATCACCAGGGCGCTGACTTGACCTAACGAAAACTCATTCGCATGCCCGTCTTGGTCGAAGTCTCTTCGGCCGGTTTTTTCCCAACCGAACCTTTCTATCGGCTGAATGCCGTGATGCTGGTTCAACGCGGCGATGGTGAATTCGCGAAGGGACGCCGCAATGCCTTTCGTACCGAAGGGTCGAACCACAAGGTCTTCATCAATTCCCCGCAAGCCCGCGATATCGAGGGTGCCGTTCGGTTTGGCGATAATTTTGCCGAAATCCACGCCTTTGGCGCTGACTTTAATCTCCTGATCAAGACCGGTTGCCATGGCGCGCTCGTTCGCCCGGTCCCGCAAGCGTTGGAGTTCGTCGGTCATCTCGACGGCGACGGTTTCGATCAAACCGGCACCGAATATGCCGATCGTGTTGCGCTCGTTCGTCGTTTCGGGACCGATCCGGAACGTGGGGGGATCGGCGAAGTGGGCGCCGACAAACACATTGGCGACAAAATCTCCCGAGCCACCGGCCACCGGGTCATTGTGGCACGATACGCAAGCCATGGCGTCGGGGCCGGAACTGCGGACAAATTCCATATTGTTCGCCGCGTCTCGGACCGTGGGTTTCGAATCGCCGGTCGCGCCTGGCCTTCCGGCGCCGTCACGATCATTGAACTTCGTCAGGAAAAGCTGACGGCCGGCCTCGATAAACTCGGGAAGCAGCGCGGGATTGCGTGCGACATCTTCATGACGGGGGTCAACCGCAATCGCGGCTGGGTCCCATTGCGCCACGGCCGGTCCTGAGAGGGGCAGGGAAACGAGAATACAAAGCCAAACACGGACAAACTTCATATTCCGTGACGCCCGACTTCGCACGCCCATTACCTCAAAACGCCGGCCTTATTTCTTGCCGGCATCCAACCATTCATAACCCTTGGGATAGACCTGCATCGTCGCCGCGATCGTCGCCATCACCGTGCGTACGTACAACCGCTCATAGGCGCTGAACATGTCCGTAAACTGGGGCATCTTGTCGCCGAACCCCCGCCGGCCGGATAACATCATCGACGCGAATTCCCCCTTTTCCGCGAGGGGAATGGCATTACGCAAATCTGTGATGACCTCGCCAAGCACCTGCTGCAAAATCTTGGCGTCCGTGCGCCACGCGGCCAAGATACCGGCCTGGTTCAATATCGGCGCCGATTGTTCCGTTTTCAGACCGCCACTGTCGGCGTAACGCACACCGCGAAGGCTTAGCCGTTGCAGGGGGCGGGATTCTTTAAGAATTCCGGTCAGGGCCGCCACGAGATTCGCCTGCTTTTTGCACGCGCTGTTCAATTTCTCCAGGGCGCCGACTTCATCCAAATACCGCTCCATCGCCATGTTCAACTGCCGCAAATCGCCCAGCGTGTCGTGAAATGCCTGCGGCTGAATCGATATATTGGGATCAAGTCGATTCTTGAATTCCGCAAGAATGCCGACTTCCAGCTGCGCATTTGCGCGATGCCAAATTTGCGACATCCGGGAAAACTGATCGTATACTTTTGATGCTTGAAGATAGAACTCTACCTTCGTTCCAGGAATGTCGTTTCACGTCGGATGCGAAATCAACGTATGCGCATGGGACGGGGTGCTCAGTCCAAGCAAGCCTAAAACAACGACCAATCGAGTAAGCTTTAACATCTCGCCCTCTACCAACCAAATCGTTGCGGAATATGGTTAACATATACGATTTGGAGAGAATGTCAAATGATAAATTAATACTAAGGTTGTCTAAGCGTCGCGATACTTTGAGGCCTCGACGGTGCATCGACGAGGCGCGCGTTGGGCCATTGTTGGAGCCAGGGTTTGCCGTGGACGCGGTCGAGAAACTGCTCGGCGCGCTGAATACCGGCGGGCGTGGGGCGGATGCGTAAGGCCAGTAAATCGTCCACGCCAAACGGGGCGATGAGGTGGAGACGGTCGTCGGCGCCAAGCCGCACGGCCACCGCTGTCGGCGTTTCGAGCCAATAAGTCATCGCCTCCTCCGTGCAAGCATAGGGCGGGTTATTGTTGCGCAGATGCATGCGCGCCTGGTTCTTCACCGACCAGGGCACATTCGGCGCCAGTTCGCGCAGGCGGGCCTCATGCTTTTTCTCCACCGTCTCGTCGATATCGCCCTGATCGAAATAGAGGAGGTCCACATCGTCGAGCGGCGTCGCGCGCGTATAGCCGTGCAGCGCGTCCCAAACGGCGGCGCGAACGAAGCCGGCACCGATCCACCAGTCCGGCAGCTCCAGCCGCCGCGCCGTCCGCAAGACGTCCATGCGCCAGGGATCGCCGGCGATCAGGGCCAGGATGTCGTCCGCGGTCTCCAGGATCATGGCGCTCGGTAACTTATGCGCCAGATCGCGCCGCCCGAGTCGTCGGCAATCAGCAGGCTGCCGTCCTTGGCCACCGCCAAACCGGCGGGCCGGCCCCAGACCTGCGCCGGGCTCGCGCCCGCATGCCAAAAGCCGGTAGCGAAATTCTCGTAGCCGCCACGCGGTTTGCCGTCCTCGAACGGCACCCGCACGATCTTATAGCCGCGCGGCTTGGCCGCGTTCCAGGAGCCGTGAAAGGCGACGAAGGCATCGCCGCGATAGTCGGCCGGAAACATCCCGCCGGTATAGAAGGTCAGTCCCAACGGCGCCGAATGGGATTGGAACAGCACGTCCGGCGTCACCGTCTTGGCCACCAGATCGGGCCGCCTGTCGCCCAGTTGCGGATCCGGGATCGGCCCCAGATAGGCATAGGGCCAGCCGTAGAAGGCGCCCTGCCGCACTTCGGTCAGAAAATCCGGCACCAGCCCGTCGCCATAGCCGTCCCGCTCGTTCACGGTGACGAACAGCTTACCGCTTTCCGGATGGAACTCGATGCCGACAGCATTGCGCAAACCCGTGGCGAATGTTGTTTGGCCACCGCCGTCCAAATCGAAGCGCTGCACGGTCGCGCGCGGCAGCTCCTCCTCCGCCACATTGCCCCGGCTGCCGACGGCGACATAGAGATGCTTGCCGTCCGGCGAAATCGCCAGATTGCGAGTCGAATGGCCGCTACCGTCGCCCAACGCGCCCGGCCGAGTCACCCGCTCCGCCGGACCGCTGCGCTTTGTCTGTCCCGGCGCGTAGGCATAACGCACCACGGTGACGGGATTTGAGACATAGAGATAGCCGCCGTGGAGGGCGAGGCCGTGCGGGCTCTCCATGTCGTCGCTGAAGGTGGACATGAACTCGGCCCGGCCGTCGCCATCCCCGTCGCGCAGGATCTTGACCTCGTCGTTCCAGGTCTCCGCCAGGATGACGTCACCGTTCGCCGCCACGGTCAGCCAGCGCGGCCCGGTCAGCCCGTCGCGAAACACATTGGCGCGGAAGCCGGGCGGTACACGTAGGGTCGCGTCCGTCGGCCGGGATATCCGCTGCGCCCCCCGCGCCTGGCTCGGGGTGGCGAAGGGTTTCGCCAGATCCTCGATCTTCAGGTGGTATTTGGTGCCAACAGTCTGCTCCGGGCCCGACTGGGCCAAGGCGGCGGGCAGGGCGAGGAGGCAGGCGAAGGGAAGTGCGAATCGTAAGAGCATGGAAACATGGTAGCAGGCCGGCTAGGCGCCGTAACCCGTCCCGTAATCGACTTTGTTGTGGAACAAGCCGGTTCGCTATTAACGCTATATTTCGTCATACCGGCCTTGAGCCGGTATCTCATCGAAACCCAAACTCGACATTCGACGAAATACCGGATAACGGCTACGCCGTTTCCGGCATGACGATGATAGATCCGACTAACGAGATGCGAGTTATGCAGCCGCCCTCGGCGACGAGTTAATCGAAAAGTACAAATCAATAAAAAGATCGGAACTCGCCGCCGGGCTGGAGGGGAGGGGGCGTGGGCAGCGCCGGCGGCGGAGTCCGATCAAATTGAGCCGATCCGCTACGCGAATTCTGGATCAGGGAATTCTGAACCGGCCTAGAAGGCCCAATTCCTGCGGTGATAGCCGTCAGAACCGAGCTCTCTTGTCCCTTCAATATCGGGGTCCTCACAGCGGATTCCAAGACTGGAACCTTTCTCGACCTGGTCAAGTTACCGTGAATGCCCGCTACCGTTGGTCCTTTGATCTTTTGGTAGATAGGGGCGAACTAGGGCATAATTGTGGCATGAGCCTGGAAACCGAAAGATTGCAGCTAAGGCCATTGGTGGACGACGACGTCGTGGCGCTCAGCCGGCTCTTCGCCGACCGGAGGGTCACCGAGCATTTGGCGCTCGACGGCCTGAACGCGGGCGGCGCGCAGGGTTTCGCCGAGGAATTTGTCAATTTGAGCCAGCTCGAATTCCAACGCCACCAGACCGGCGCGCAGGCCATCGAACCCCAGGGCGGAAACAGTGCCATCGGCTATACCGGCCTGCGGCCGCTGCCGGATCGGACCAGCGCCTTCGAACTGCTCTACGCCCTGCATCCGAAGTTTTGGGGCCGCGGGCTCGCCACCGAAGCAGGACAAGCGGTGCTGGATTGGGGATTCCGAGATCTACTGGACATGACGGAAGCGATCGCCTTGATCCGCAGCGGTAACAAAGCCTCGATCCGGGTGGCGGAGAAACTCGGCCTCGAATATCACGGGCCGACGGACCATTATTACGGCGAAATTCTGGAAATGTACGCCATCTACCGGGAAGACTTCCGCTAGGCGGCTTTACCGATCTATTCCGCCGCGCTCGCCAGCGGCAGGGGTTGTTCGCCGGTCAGGGCGAGCCAATGGGCGAAAAAGGCGCGGGCCCAGATTTCCACCTGCGGGTCGTGCCGGTTCTGCCCGTTCAAGTGCGCTTCCCTGGGCTGGGCCCCGGCCAACACCATGCGATGGGCGGAGCCGTCGGTCCAGCGTGCCATCATCTCCCGCGTCACTTCAGGATGGAATTGAATGGCATAGGCATTGCCGTAGCGGAAGGCCTGGTGATGGAACTTATCGCCGGTGGCCAGCAAGTCGGCACCGGCCGGCAGGTCGAAACCCTCGCCATGCCACTGGTAGAACATCTGCTCCTCGGCAAACAGGTCGGCGCCGGCCGCCGTGGCCCGCACCGGATAGTAACCGATCTCGTGATAGCCCGCGTCATGGCAGGCGACCCGGGCGCCCAAATGCCGGGCCAATAGCTGCGCGCCCAGGCAGACGCCCAGAAACGGCTTGCCCGACTCAAGCGCGACCGACAACCAGTCGAGTTCGTTGCGGATGAAGAACAGATCGTCGTCATTGGCGCTCATCGGTCCGCCGAAGATCACCGCGCCGGCGTGATCGTCCATGGTCGCCGGCAACGGATCGCCGCAGGCATGGCGGCAGATGTCCGGCTCATAGCCATAGGCCGAAACCAGCCGGCCGATGCGGCCCGGATCCGAGGTTTGCTGGTGGACGATCAACAGGATCTTGCGACTCATAACGGCCCGGACTGTAGTGCGGGCCCGCCGCGGATGCAACCGGCGGCACGGTGCCCCGTGACGAGGCGGTGGAAATATGATCTAGTGCGCCGCCGAAGCTAACAGGAGATCCCTTGCCCATGTCGTTGAAAGTCGCGATCCAGATGGACCCGATCGAGCCCATCGATATCGACGCCGATAGCACTTTCGCCCTGGCGCTGGAGGCGCAGGCGCGCGGCCATAAGCTCTTTCATTATCTGGTTCAGGACCTCAGCCTGCGCGGCAGCATGGTGATGGCGCGCGGCCGGCCGTTGGAGGTGCGGCGGGAACATGGCGATCACGCCAGCCTGGGGGAGCTCGAGGTGCTCGAGCTCGAGGATATGGACGTGGTGTTGATGCGTCAGGATCCGCCCTTCGACATGGCCTATATCACCGCCACCCATCTGTTGGAGCATGTTCATCCCAACACTCTGGTGGTGAACGATCCGGCCAGCGTGCGCAACGCACCGGAGAAGCTGTTCGTCACTCATTTTCCCGATCTGATGCCTGAGACGCTGATCAGCGCCAACGCCGACGACCTGCGCGCCTTCAAGGCGGAATATGAGGACATTATCCTGAAGCCCCTGTTCGGCAATGGCGGCGCCGGGGTCTTTCACCTGCAACCGGGCGACGAAAACCTGAACGCGCTGATCGAGATGTTCACCGAGAACTGGCGTGAACCGGTGATCGCCCAACGCTATCTGCCCGAGGTGCGCCAGGGCGACAAGCGGATCATCCTGATCGACGGCGAACCGGCCGGCGCCATCAACCGGGTGCCGCCGGAGGGTGAGGCCCGATCCAACATGCATGTCGGCGGCACGCCGCTGAAAAGCGACCTGACCGCGCGGGACCGAGAGATCTGCGCCGCCATCGGCCCGACTTTGAAGGAGCAGGGCCTGATCTTCGTCGGCATCGACGTGATCGGCGACGTGATGACGGAGATCAACGTCACTTCGCCCACCGGCATCCAGGAAATCGGCCGCTATGACGGCACCAACCTGGCTGGCCAGATCTGGGACGCCATCGAAGCCCACCACGCCGCGACCCGCTGATGGTCATTTCCGCTTAGTGATTTACACGTCAACAAAACCGGCGATGCCGCAACAATAATCGCGTCATGCCGGAAACGGCGTAGCCGTTCTCCGGTATCTCGTCGTCGGCGACAATCGATATCGAAAAAGATACCGGCGCAAGACCGGCATGACTCGGTAATTGCAAACGGCATTTGGAACCCGCGAACGAAGATTCACGGCAGATTAGAAGGCGACAACAAAGGGGTCGGAGGGATTTTTTTCGATATATGGGACTGTAATTACGACATTTTTCGGCGCGTAATTACCCCCGACCCCTTTTTCAGTTGGTGGCAGATCGCCATATCTGTGTCGATCGGCGTTCATCTGTGGCAAAAGGGTCGCCAGGGCGACATTCAAAGGAGCGGTTCAGGTGGTCGATTTTTCGGACACGGCAAGCGACTATGCCACCCATCGGGCCGGCTTCCCGGAAAGTTTTTTCGAAGCGCTGGCGGCGCGCTGCCTGATCGCCGCCGGCCGGCGGGCCCTGGATCTGGGCACCGGGACGGGCACGGTGGCGCGTGGCCTGGCCCGGCGCGGCATGGCCGTGACCGGCCTTGACATCGGCGCCGCGATGATGGAACAGGCTCGGCAACTGGACGCCGCCGCCGGGGTCGAGGTCGACTATCATGTCGCCAAGGCGGAAGCGACGGGTCTGCCGGACGCTGCCTTCGATCTGGTCACCGCCGGGCAGTGCTGGCACTGGTTCGATCCCGAGGCGGCGGCGCGGGAGGTGCGCCGGGTCCTGAAGCCGCGCGGCCATCTGGTGCTCGGCCATTTCGACTGGCTGCCCCTGCCCGGCAATGTGGTTAGCGCCACGGAAGCGTTGATCCTGAAGCATAATCCGGACTGGCATCTGGGCGGCATGACCGGCATCCACGGCAGACATGTGCACCACCTGCGGGCCGGTGGTTTCGAGGATGTCCGCAGCTTCTCTTATGACGAGCCGGCGGTTTACAGCCATGAGGCCTGGCGCGGCCGCATCCGGGCCAGCGCCGGCGTTGCCGCCAGCCTGCCGCCGGACAAGGTCGCCGCCTTCGACGCCGAACTGGCGGCCCTCCTGACCCGCGACTTCCCCGACGACCCCCTGTCCGTCGCGCACAGCGTCTTCACCGTCATCGGCCGCGCCCCCGATTAAAGCCCGGCGCTAAAAAGGGGTCGGAGGGAATTAGATACTTAAAGCGGCAAAATACCTAGCTGAAAACGACTATAGCGCTAAAATCCCTCCGACCCCTTTTTCCCTGGACGCGACATCAGCCGTTTACCCTCACGGTAACCGTCGCGGAGGTCGAAATCCGAACCGAACGGTCGCCGGAAAATCGCTGCAAAAGTTAACTCTAATCGCGATTGGACGTCGAGCAATCGTCTGATCACATTCTCAAAAAGGGGTCGGAGGGATTTAAGCGTAATATACGTATAATAAATTTAATTTTCTTGTTTTAGTACATAATTCCCTCCGACCCCTTTTTGAGGTTGGCGGCGGCGCGGGCCTGGCTGGAGACGGCGTAGCAGTAGACGCAGCCCTGGGCGCAGCTGTCGTACCAACCGATATCCCGGCTTTCGGCGCAGAGGCAGCCAGGCCGGTTGCCCTTGGTCTTGCCGGCGATCGGACGGCCGGCGATGGCGCTCAAGCGGTCGAGATCGATGCAGCGGGCCGGCGGCAGGTCGAGGCCGGGCTGGGTGCAGGCGGTCAGGCCCAGGCCATGGGCGTCAGCGATTTCCGCCAAGTCATCCGCCAGCGCCTGCTTTTCGTCCGGTGGGGGGTCACGCCAGGCGATGCCGGCCCGGGCCAGGTTGCGCTTGCTCTTGGCGTAGGGCTGCATGAAGCTGACCGTGACCTCGTCGACAAGGCTGGAGAGCTGCGCCGCCAAGCGCGCGAAGTTGGCCCGGTGAAACGCCGCGTCCATGGCATCCGTCAGCGCGATCGGATCGTAGCGCCAGACCGCCGCTCGGTTGCCCCATTTTCGTTGCAATTCCGTAACAACCTCAACGGCACGTCGCCAGTCCGGCACCGCCGGCTCCAGGTCCTTGGCATAGCCGGTGATCGTATATTGCATCACGAAAGGCGCGGTCAGGGATTCCAGCTGGTCCAGGAAAGGGGCGGCGTTGCGGGTCCAGAAGACATATCCGTCGACATCTTCCGGACGCAGCGAGACCCGATAGGGTTTGCCGCCATAGGGGTTCTTCACCGACACCGCGCCCGCCGCCCGCATCCGGGCAAACCAGTCGCCGTGATAGGCCGGAATGTCGGTACGGTAGGAAGCGGAGATGATCACGGCACGGCTCGGTTACGGGGAATTTGGACGATTTGGCGCCCAAAAGCGGGTTATAACGCGAAAATCGGTCAATTTGCGAAAGAATCAGCGGTCTTGCCGGTTGCACCCCCCCTATGTTGGACCTATATACCTCCCGAACGGTAGATTCACGCGCTTTCGTGGATCATTCACTTCGAACGGGAATCGGCGCGGCGCCGCCCGATCTTCGGAAAGTCGTAAGCTTTCCGGAAATTTAGGGCCGCGGTTGATTTGCCATGAGTTGAGAGGTATGTGGACAACATGAGCAAAGTCATTGGGATCGATCTGGGCACCACCAATTCCTGCGTCGCCTTAATGGAGGGATCGCAGAGCAAGGTGGTCGAAAATGTCGAGGGCATGCGCACGACGCCCTCTATGGTCGCCTTTACGGATGAGGGCGAAATGCTGGTCGGCCAGTCGGCCAAGCGCCAGGCGGTGACCAACCCGGACAACACCTTCTTCGCCATCAAGCGCCTGATCGGCCGTACATTCGACAGCCGGGTCGCCAAGGAAATGGCCGAAAGCGTGCCGTTTTCGATCGTCAAGGCCGACAATGGCGACGCCTGGGTCAAGGGCCCCGACCAGAATTACGCGCCGAGTCAGATCAGCGCTTTCGTGCTGCAGAAGATGAAGGAAACCGCGGAAGCCTATCTCGGCGAGGCGGTGACGCAAGCCGTCATCACGGTACCGGCCTACTTCAATGATTCACAACGCCAGGCGACCAAGGATGCCGGTAAGATCGCCGGCCTGGAAGTGCTACGCATCATCAACGAGCCGACGGCGGCGGCGCTCGCTTACGGTCTGGACAAGTCCGGCGACGGCAAGACCATCGCGGTCTACGACCTGGGCGGCGGCACCTTCGACGTCTCGATCCTGGAGATCGGCGACGGCGTCTTCGAGGTGAAGGCGACCAACGGCGACACCTTCCTGGGCGGCGAGGACTTCGATCTGCGCGTCGTCGACTATTTGGCCGATGAGTTCAAGAAGGAGAACGGCATCGACCTGCGCGGCGACCGCATGGCCCTGCAACGCCTGAAGGAGGCGGCGGAGAAAGCCAAGATCGAGCTCTCCACCGCGACGCAAACCGAGATCAACCTGCCCTTCATCACCGCCGATCAGTCGGGGCCGAAACACCTGACCATGAAGATCACCCGGGCTAAGCTGGAAAGTCTGGTGGAGGATCTGGTGCAGCGGACCATCGATCCCTGCAAGGCGGCTCTCAAGGACGCGGGCGTCAGTGCCGGCGAAATCGATGACGTGGTCCTGGTCGGCGGCATGACCCGCATGCCCAAGGTCGGCGAAGTCGTACAGAAATTCTTTGGCCGCGAACCCCATAAGGGCGTCAATCCGGATGAAGTGGTGGCGCTGGGCGCGGCCATTCAGGGCGGCGTGCTGCAAGGCGACGTCAAGGACGTGCTGCTGCTCGACGTGACGCCGCTGTCGCTCGGCATCGAGACCCTGGGCGGCGTCTTCACCCGCCTGATCGACCGCAACACCACGATCCCGACGAAGAAGAGCCAGGTCTTCTCCACCGCCGAGGACGGCCAGAGCGCGGTCACCATCCGGGTCTTCCAGGGCGAGCGCGAGATGGCGGCGGACAATAAGCTGCTGGGTCAGTTCGATCTGATCGGCATTCCCTCGGCGCCCCGCGGCATGCCGCAGATCGAGGTCACCTTCGACATCGACGCCAACGGCATCGTCAACGTCAACGCCAAGGACAAGGCCACCAACAAGGAACAGCAGATTCGTATCCAGGCTTCCGGCGGTCTCAGCGACGACGAGATCGACAACATGGTCAAGGACGCGGAGAGCCATGCGGAAGAGGATAAGAAGCGCCGCGAGCTGGTCGAACTGCGCAACCAGGCCGACGCCCTGATCCACACCACGGAGAAAACCCTGGCCGATGCCGGCGACAAGGTACCGGCGGAGGAGAAGACCGCCATCGAGGCCGACATTACCGCCCTGAAAGAGGTCATGGACGGCGACGATGCCGAAGCCATTCAGGAGAAGCTGCAGGCCCTGGTGCAATCGTCCATGAAGCTGGGCGAATCCATGTATGCCTCGCCCGAAGGCGACAATATGGGCACCGCCGGCGATGGCGCCGATGACGACGGTCCGCAAGCGGCGGAAGCCCACGACGACGACGTCGTCGACGCGGATTTCGAGGAGGTCGACGAAGACGACACCAAGAAGTCGGCGTAACGGCCGGATCTGTCGCCGCATGTTGCCCTCACCGACAACCTGCCTTGGTCTCGAACCCGCCCGCGGCCCCGCGGCGCGGGTTCGCCGCATTCCACTGACCTTGTGCTGACGGGAGCGTCGTGAGATGTCGAAGCAGGACTATTACGACCTTCTGAAAGTCGGCCGCGACGCCGACGAGGCGGAACTGAAGCGGGCCTACCGCAAGCAGGCCATGCAGTATCACCCGGATCGCAATCCAGGCGATCAGGAGGCGGAAGCCAAGTTCAAGGAAATCTCAGAAGCCTACGAGGTGCTGTCGGACCCGGAGAAGCGGGCGGCCTATAACCAATACGGCCATGCCGCCTTCGAAAGCGGCGGACCGGGTGCCGGTTTCGATTTCAACTTCTCGTCCTCCTTCGCCGATGTCTTCGACGATCTGTTCGGCGAATTCATGGGCGGCGGCCGGCGCGGCGGCCGCGGCGGCGCCACCCGCGGCTCCGACCTACGCTACAATCTGTCGGTCAGTTTGGAAGACGCCTATGCCGGCCTGAAAACGGAAATCGAGGTGCCGACCTCGGTCAGCTGCGACGATTGCGGCGGCAGCGGCGCCGCCAAGGGCTCGAAACCGGCGACCTGCGGTACCTGTCAGGGCCACGGCAAGGTGCGGGCGCAATCCGGCTTCTTCACCATCGAGCGGACCTGCCCGACCTGTCAGGGCGCCGGCCAGGTGATCGACGATCCCTGCCGCGGCTGCGGCGGCGTCGGGCGGACGACGAAGGAAAAGACCCTGTCCGTGAACATCCCGGCCGGGGTCGAGGACGGCACCCGCATCCGCCTGTCCGGCGAGGGCGAGGTCGGCTTGCGCGGCGGCCCGACCGGCGATCTCTATATCTTCATCGCCATCGAACCCCATAACATTTTCCAGCGCGACGGCGGCAATATCTATTGCCGGGTGCCGATCTCCATGGTCGCGGCAACCCTCGGCGGCAGCGTCCAGGTGCCGACCCTCGGCGGCGGCCGGGCCAATATCACCCTGCCGGCGGGCACCCAGAACGGCAAGCAGTTCCGCCTGCGCGGCAAGGGCATGCCCCATCTGCGCGGCCACGGCCAGGGCGACCTCTACATCCAGGTTCAGGTCGAAACCCCGGTCAATCTGACCAAGCGGCAGAAGGAACTGCTGCGCGAATTCGACCAGGCCGGCGACGACCAACAATCCAGCCCCCAAAGCGCCGGCTTCTTCGACAAAGTCAAGGAACTCTGGAACGACGTCACGGATTGAAGATGTGTCGAACGCCGGCATCGTTTGCGTCCGTTAAGTCATTACGAATTTCGTCATACCGGAATTCGCGCCAGCGAATATCCGGTGTCCACGCCACTGATTTCTCAACCACCAAAGTTGGTTCGAATTTGGTTGGAATGGATCCCGGCGCTCCGCTTCGCTGCGGCCGGGATGACGGGCTGGTGTCGGCCGCGGCGGTTTTTGCTGTCATTTAGAACGCGTCATGCCGGAAACGGCGTAGCCGTTATCCGGTATCTCATCAAAAGTAGAGCACCCTAGGCGACGAGATACCGGCTCAAGGCCGGTATGACACACAATGGAGCTGATGCCGGCGCCCGCTACTTCGCGCCCAGCCGGCAACCCTTCTTGATGCATTTGGCGATGGCGACACGGGTTTTCTTGCCGTATTTGCCGTCGGCCGGGCCGGGCCGGTAGCCGCGTTTGCGCAGGCGGTTCTGGTAGTATTTCACCCAATAGCTGCCGCCCAGTTCCATCACCGTCTCATAGGTCTCGAGCGCCTTGTCGTGCTGCCCCGCCTCCTCGTAGGCGGCGGCCAGGGTCTCGTACATCTCGGCGTCGTTTTTCCGCAAGTCGGTGGCGCGCAGGCCCCAATGCACCGCCTTCTCGCCGTTACGGACCTGCCGGTCGGCGGCGTTGGCGTAGATCCAGGCCATGGCGTGCATGGCCTTGGCATGCCAGTGATAAAGCTCGATCACCTTTTCGAAGTCGGCGATCGCCCGGGGATAGTCTTCCGTGATCAGGAAGGTGAAGCCGCGGCGGTAATAGGCCTCCAGGAAATCGTCCTTGATCTCAACCGCCTTGTTGTAGTCCGTGATGGCGGGCTGGTAATTCTTTTGCCAACGCCGTGCTTCGGCCCGATGATAGAAGATATTGGCGTCTCTGGGATTGAGCTTTTCGGCCTTGTCATAGTCGGCTTCGGCGCCGGCGAAATCGCGATTGGCGAAGCGCGCATTGCCCCGATTCATGATCACCAGCGCTTTGCCGAAATCGACCTTGGCGTTCGGCAGGATTTCATTGCAGGCCGCGATACGCCGGGATGGATTGGCCTCCTTGGCGAAACAGGCCTTGTGGGGATTGCTGTAATCCTGCGCCGCCGCGGGACCGGCGATACCGGCGCCGAGAAGGCAAAGAAAGAGGTTAAAGGAAAGACTCGAAAAATACCGCATGGTCCGCTCCGATACTCATGACACTCGAATCGGCATCATACAGGCGAAGTCGCGACCCGGCAAAAAACATTCTCGCTAACTTATGGTAAACGCGGGGATTTCCGGGAGCCGATTTGACGCGCGCGAGCACACTACCGCGGATCGTGCCGCGGCAAAAAGAGCGGCATTCAATTGAACAACGCCACGTCATACCGGCCTTGGGCCGGTATCTCGTAAAGACTGGTGTGCGGATGGCGCCGAGATACCGGATAACGGCCGCGCCGTTTCCGGCATGACCGGTCGTATTAGCGCCCTCAAACGGAGACCTTAGAGAATGAACTTCGACAGATCCGCGTTTTGGCTCAATTCGCCGACATGCTCGCGGACATAGTCGGCGTCGACGGTGACGGTCTGGCCGGGCTGGTCGGTGGCGGTGAAGCTGATTTCCTCCAGCACCTTTTCCAGGATCGTGTGCAGACGCCGGGCGCCGATATTCTCCACATTGGCGTTCACTTCGGTGGCCAGTTCGGCGATCACGTCGATCGCCTCCTCGGTGATCTCCAGCGTCACCGTCTCCGTCGCCATCAGGGCGACATATTGCTTGATCAGGCTGGCCTCCGGCTCCCGCAGGATACGCTTGAAGTCGTCGACGGTCAGCGGCCTGAGCTCGACCCGGATCGGCAGCCGGCCCTGCAGCTCCGGCAGCAGGTCCGACGGCTTGGCCAAGTGGAACGCGCCGGAGGCGATGAACAGGATATGGTCCGACTTCACCGGCCCGTATTTGGTCGACACCGTGGTGCCCTCGATCAACGGCAGCAGATCGCGCTGAACCCCTTCGCGGGAGACATCGCCGCCGACCCGCTCCGACCGGGCGGTGATCTTGTCGACTTCGTCCAGGAAAACGATACCGTTTTCCTCCACCGACAGGATCGCATCGCGGACGATCTGTTCCTCGTCCAGCAGCTTATCGCTCTCCTCCGCCATCAGGGCGTCATAGCTCTCGTCCACGGTCAGCTTGCGACGCTTGGTCTGGCCGCCGAAGGCTTTGCCGAACATGTCGTTCAGGTTGATCATGCCCATCTGGGCGCCGGGCATGCCGGGGATATCGAAGGTCGGCAGATTGCCGCCGCCGCTATGCTCCAGGTCGAGTTCGATTTCCTTATCCGCCAATTCGCCGTCACGCAATTTGCGGCGGAAGCTGTCGCGGGTGGCGGCGCTGGCATTGTCGCCGACCAGGGCGTCCAGCACCCGTTCTTCCGCATTCAGCTCGGCCCGGGCGGCGACGTCCTCGCGCTTGGCCTCGCGGATCATGGAGATGGCGATTTCCACCAGATCGCGAACGATCTGCTCCACGTCGCGGCCGACATAGCCGACTTCCGTGAACTTGGTCGCCTCGACCTTCAAAAATGGCGCCTTGGCCAGGCGAGCCAAGCGGCGGGAAATTTCGGTCTTGCCGACGCCGGTGGGGCCGATCATCAGGATGTTCTTCGGCAGCACCTCGTCGCGCAGGCTATCGTCCAGCTGCATGCGGCGCCAACGGTTGCGGAGCGCGATCGCCACGGCGCGTTTGGCGTCGCCCTGGCCGACGATGAAGCGGTCCAGTTCGGAAACGATTTCGCGGGGAGAAAACTCGGTCATGTATCGATCTGTTCAACGGTCAGATTGGTATTGGTATAGATGCAAATATCGGCGGCGATGCCCATGGCACGCCGGGCGATCGCCTCGGCGTCCATGTCGTCCCGGTCGATCAGCGCCCGCGCCGCGGCCAAGGCGAAGGAGCCGCCGGAGCCGATGCCGATCAGGCTATCTTCCGGCTCCAGCACATCGCCGGTACCGGTCAGGACCAGGCTGACCTCGGCGTCGACGACGGCCATCATCGCCTCCAACCGGCGCAGATAGCGGTCGGTGCGCCAGTCCTTGGCCATTTCCACGGCGGCGCGGGTCAGATTGCCGGGATGCTGCTCCAACTTCGCCTCCAGCCGCTCGAACAGGGTGAAGGCGTCGGCCGTGGCGCCGGCGAAACCGGCGACGATGTTGCCGTCGGCCAGGCGTCGCACTTTGCGCGCATTGGCTTTGATCACGGTCGATCCCAAGGTGACCTGACCGTCGCCGGCCACCAGCACCTTGTCGCCCTTGCGCACGGACAGGATCGTGGTGCCGTGCCAGGTCTCGTTCTGGGTCTCGCTCAAAAACACACCTTGCCGGCCCAAGGCCGGTCGCTTGCCGAAATTGCAATGATCCCCACCATTTAAGCTTTCCTGGCGCGGGGTCAAGCGATAAAGACGCGAACCCGGTCAGGCCGGACCGTCCGGCGCGTCGCGGGCATCGGCGAAGACATAGATCGGCAGCGGCTCGGTTTTGCCGCGCACGGTGACGGTTTCGCGTCGCGCGGCGGCGAAGTCGTGGCCGCTGGCCTGGGCGACGCTCTCGCTAAGCACCAATTGCGCGCCGAATTCCTTGGTCGCGGTTTCCAGGCGGCTGGCCGTATTGACCGCATCGCCGATGGCGGTCACCGAGGTGGCCTGGCGGAAGCCCATCTCGCCGACGATCGCCGGACCGGCATGGATACCGATGCCCATGCGAAGCGGCTCGTCGAGATCGTTTTCGAGCTGCTTGTTCAACTGGTCCAGCCCGGCAGCCATGGCCTTGGCCGCCGCCAGGGCTTCGCGGCAACCGCTCTCCAACCCGCGTTCGATCCCGAACAGCGCCATCACGCCATCGCCGATGAACTTATCGAGTTGGCCGCCGGCCCCTTCCACCGCCGTGCCCATAAAACGGAAATACTGATTGAGCGCGAAGACCACATCGAAGGGCAGCTTGGCCTCGGAAAACTTGGTGAACGACCGCAGGTCGGCGAACAGGATAGCGATCTCCCGCTCCGTGCCCTGCAGATATTTCGGCCGGCGGAAGGCGTCCCGCGGGCTGGCCGTCGGCGGCAGCATCGGCACCACGGAAACGTTTCCCTTGGGCCGCAGCTGACAGGCCAGCCGCACATTGCTGCCGGCGCCGACCCGCTCCAGCACCTTCACTTCCGCGCTGTCCGGCGGTTCCAGATCGACGGCGCCGGCGACCACCCGGATCCGGCAGGTCGAGCAGCGGCCGCGGCCGCCGCAGACGGAAGCATGGGGGATACCCGCCTGGTTGCTGGCGTCCAGCACCGTCAGTCCCGGCTCGATAGAGACTTGGCGGCCGTCCGGATAGGTCACCGCCACCCGCTTGCGCCGCCGGCCGAGGAGATAGCGCACGCCGTGGCTCGCCAAGACGATGCCGGTCATCGCCAGCACCGTGAAGGTGATGCCGCGGGCCGCGTCCGTGATGGTGGCGACGAAACCGTCCAAGTCTTCCGGCAGGCCGACCCGGGCGAACTCCCGATTGAGCCAGGCCGGATCTTGGGACAACAGCGCGATCTCCCGCCCGCTGGCGATGAAGCCGGCGAAGGCCAGGGTCGGCACCAGGATCGCCAGCGCCAGCAGCCAGGGCTGCCAGGGCCGGTACCAGGGTTTCAGGCGCAGCCAGTAATGCAGGCCCAGACAACCATGGGTCCAGACCACCACCAAACCGCAGATCAGCATCACGCCCTGGTTGGCGAATTCGCCCCAGTTGGAGCTGATCACAAAGACATAGGTGTCGTTGATATCGAACGCGTTTTTGGCGACCAGGGTACCCGCCAAATGACCGGCCAGCAGGATCGGCATGGCGATCGCGAACAGCACCTGGACCGCCTCGCCCCAGCGCATCTTCAAACTGCGCCGGCGCAGCAGACTGTAGAAGGTCAGGCCGATATGGCCGAAAAAAGCCACGCCGATCAGCGGATTGATCATCGGACTGCGCCAGACCGCCACGAAGACGTCCCGCCCGGCATCCAACGCATCCAGCGAGATCAGGCCCAGGGCGTGGTTCAGCAAATGGGTGACCAGGAAGACGAACAGCACCACACCGGAAATCAGCCGAAGCCGCTGCAGGATCGCGTCGATCCCGGGCTTCGCGGGCGTTGGCGCGCTGTCCGACAAGAGCCCAGAGCCTTATTTTTGCAGCAGCTTGAACAACGGCTCGAGCGGCCGCGCGCCCAGATGACTGATCACCTCCGCCGCCGCAATGGAGGCGATGCGCAGGCATTCCGACAGCGGCAGGCCGTGGGTCAGGCCATAGAGCATGCCGGCCGCATATTGGTCGCCGGCACCGGTGGTGTCGACGACGTCCGCCACCGGTGAGGCGGCGATTTCGACGATTTCGTCCGTCGTGACGACCATGGACCCTTTGTCGGAGCGGGTCAGCGCGGCGATCTCGCAACGCCCGCGCACGGCGGCGACAGCCGCGTCGAAAGTATCGGTGTCGTAAAGCGCTTTGATTTCGTCTTCGTTGGCGAACAGGATATCGACCTGATTGTCGACCAGGTCGAGAAACTCCTGCTTATGGCGGTCGACGCAGAACGGATCGGATAGGGACAGCGAAACCTTGCGCCCGGCGCCGTGCGCGATCTCCGCCGCCTTCAGGAAAGCCTGCTTGGCCTTCGGCGGATCCCAGAGATAGCCTTCCATATAGGTCACCGCCGAGCCGGCGATGACGTCCGGATCGACGTCCTCCGGGCTCAGTTCCACGGCGACACCGAGATAGGTGTTCATGGTTCTCTGCGCGTCAGGCGTCACCACCACCAGGCAGCAGCCGGTACCAACCCCATCGACCGTGCTGGGGGTGTCGAAATCGACGCCGTCGGCACGGATGTCGTGGCGGAAAATGTCGCCGAGCTGATCGCTGTCGACTTTGCCGATGAAGGCGGCCTTGCCGCCCAGACTGGCGATCCCGGCCATGGTATTGCCGGCGGAGCCGCCGGATTCTTCCACCGCCTTGCCCATCTGATCGTAGATTTCGCGGGAGCGGGCGCCGTCGACCAAAGTCATTGCGCCCTTGGTCAGGCTCATCTTGTCGATGAACGCCTCCTCCTCCCGGCTGATCACATCGACGATGGCATTACCGATTCCGGCGACGTGGTATCTGGCGGCTTCGGGCATAGCGGGTCACCGTTCTATTGGCAAATAATCCGCCGCAGTATACGAAGGGACCCACGGCACGCAACCATGCGCTTGCGTGAACAAAAGAAAAGGAAACAGCATGGCGGAAGAATATTGGCGCTGGACGGCCCGCGCGGCGGTCGATGCGTTGGCTAAGGGCGAGGTCAGCTCGGCGGAATTGATCGAGAATGCGGCGGCGCGGGTGGAAGCGACCGACGACAGCGTCAACGCCCTGGTAATCCGCTGCTACGACCGCGCCCATGACCATGCCAAGGCGATCGCCGCCGGCGAGCGGCCGGCGGGCCTGCTGCACGGGCTGCCGCTGACGGTGAAGGATCTGGTGCCGGTCGCCGACGTGCGCTTTACCCAAGGCTCGCCCATCTTCGCGGACCATATCGCGCCGCGGAACGACATCATGGTGGACAAGCTGGAGGCCAATGGCGCCGTCGTGATCGGCAAGTCGAACACCCCGGAATTCGGCGCCGGCGCCAATACGTTTAATGAGGTCTTCGGCGCAACCCGCAATCCTTTCGATACCCGGATGACCTGCGGCGGCTCCTCCGGCGGCGCGGCGGTCAATCTGGCGACGGGGCAAAGCTGGCTCGCCACCGGCAGCGATATGGGCGGATCCCTGCGCATACCGGCATCCTTTTCCGGCGTCATCGGTTTGCGGCCGGCACCCGGCCGCGTCGCCAGCGGGCCGCGGGAATATCCCCTGGGCGAACTCGGCGTTCAAGGCCCCATGGCCCGCAATGTCGGCGACACCGGCCTGATGCTCGACGCCATGGTCGGCGCGGATCCGCGCGATCCGCTGTCGCTCGAGGCGCCGTCCGCCCGGTTCCGCGACGCGGCGGAAACCCCGATCATGCCGACCAGACTGGCCTGGAGCGCCGATCTGGGCGTCGCCCCGGTCGATCCGGAAATATGCGATATCTGCGAAGCCGCGGTCGGCCATTTCGCCGGCGCCGACGTCACCGACGACTGCCCGGACTTCACCGGCGTGCGCGACGCTTTTCAAACCCTGCGGGCGGCCAGCTTCGCCATGAGCAAGAAGACGTTTTTGGAACGGAATAGAGAAAGCCTGAAACCGGAAATCATCTGGAACGCGGAGAAAGGCCTGGCCCTGACCGCCGACGAGATCGGCAGCGCGCGCCAATGCCAGGGTGCGATTTATCAGCGCATGGCCGATTTCTTCGACAGCCACGACGTGCTGGTGACGCCCACGGTGATGGTACCGCCCTTCCCGGTCGAACAACGCTACGTCACCCAGGTCGGGGATACGGAGTTCGACAATTATGTCGACTGGCTGATGCACACATTTCTGATCACCGTGACCATGCTGCCGGCGATTTCAGTGCCGGTTGGTCTGACCAAGCGCGGCCTGCCGGTCGGGCTGCAGCTGGTCGGCCCGCCGCGCGGCGAAGCCAACCTGCTGTCCTACGCCGCCGCCCTGGAAGCCGCCACCGGCTTCGCCGACAAGGTGCCCATGGACCCGATCGTCAAACATTGAACAAGGCGCTGGGTCGGCGCGCGGTCTGTTCAGCCACCATAGTCCAAGGTTCGTCATAACGGCTGCGCCGTTTCCAGCATGACGCAGTTTGTTAGACGTAATGCAACTATGTCGGTACACGCCATCTGCAACGATTTGAAATTCCGGCCGCGCATGCCTACATATAGGGTATGATTTTCACTGCTTTTCAGCGTGCCCTGGCGCAATTGCCGGAGCCGGCGTTTCGGCGCGTATTGTTGATTTCCGTGGGCAGCACGGCGGCGCTCTTTATCGTTCTATTGGTGCTGTTCGGGTCCCTGGCCAGCAGTTTCGCCTTCTTCCAATGGGGTTGGCTGAACGACCTGCTGGCCTATGGCGGCATCGCCGTCTTCTTCATCGTCCTGCTGATCCTGTTTCCGGCGGTTTCCGCCGTGTTCATCTCGTTTTTCCTGGACGACATCGCCGACGCGGTGGAGGAACGCTACTATCCCCACGACCGAGGTGGGGTGAGCCCGAAATTCGGCGTCGGTTTGATGATGGCGATCCAGTATGGCGCGATCCTGCTGGTCCTGAATATCATCGCCTTGCCGTTCTATATCCTGTTCATCTGGTTCCCCCCGCTCAGTCTCGGGCTCTATTATTTGATGAACGGTTACCTGCTTAGCCGGGAATATTTCGAGATGGTGTCGATCCGGCATAACAGTTTGGGTGAAGTCAAGGATTTGCGCAAACGGAACTGGCGGCCGCTCTTCTTCACCGGCATCGGCATCGCCTTTTTGCTGACCATTCCTGTGGTCAACCTAGTCACGCCGCTGATCGCCACCGCAACCATGGTGCATATGCTGAAATTCCTCGAAAGCAAGGAAGGAACCCGGTAGAATAGGCCACCGTATTGAGAGGAATTGTATCATGGTTGCCGACGCTAGCGAGAAATCCGCCACCCCCGCCGCGGGCCTGTCTCCGCAAATCGCCCGCACCACACCGAGTTTCACGCCGCCCGGCCGGGTCGCCAGCGTCAGCGGCGATGAGGGCCGCCGCCTGGTGGTCGGCCGGGATATCGTGCTGTCCGGCTCGATCCAGGCTTGCGAGGACTTGGTGGTCGAGGGCCGGGTTGAGGCGGAGCTGTCCGAAAGCAAACGTATCGAGGTGACGGAAACCGGCACCTTCAAGGGCGCCGTCGAAATCGACGATGCCGTCATCGCCGGCATCTTCGAAGGCGATCTGACCGTGCGCGACCGATTGACCGTGAAAGGGACGGGCCAAGTCCGCGGCAAGATCCGCTACGGCGAGTTGGAAATCCAGACCGGCGGAAGGGTGATCGGCGATATCGACCTGTTCGATGCCGGCGCCGGATCGACCGGGAGTTCGGCCCAAATTGTCGGCAGCGATAGCAGCGTGGCCGACGAGCGCTGACAATGCGCCGTCTTATCTGCTGTCTGTTCGTTCTCGGCCTGGCCGCATGCGCCACGCCGCGTCAAAGCACCGCGCCCGCATCCACGGCAAAGCCGGCGCCGACACCCACCGCGCCGGCCGCCGACGCGTCCGCCGAAAGCAAGGAAGCGAGCGACGCCGCCAACGCCGCCTCAAACGAGACCGGCGGCGCGGCCACGGATGCGACCGCCAAGGACGTTGCCAAGGCCGCGACGCCAACGGCGCTGCCCAAGGACCAACCGCCAGCGGCGGAACGCCTGCCCGGACAAACCGCGGCGGCAGTGGAAAGTCTGCTTGGGCCAGCGGAATTCAAGCGCCGGGAAAAGCGAGCGCAGATGTGGCGGTATCGGGCGAAGAACTGCACCCTGTTCCTCTTCCTCTATCCCCGCGGCAGCAGCGGCAACGATTACCGGATCGGTCATGTTGAGGCCGTGGTGGCGAAACAACCCCCGGGCGATGCCGCCAACCAAGCTTGTCTGAACCGGCTCTGGCTGAAGCGCAGCAAGGCCACCGGCTGAACTTATCGGGGTAATTCAGGTGACCGTCGTCTTGCCCTTGAAGCGGCAGAGATCGGCAACGGTACAGGCCGGGCAATCGGGCTTGCGCGCCTTGCAGGTATAGCGGCCATGCAGGATCAGCCAGTGATGGGCATGCTGCAGGAATTCCGCCGGCACCGCTTTCTCCAGCTTCTTCTCCACCGCCAACGGGGTCTTGCCGGGCGCCATGCCGGTGCGGTTGCCGACCCGGAAGACATGGGTGTCGACGGCGATCGTCGGCTGACCGAAGGCATTGTTGACCACCACATTGGCGGTCTTGCGGCCGACGCCGGGTAGCTTCTCGAGCTCGTCGCGATCTTGCGGAATCTCGCCGTCATACTCCTCGAGCAGGATCCGGCTCAGCTTGATGACATTCTTGGCCTTGGCGTTATAGAGACCGATGGTCTTGATATAGTCCTTCAACCGCGCCTCACCGAGGGCGACCATCTGTTCGGGCGTGGTGACTTTCTCGAACAAAGGCTTGGTCGCCTTGTTGACGCCCACATCCGTGGCCTGGGCCGACAGCACGACCGCGACCAGCAGGGTGTAATTATTGACATAGTCGAGATCGCTCCGCGGCGCCGGATTGGCCGCGCGCAGTCGGGTAAAGAAGGTATGGATATCGGCTTTCTTCATGGCCTCGTTCAGTTCCGTTCGCTTGACGGTATTGGTCGTCTATTCCGTTCACACAAAGTCGTCATTCCCCGCGAAAGCGGAAATCCATGCCTGAGTATTGCAAAGTGGTGATCGGTTCAAAACGAGTCCGATCTAACAATCTGCCATTTCGTGGCACATGGCTTGGAATGGATTCCCCGCTTAGGGCTTTGCCCCACTTCATGCGCGCGGGAATGACGTTCTGCGTAGGCTGATCGTAACGCCTCCCCTGATGGAGCGAAAGCGGCGATTGCCCGCGGACCGCAAAATTCCTAAGCTCCCTTGATGAACGATCGGGACGACGCGCTGTTGCGACTTGAGCTCTACCCCCACCGCAGTCTGCCGCGGACGGGGTTTCTCGTGCTGATGGCGCTGGTCAGTCTGGTCAGCTTCGCGATCGGCATTGCCTTCACCCTGATCGGCGCCTGGCCGGTGCTCGGCTTCTTCGGTCTCGACGTGCTGATTATCTATGCCGCCTTCCGGCTCAACTACCGGGCCGGGCGGTTGCGCGAGCGCGTGTCGATGACCCGGGACGATCTAACTTTGGAACGTCAGCGGCCGAACGGCAAAGTGGAGCGCTGGTCCTTCAATCCCTATTGGGTGCGCTGCGAGGCGGCGGACCGGCATCTGACGCTGACCAGCCACGGCCGACAGCTCCGTTTCGGCGCCTTCCTGCTGCCTGAGGAACGGGAGGAGGTGGCCGGCGAAATCCGCACCGCATTGGACCGCGCCCGTCAGCTGCCTATGGCGCATTGACCGCTTGCCAGCTAGGCCGGCGGACCATGCGGGCCAGCCAGGCATCGAAATCCGGAAAACCCGCCAACAGCGTCTGGCCGGTCGGCGACAGGGAGAAATAGTGGAGCATGGGCAGGGCATGAAAATCGGCCAGGGTCGGCGCCGCTGTGCCGGCCAAATACGGCCCCTCGCCCATCAAGTCGGTCAGCGCCAGCAGGACGGTCTCGCTCTTTTCCCGCGCCGTCTCCAGGACGGCCTGGCGTTCCTCCGGCGTCCGTCGCGGGTCCTGGTCCTGACCGCGTTCGCTCACCTCCGGCACGTAGAGCCCCCAAACCATCTGGGGATAGGCGTCGTTGTCCAGGATGCCGCAGATCTGCCGCACTCGCGCCCGGCCCCATGGGATCGTCGGGCAGCAGGACCGGTTCCGGTGCCAGCTCCTCCAGATACTCCTCGATCGCCCGGGTCTCGTAGAGCGGCGCGCCGTCCGCGGTCAGCGTGGGAATGCGCTGGAACGGATTGAGATCGCCGTAGAAGGCGGCGGCACCGCTGGCGGCGAAGATGTCGACCTCATGCCAGACATAATCCAACGCCTTCTCCGCCAGGATCAGGCGGGCGATGCGGACATAGACGCTGTAGCCGGCGCCGTAAAGTTCGAGGGCCGGGGTCATTCGGTGAAGCCAAGCACGTCGAGCATGCTGTAAAGGCCCGGCGGCTTGCCCCGGCACCAAAGCGCGGCGCGGATTGCCCCCTTGGCGAAGATGATCCGGTCCGTTGCCTTATGGGTCAGCTCGATACGCTCGTTATCGGCGGCGAAGATCACCGAATGCTCACCGGCCACGTTGCCGCCGCGCAACGCCGCATAGCCGATGGCGCCGCGCGCCCGGGCGCCGGTGATACCGTCGCGGCCTCGGTCCGCGACCTCGTCATGGGCGACGCCGCGGCCTACCGCCGCCGCTTGACCCAGCATCAGCGCCGTGCCCGAGGGGGCATCGACCTTATGCCGGTGGTGCATTTCGACGATCTCAATATCGAAGTCCGGGTCCAGCACCGCCGCCGCGCACTTGGCCAGTTGCTCCAGCAGATTGACGCCGACGCAGAAATTGGCGGCCCGCATGATCGCGGTCTTCGCCGCCGCCGCCGTCACCGCCGCTTCCTGCTCCGCATCCAATCCCGTGGTGCCGGCCAGCAGGATCGTCCCGCTCGCGGCCGCCAGTCTGGCATGTTCGACCGTGGCTTCCGGCACGGTGAAGTCCAGCACCACGTCGGCACTATCGAACAGGTCTTTGGCATTGTCGACGATAACGGCGCCGCGGTCCCGACCGTCCAGCGCGGCACCGATGTCGCGGCCGATCAGATCATGCCCCGGCCGTTCGCTGCCGCCGCCGATGGCGGCGCCCTCGGTCTCCTCGATCACCCGCAGCAGATTGGTGCCCATACGGCCGGCGCAACCCACCACCGCCATCTTCATCTCGCCCATCGTCATTCCCTCATGCCTGAACTCGGCGCGATGGTTTCAGATGTCAGGGGCTAAGTCAAAGCGGGAAGAGACACATTCAGCCGCCAACGTTTTACAACCGTCTTCCCGGATGCGCTGCGGCACGCAGTGACGCCGCGCTGGTCCGGGATCCATATAGAAGAATCGAGCGCGACCGGTCACCATGGACCCCGGACCAGCAGCGCATCACTTCGTGCTGCGCCGCATCCGGGGTGACGCTCCTTCTCCGTCGTCCCGGCCGAAGCGAAGCGGAGCGCCGGAACCCATTCAAAACAAAATTGACCCAACTTTGGTGGCGCAAATACTCGCGGCATGGATCCCGGATATCGCTGACGCGATTCCGGGATGACGTTATTGGATGTTGCGGCTGCAACCCAGACAGCAGCGGGACCGATAGGCCGGTGAAGCCCGACCCGCAGGCCTAGGTGTTCATGGTGTCGAAGAAATCGTTGTTGTTCTTCGTGCCCTTCATCTTGTCGATGAGGAACTCGGCGGCATCCACCGTGCCCATGGGGGAAAGGATGCGGCGCAGCACGAACATCTTGGCCAGCGCGCCCTTGTCGACCAGCAATTCCTCTTTCCGGGTGCCGGACTTGGTGATGTCGATGGCCGGATAGACCCGCTTGTCGGCGAGCTTGCGGTCGAGCACGATTTCCGAGTTGCCGGTGCCCTTGAACTCTTCAAAGATGACCTCGTCCATGCGGCTGCCGGTATCGATCAGGGCGGTGGCGATAATGGTCAGGGAACCGCCCTCCTCGATATTCCGGGCCGCGCCGAAGAAGCGTTTCGGCCGTTGCAACGCATTGGCGTCGACGCCGCCGGTCAGCACCTTGCCCGACGACGGCACCACAGTGTTGTAGGCGCGGCCGAGGCGCGTGATCGAATCCAGCAGGATGACCACGTCGCGGCCATGTTCGACCAGGCGCTTGGCTTTCTCGATGACCATTTCGGCCACTTGCACGTGGCGCGCCGCCGGCTCGTCGAATGTGGAGGAGATGACCTCCCCCTTGACCGAGCGCTGCATGTCCGTGACCTCTTCCGGCCGCTCGTCGATCAGCAGGACGATCAGATAGACTTCCGGATTGTTCATGGTGATGGAATGGGCCACCGACTGCAGGATCATGGTCTTGCCGGTGCGCGGCTGCGCCACGATCAAGGCGCGCTGACCCTTGCCCAACGGCGCCGTTAATTCGATGACCCGCGGCGTCATGTCCTTGTCCGTGGGATCGTCCCGTTCCAGCAACAGACGCTCGTCCGGATAAAGCGGCGTCAGGTTATCGAAGTGAACCTTGTGGCGGGCTTGTTCGGGATCTTCGAAGTTGATCTTGTTAACCCGCAGCAGCGCGAAGTAACGCTCATTGTCCTTCGGCGCGCGGATTTCGCCGTCCACCGTGTCGCCAGTGCGCAGGCCGAAGCGGCGGATCTGGCTGGGGCTGACATAGATGTCGTCCGGCCCCGGCAGATAATTCGATTCCGGCGAGCGCAGAAAGCCGAAGCCATCCTGCAGCACCTCCAAAACGCCGCCGCCGGTGATCTCTTCATCCGCATCCGCCAATTGCTTCAGGATCGCGAACATCATGTCCTGCCGTCTAAGCGAACTGGCGTTTTCGATTTCCAGTTCCTCGGCGTATCCGAGCAATTCGGTGGGGGTTTTAAGTTTCAACTCTTGAAGATTCATCGGGATCCATATGAAAAATGTGACGCGGGATTTGGGTCTCGTGGGAGACGGGCGTAGTCTTGTGACCGGCCATGTCCAAGGTGGGGTTGGAAGTATTTCCGCTATGTTTGAAAAGGCGCGCCGGTGGTCGGTCAACCGTCGCTCGAATGCCGGCGTTTGGCCGCCGATCCGTTCGTTATCCATTTACATATATGACCCACGTTTACAAGGGAAAATCCTGATAGGACACGATATGTTGCAAAATTATCACAGTCCTGTGATGGCCGAATTTTTCAGATCAGGCCGAGCTGTTTGAGCAAGCCGAACTGATCCGCCACCGCCCAATGTTCGACGATCCTGCCGTCGTCGAAACCCAGGATATCCATCACGTCGAAGGAAACGGCCCGACCCGTCGCCGGGACCCCGTTCATTTCCCCCGTATGGGTGCCGGTGACGGTCTTGTGGGTCCAGACCTTATCGCCGTCCTCGACCATGGCGTGAATGTCCACAGCCAGATCCGAAAACGCCGCCGCCATGACCCCAAAGCGCGCGCAGAACTCATCCCGCCCCAATGGCACGGTTTGTCCCGCCGGTATCTGATGATTGCGGAAATCCGGCGCAATCATCGCCTTGGCCAGTTCGACATCGCCCTTGACCTGAACGTCCGTGATGAACTGTCTGACGAGGTCTGTATTTGAGCCCATGTAGTGCCTTTCAAACTAACGGGATCACACTGCCGGCAATCTGCTTCCTATGATAGTGTCTAACGAACGACGGATGCGAGCCGCCATGTCAAAACAGACTCCTGTTAGCCTATCTGAGGAAAACCGATCAAAACTCTCCCGCGTCGGCAAACAATTTAATCGTAGTCCTGAATCCTTGATCGAACAGGCCGTTGAGGAATTCCTCGATCGAGAACTCGCGATCCTTCACTCCATCGAAACTGGTCTAGCGGAAGCGGATCGAGGAGAGTTCGTTTCGGAAGAATTGATGGAGAAGATTCTCACGAAATTTCGATAGTCAAAAAAAATCGTATCGAAAAAAGGAAACGGCCGGGCAATACACCCGACCTTCCTTCTAAATTGCAGGTAAGGCTAACCGTTGCATGGCGGATGATAGCGCGCGATCAAGTCGCTTTCTTCAGCACGTCTCGCATCTTCGCCGCCGAAGTTTGCTCGGACATGGATGTGGGTCGCACCGTTACGGCGAATACATGGCATCGCATGGTGATGATCGAACCGCTCGGATAGATTGCTCGTTTGGCCGACGTAGATGGGAACCCAATATCCTCCAAAAACTTTCGCGAAGATGTAGCCTCCAGGTCCGGAGAGTTCATTGATCTTGCTGATCGGTAGAACTTGGTAGATGTAAGTCCTACCGGAAAATCCGTTCCAGGGATGAGTAACTCGATGTATATTCATGGAATAAATCCTCCTTCCATGTAGGGTTTATGGGTGAGGTGCGCTGCTTCAGATTTCGAAGGTCGGAGCAGCCACCTCGCTGTTTAGTCGCCGGTGACCTCATCATTCAAGCCATCGGTAGATATAGATAGACATACAATTTGTAGCATATCCACAACAAATTCTTTCTATATCTAGTAATCATCTAATATATTCTCACTAATTCATTGAATCTTATCTGATTTTATATATAATTTTGTACAATACTAATTTTAAGGATCACCAAATGGTAGTCTATGAGGAGTACAACGTCAGACAAGTACATAGATTTACAGGTATGAAACCTGAAATGATTCACTACTTGTGCAAGTTGAAACTCATTGAACCTTCAGCGATGAAAATTGACCGTGGCCGCGGGAGGGTACTCAAGTTTTCCTTCCAAGATCTCGTAGTCCTGAGAACGTATTCAAAACTTTTAGATAAGGGCGTATCTGTAAAACGGCTTTGCGAATCACACGACGAATGGGTAAAGACACTAAAAAAAGGGAATCTTCTATTTCCACCTATTAAACTTATTGTCACAGACGGTGACAAAATATATTTGACTACTAAGGATGATTATTTAGAAGAACTACGAAAAGGCAGGCAATTTGCGTTTGGATTTGTAGTCGATTGCAATCAAGTTGAACAAGAAGTCAAAAACCAGATTAACAAGGTTAGATCATATCGAAAAAGATCGAAGGCTTCTAAAACGGCCGCACGATGACCATGATGACGATGAGGATCATGAGGAGCGTGGGGACTTCGTTCCAGTAGCGGTAGAATTTGGCGCTATGGGTGTTTTCGTCCCGTTCGAAGGCCTTGCGCCAGCGGGAGAACCAGCCGTGGACGCCGCTGAGGACGATGACGGCGGCGAACTTGATGTGGAACCAGATATCGCCGGCCCAGTCGACGATGCCGGGGGTGAAGGCCATGGCCAGGCCGCAGATCCAGGCCACGGTCATCGCCGGATTGATGATCGCCCGCATCAACCGGCGTTCCATCACCTTGAAGGTTCCCGATTGCACGGAGCCTGGTTCCGCGTCGACGTGATAGACGAAGAGCCGCGGCAGATAGAGCATGCCGGCCATCCAGGAGATCACGGCGATGACATGCAGCGCCTTGATCCAGGGATACCAAGCGATCAGGAAGTCTTCCATTCAAAGGCTCCGTAACGGACAGGCGGGGAAACGACCGGGACAGGCCGCCTTGCCGTCGCCGCGGCAAACCGGCGTCGTGTCGACCCCTCGAATCATGGCCGCCAAGCCGTCGAGAAAGGCGGGCGCCGATAGGACGGTCGAAACCCGTCGGTAGTCCGGCACGCCTTTCGCCGCCGCCAGTTCCCGATATTCGATATCGAGCTCGACCAGGGTCTCGGAATGTTCGGAGACGAAGGCGATGGGCACCACGACGAGCCCGCACCCGTCCGCGCCGGCCCGTTCGATTTCGTCCTCCGTATAAGGCTCGACCCATTTCAGGCGGCCGACCCGGCTTTGAAACGACACCTGCCAGTCCGACACCGCATGGTTCAACACCGCCAGATGATCGATCGTCGCGGCCGCCGTCTGTCGCACGTGATCGACATAGGGGTCGCCCTTGGCGACGATCCGTTCCGGTAGGCCATGAGCCGAAAACAGCAGGCGATAGGGTCGGTCTGGCGGCAGCTGCGACAGGGTCTCCGCAATCAATTCCGCCTGCGCCGCCACGAAGCCCGGTTCCACCGGATAGCAGCAGACCGCGGCGGTCGGCACGGCCAATCCTTGCCGCGCCGCCTCGGCCCGCCAGGCCGTCAGCGACGATCCGGTGGTGGTGGTGGAGAATTGGGGATAGAGCGGCAGCAGCACCACCTGGTCCGGCGCCCAGGCTTTAACTTCCGCCACCGTGGCGTCGATCATCGGATGCCAATAGCGCATGGCGACGAAGACCCGGGTCTCGATTCCATCCTCCTGCAACCGCGCGGCCAGGCCCTCGGCCTGGTCCCGCGTGTGGGACAACAAGGGCGAACCGCCGCCGAGATGGGCGTAGATCTCCCGCGCCACCGGCGCCCGCCGGCTGGAAATAAATTTGGCCAGGGCCCAGCGGATCGGTCCCGGCGCGCCAATGATCGCCGGATCGTTGAACAGGTTGAACAGAAACGGCTGCACCGCGTCCGGCCCATCCGGCCCACCGAGATTGAACAGGACAACCGCGCGCTTAGTCATCGCCGCGCAACAGCTTCGCCAGCTCGGCGACATGCTCGACCGGCGTCTGCGGCACGATGCCGTGACCCAGATTGAAGATCAGCGGCCCGCCGCCGAGGACGTCCAATATCCGCCGCGCCTCCGCCCGCATATCGTCGCCGCCGGCCACCAGCAGTTGGGGATCCAGATTGCCTTGCAGGGCCGCTTTGTCCTGCACGTGATCGCGGGCCCAGGCCAGCGGCATGGCATAGTCGATGCCCGCCGCCCTGACCCCGGTCCCCGCCACATAATCGGCCAGCCGCGCGCCGGCGCCGCGGGGAAAACCGATCACCGGCACACCCGGATGGCGGCGCGCCAACTCTTCCACGATGCGTTGGGTCGGCTCGATACACCAGCGGCGGAAGCCGGTCTCCGACAATATGCCGGCCCAGGTATCGAACAGCTGCACCACATCGGCGCCGGCCTCGATCTGCTTGCTCAAATAGTCCGCGGTCGCCTCTGCTAGAAGATCGATCAACTGGCCGAAGCCCACCGGATCGCGGTAGCTGAAGGCGCGGGTGATGGCGTGATCGCTGCTGCCGCCGCCTTCCACCATATAGGTGGCGACGGTCCAGGGCGCGCCGGCGAAACCGATCAGGGTCGTCTCCTCCGGCAAGCCGGCACGGACTTTGCGCGCGGTGTCGTAGACCGGATGGACCTGATCATGCAGGCCGCTCAGGGACAGCTTCGCCACCTCGGCCGCCGTCCGCGTGGTGCTCAACACCGGACCCTCGCCTTCCCGATAGTCGAGCGCGGCGCCCAACCCTTGCGGCACCAATAGGATATCGGCGAACAGGATGGCGCCGTCCATGGCGAAGCGGCGGATCGGCTGCAGGGTCACCTCGCAGGCGAAGTCCGGGTTGTAGCAAAGGTCCAGAAAGCTGCCGGCCTCGCTCCGCAGTTCGCGGTACTCCGGCAGATAGCGGCCGGCCTGGCGCATGAACCAGAAAGGCGGCCGCGGCAATGTCTCGCCGGCCAGTATCCGAAGAATTTTTCTGTCCTTGCCCATCTATGTCTCGGACCTTTCCCCTGCCATACACAAATTCAAAGAGTCTTTTATAAAAATAGGATTCTTGTTGTTGTTGTGAATCCCTGTGCATAACCGGTGTTGGAGGTCATGCACAGGCTAAGACTGAAGATATGCCAAGGCGGATTATATGACCTGTTTGTGGGGAAAAGTCGATGCGGTCACCTGTCGCGGCCCGAAAACATTCGCCTTTGCATTGCCTGAAAGAAGTGGATGAAATCGATCAATTTCGATATGCACAGGCATGGCACGGAAATTCATACACATGCGGACAAACGGCGGCACGGATTGTGGAGAAGCGGCGGACCGGCCAGGCCATCGATCGGATCGGCGTGTTGTCCCCGGGATTCATGGTTTTCCCGATAGCCTCTTCGGGGTTCGGCGATGAATGAATTCGACCTTCATCTCGTGTCCGATGCCACGGGCGAGACTTTGGTTTCGCTCGCCAAGGCGGCGTTGGCGCAATTCGATTCAGCGGCGGCGGCGCAGCATCTCTGGCCGATGATCCGCAGCGAAAGCCAGATGAAGCAGGCCCTGGAAGGGATTCGGAAAAATCCCGGGCCGGTCCTCTATACCTTCGTCGATCATAATTTCAGCGAGTCGATTCAGTCGCACTGCCTGCGTCTCAATCTGCCTTGCGTGCCGGTGCTTGACCCGGTGATGGCGGCACTCTCCGATTTTCTCGGCGATCAAGCGCAGGAGAAGCCGGGCCGCCAGCATGAAATGAATGAGGCCTATTTCAGCCGTATCGACGCGATCCATTTCTGCATGGCTCATGACGACGGTCAGGGCCTCGACACCATCGGCGGCGCCGACGTCATTCTGGTTGGGGTCTCCCGCACCTCGAAAACGCCGACTTGTATCTATCTGGCCAATCGCGGTTTGAAAGCGGCGAATATCCCGATCGTGCCGAACCTGCCGCTGCCCGCGGAACTGGAGGCGGCGCGACGGCCCGCGGTGATCGGCCTGGTGACCAACCCGGACCGGTTGATCCAGATCCGCCGCAATCGGCTGCTGTCGCTCAACCAGGCGCCGGAGACGGAATATGTCGATCCGGTGGTGGTGCGGGAAGAAGTGAAATATGCCCGCAAACTGTTCGCCAAACATAATTGGCCGATCATCGATGTGACCCGACGCAGTATCGAGGAAACCGCGGCCGCGGTGATCAATCTTCTGGAAAACTGAGTTTTGGAAATGCGCCAATACTGAACAACGGCAATTCTTAGGGACGAAACTCAAAACGAAAATCGTCATTCCCGCGAAAGCGGAAATCTATTCCAGAGAGGCGCCACATGGCGATCGACCGAGAAGTAATCACTTTCCATTCGATCGATTCCAAGGGGCAGGGAACGCGGAATTGATCCCTGCTTGCGCAGGAATGAGGGTGATTTAAATGGACGGATTTCGTTTTTTCGCTTCTGACGAATGCGATGGAATTGGAAATCTTGCTCAGACTTTCATTTCAAGATCCGGTTCCACCGCCCAATCGTAGGGGACCGCGGGTAGGGTCAGCTCCGGGTCGACGATGTCGCCGCGGTCGTAGGCCAGCCAGTCTTTCTGAAGACCCGAATCCTTGTTGGTTGGCTGATCGGCATTGGCGGCGCTTGTGCGGATGAATCGAACCCGATGGATGAAGACCCGCTCGCCGCTTTCCAATAGATCGACCTGATAGTCCTGCCAATCGATATCGGGATCGCCGCGTGCCACCAAGCGCTCGAAACTCGGCTCATCCAATGAAATCAGGAAATATTGCTCGACCCGGTCCCGGTGGCTGAGCAAGGTCAAACGCAGGTCGCTTTGCGAGGTGACCAAAACGCTGAACGGCGTATCGTAGTCGCCGAGCAATTGTGCCGCCATGGCCGCCGCGCTCTTCCGGCCGGAGGCATGGGCGGAGAAGCCGAAATACTCGAAATACTTCCCTTCCAGCTCTTCCACATAATCCTCGCCCCGTTCGAACAGGGTGCGCTCGATATAGCCCAATTCCTTGCCCAATGTACGGACGGCCACATCGGTCATGCGTTCGACCTTCACATGCATGTGGGTCAGCGTGGCATTGTCATTCCGATTGCGCTGAACCAGTAGAGCGAAATCGAGCGGCAGTAGCCGATCCAACAGGTCCGGAAAGCCCTCTGACGTTACATCGCATTGGCTCGTGCGAAACTCCGTCAGTTCGGATTCCGGCAACACCCGTAGGAGGTTGCGCCAGGTGATCTGGTTGTTGGTACGCAGGCGGAAATGCTTGTTCAGCGCCCGTGGCATCGGCCCGTCCAGTAGGATCACGAAGGCGGTTTGTTGATAGCGCCATTCCCGGCTCGGACCCATTGCCGCCGGCATCACCTTGTCTCGCGTCAGGAAGGGATATAATCGATGATGGTCGGTGAAATTCTGCAGGCTGCCGACAAGGGTGAATTTCAGCAATTCGCGCAGCACCCGCCGTTCATGATCCCGATGCGTGCTGCGCCGCGGGCCGTCGTGAATTGGAATTATGTTGTCGGTCTGTGGCATGTGGGTTAGGCGTTAACGCGTCTGATAGCTGGGACCCGACGACCGCTTATGTAAAGATCGTCTATTACTATTTGTACTATATCGGAAAAGGATATGTTTAGCAATCAATCTGGTGATGAAAATTCCTTGATTTTGGCGTCCGGCAGCGTCTATCGGGCCCGAATGCTGAGCCAGGCCGGCCTCGAATTCCAAGTCATGCCGTCGGCTGTGGATGAAGACGAAATCAAACGGGCCATGATTGCGGAACGGGCGGGCGGCGGCGATATCGCGCTGGCATTGGCGGATTTGAAGGCGCGGCGGATTTCCGGAAAGGCGCCGTCGGCGCTGGTGGTCGGCGCCGACCAGCTGCTCGAATGCAGCGGCGTTTTTTTCGACAAACCGCCGGATCGCGCGGCGGCGGATCAACAGCTTCGTCACCTGCGCGGTAAAACCCATCGCCTGCATACGGCGGCGGTGGTGCTGCGCGATGGGCGGATGATTTGGCATCACATTGAGGTTCCGGCCCTGACCATGCGGCCCTTTTCCGACGATTTTCTGGCCCGCTATCTGGATCGCGCCGGCGATGCTCTGACCCAATGCGTCGGTGCGTATGAGTTGGAGGGGCTGGGCATTCATCTTTTCGACGCGATCGAAGGTGACTATTTTAGCGTTCTTGGCTTGCCGCTCGGGCCGTTGCTCGGGTTTTTACGGCAACATGGGTATTTGATCGAATAAGAATATGGCGCGGATGAGGCGGCGATGGCGGATGATGCGATGAAATTGGCGGGCGTGATGGGCTGGCCCATCCACCATTCCCGATCGCCACGGCTGCATGGCTATTGGCTGAGGCGATACGACATCGATGGCGCTTATCTGCCGCTGGCCGTGGTGCCGGATCGGGTCGAAGCCGCGGTCACCGGCTTGGCCGCGCTCGGTTTCGCCGGCTGCAACGTCACCCTACCCCATAAGCAGGCGGTTATGCCGCTGATGGATGAGTTGGACGAGACCGCACGGCGGATCGGTGCCGTCAATACCATCATAGTTGACGTCAACCGGCGGCTCATCGGCCGCAATACCGACGCTTACGGGTTTATCCAGAACTTGCGTGCGGGTGTTGACGATATCGATCTGACAGGGGCAACCGCTTGTCTGCTGGGCGCTGGCGGCGCCGCCCGCGCCATCGTATATGCGTTACTGGAGGCGGGGGTGACCGAGCTGCGTCTCACCAACCGCACCGCCGAGAAAGCGCAGGCATTGGCGGCGGAATTCGGCAAGACAATAAATGTTGTTTCATGGGCGGAACGATCGGAAGCGCTATCCGGTTGTGCCTTGCTGGTGAACAGTACCAATCTCGGCATGACCGGCCAGCCGCCGCTGGAGATCGCGTTGGACGCCCTACCGGCGGACGCGGTCGTCAACGACATTGTCTATGCCCCGCTCGAAACCCCGCTCCTTACCTCCGCCAAGGCCCGGGGCCACACCATCGTCGACGGCCTCGGTATGCTGCTCCACCAAGCCCAACCCGCTTTCGAAGCCTGGTTCGGTCACCGTCCCGAGGTCGATGCGGGTTTGCGGGAATATGTATTAAATGGGGACGGTACATAGAATAGTTCATAGGCCGCGCGCTGTGTTTCGGTTGATTAAAATATATAGCGTCCCTTATTTTTAATTCAGGAATTCCCAACATATTGCGTCATGGCGCGTGCATATCACATGACCAACCCGCACTGAAGCTAACGGGAAATGTAGGTGGACAAGCCGCCGGCACCGCTGCCTCGCCTGTCGTTTCCTGTATCCGGCGCCTTTGACGTCAATCGAATATATGCTGACGCTTTACCGGTACCTCAGGGCTCGGGCCGCTATGACCGAAAATCTGAATCATGCGTCATGGCATCGCTAGGGCCAACAGCCGTTTAAGCAAACCAGTGAGTAATTGAGCCGTGTTGTCGCGTAGCCAAAATCCACTGGGCCTTTGATGTTGGCGTTACCCGATCCTTGTGGCTACGCGCTCATTTTTACACCGCGCCTTCAGCGGCCTACAAGGTTAATATGAAGATATGTAAAATAGACCTATTTTACATTCTCCGGTTATTTTGTCGGCTTTCATATGGATTGAACTACCCCCTGGCGACCGCGTCAATCACGGAATTGGCGGCATGGCAAGATCGCGTCTCCACAGTTGGTTTCCCTTGGCTTTTAATGAGACAGGGTCAAGTCTGAAAGGCTGAGTCCGTGGGCCGTGTTTGGAATCGCATGTTGGATTTCAAGGCAAGCGTGTTTAATAAAATTATTCACTGTCCCCTGAATAAGACATCCTGATGGCGGTGGTTTTCTACGACGGGGCGGCGACTGAAGCCGTGGATTCGAGCCCTCTTCCGGCGGAGTCCATCAAGACTATTGCCTGCCCAACTTGCCTTTTATCTGCGCTTGATTAAAAGGGGACAGTATATTTTGTGGAAGGGTATCTGGCGGTGTCTGGATCTGACAGGCGGGAAAATATATGCTGTCCCCATATAATACTCCCAACTTTTAACTGAAGAGCATCCGATTTAGGACATCACGACCGTCGATCCAGCGGTGTTTGGCGGCCGGGACCACATGAGCCAGCGCCAAGGCGAGCATGGTGTCGTGACGATCTTTGTCACAAGGTATCTCGGTTACCGAAAACTCGCTAACCCGGCAGCCGCGCCAATCGTTCCGTCAACAGAACGAAAAACTCATCGGCGTCCACTTCGGTGATCACGGTGGCCGTGGCGGCGCGGTTGAGACTGCCCCACCAGTCGACCAAGGTGGCGCCCATGGCGACTTCGCTGTCGGTCTCGACGGCGACATGGCAGTCCTTGCCCACGAACAGCTCCGGCGCCAGCAGATAGGCGATGACGCAGGGGTCGTGCAGCGGCGCGCCGGGAATGTCGTAGCGTTCCCGGTCGAAGCGGTTGAAGAAATCCAGCAGACCGACCACCGCCTCGCTGACCGGGCCGCCGATGGCGCGGATCGCGTCCAGGCGCGGTTCGGTCACCAGCGCCTGATGGGTCACGTCCAGGCCCAGCATGGTCAGGGGCACCCCGGCTTCGAACACCGCGCGGGCGGCGTGGGGGTCGACATAGATGTTGAACTCCGCCGCCGGGGTGACGTTGCCGTGATTCATGGCGCCGCCCATCAGGACAATCTCGCGGATCCGCGGCACGATTTCCGGCACCTTGATCATGGCCAGGGCGATATTGGTTAGCGGCCCGATCGGGCAGAGCGTGATTTCGCCCACCTCCGCCGCCATCAAGCTGTCGACGATGAAGTCGACCGCGTGGGTCTCCTGCAAAGGCATCGTCGGGTCCGGAAACTCGGCGCCGTTCAGGCCGTTATCGCCGTGGACATACTCGGCGGTCACCAGGGGCCGCAGGATCGGCCGGGAACAACCGGCGAAAACCGGCATGTCGGCCCGTCCAGCCAGTTCGCAGATCTTGCGCGCATTGGTTTGGGTCAGCGCCAAGGGCACATTGCCGGCGACGGTGGTGATGCCGAGCAGATCCAACTCCTCCCCCGACGCCAGCGCCAATAGGATCGCCAGGGCGTCGTCCTGGCCGGGATCGCAGTCGAGGATGATCTTGCGGCTCATGAGCTTCCCAACCAGTCGAGAATCCGTGCGTCTTCGTCACGGGGATAGGTATGGGAGAGGTCCGCGATCTCGCGATATTCCAGCTTGGCGCCGGCCGCCGACAGGCTGTCCCGCGCCATCCGCGCCATGTCGATGGGGAACATCCAGTCCAGCGCGCCATGGGTCAGATAGATCGGCAGGCCTTGCAGCCGCGCCGGGTTCGACATTTCCAGCAGCATCGGATGGAAGCTGGCCGAGGTCGGCGCCAGATGGGTGAAGGGGCTGTCGCCCTGCAATCCGCTGACATAGGCGAAAGTACCGCCGTCGCTCATCCCCGTCAGCAACAGGCGCGTGTCGTCGACGTTCCAGTGCTTTTGCACATAGGCCAGCATGGCCTGGATATTCTGGCTGTCGATGTCCGGCCCCATCAGGGCCCAGGTATCGCCCCGCGCCGTCGGGCTGACGACGATGGCGCCGTGGCTGCGGGCACTGCGTAGCCAACTCCAGAGAAAATCGCGGCCATGGCCGCTGCCGCCATGCAGCGCCATGACCAGGGGCCAAGCCCGGTCCGAATCGTAATATTCCGGTACGTAGAGGGAGAAACCGCCGCGCGATCCCTTCTCGTTATCGGCATGGATGATGCCGGTGCCCGGGCCGTCCGGGTCCGGCACCGCACCCTGCAGGCGGGCCAGCAGGGCTTCGTCCTGACGTTGCTCAGGCTCCAGGAAAAACTGGCTGACCGGAGCCAGGGCGGTGGCCAGGGGATAGATCGCCTCCTGCGCCTTCGCCGCCTGGCGCACGGCGCGGTAGGCCAGCAGGGTGCCGTCCGGCGAGGTCGCCGCTTCGCGCATACCTTCCAGGCCGCGATGGACGAAGCTCGCCGCATCCTCCAGCCGGGTCCGCGCCGTCGTCAGATGGTCCGGCCAGTCGGCGGCGCGGAAGGCGGCCAGGCCCTCCTGCAACGGCTGGTCGAAGGCCGTCAGCCCCGCCGCCAGATCGGTCAGGTTCGGCGGATGCAGATGCCGGGCGGTATATTCGAAGGCGTCCATGGCCCGCAGCAGCGGCTGCAGCAGGCCGATCATTAAATCGATCAGCCGGTCGATATCGGGGTTCGGTTGCTCGGTCATCCGGTTCTCGAATTCTAGGCCGCGTGCCGGCTGAGGTCGGTGATGGTGGCCTGGGCGCCACAGAGAGCGCAGGCCGGGTCGCGCTTCAGCTTGACGTTACGGAACTCGGCGGCCAGGCCGTCATAGATCATCAGCCGGCCCGACATGCTGTCACCGATGCCGAGGATCTCCTTGATCACCTCCGTCGCCTGCAGGCCGCCCATGATGCCGACCAGGGCGCCGAGCACGCCGCCTTCGGCGCAGGACGGCACCAGATCCGGCGGCGGTGCCTCCGGGAAGACGCAGCGGTAACAAGGATGGGGCTCCCCCAGATGCGCCTTGTAGGTCGAGAGCTGCCCGTCGAAGCGTAGGACAGCGGCGGAGACCAGGGTTTTGCCGGCCAGATAGCAGGCATCGTTGAGCAGAAACCGGGTGTCGAAATTGTCGCTGCCGTCGGCAATCACGTCATAGTCGGCGATCAAGTCCATGACATTGTCCGGGTTCAGCCGGGTATTATGCGCATCCAGCCGCACCCCCGGATTGATTGCCTTGACCGTCCGCGCCGCGCTCGCCACTTTGGCTTCCCCCACCGCGTCGGTGCCATGGGCGATCTGGCGCTGCAGATTGGAGAGGCTAACCACATCGTCATCGACCACACCGATGCGCCCCACACCGGCTGCCGCCAGATAGAGCAGTAACGGCGAGCCCAACCCGCCCGCGCCGACGACAAGCACCTTGGCCTCCAGCAGCTTCACCTGCCCAACGCCGCCGACCTCCGGCAATATTATATGCCGCGCATAGCGCTCAATTTGCTCGTCATTCATCTCCATGGGGGGAGCTTATCGCGGGCCGGGGGGAATGAGAAACGCTTAATCGAAACCGTTGGTGCATTCATCGCGCGCGCTTTAACTGGACCCGGTTTAAAACATACCGGCACAACAGAAATTGAACATGAGTTGTGCGCGGCGATCTAACCAAATTAGATTTCTGCTTTCTCTCTTGTTACCATCGTCGAATTAAAAGTAGAATCGAATAAAGTAAGTGTTTAAGCATTTATTATCTTAGCTTTAATTAAATTAGAAATTTCTCTATGTTCGAATTAAAAGACATTATAGATTACAGTTTTTCTCCGATCGGAATTCTTGACGTTGGCGCGGCGAATAATCGAACAACGTTAAAATATGCACCGCTGTTGGGGAAATACGATCTGAACATCCAACTTTTCGATGCGGAGGGTTTGGACGATGTGTTTTCAACGGACATCCCCCGGGCGGAAGTTATTCGAACGCCGGCGGTCGTCGGTGACGGTGGGCCGGCGCAATTGAACAAAACCGCCCTGCCGCAGATGACATCGATTTATGAAGCGAACAGCGAAATTGTACGACTGTTTCCGACCCTGATTGGTGCCAGGGGTCAGGCCCATCATGACGGGCCGTTTCGGATCGAGGAAAAAATCAACTGCCAGACGAAACGTATCGACGACATTCTGGCGATTGACCAACCCCACTACATTAAGTTGGATATTCAAGGCGGCGAATTGAACGCGCTGAAACATGCCCGTGAGACATTGTCTTCGATCATGGTCTTGGAAACGGAAGTTGAGTTTATCGATATCTATAAAGATCAACCTTTGTTTGCCGAAATCGATCAGTTCCTGCGTGCACAGGGTTTCGTTTTTCTTAAGTTCATCGATATCCATGGCCGGAATTTCGGCAGCGCCAACGCTGGGAACGGCGGGATGCGCGCGCTAACTCAAGCAATGTGGGCCGACGCTCTCTATATCAAAAGAGACCTTTATGTCGCCGTCGACAAGCTTGTGACCAACCGAGTTCTGGAAGCTTGCGTTTTCCTTCACGACATCTACCGCTGCTACGATTTGGTGTATCACCTGCTGAAGCAGATAGATGCGAAGTCCGGTTTTCGCTATAGCGCAAGCTATGCGGAGATCATCACAAAAACGAAGTTCGACCGGTTATATATGAATACGGTCGAAAAACCGGCGCGCCGGCCGCAGCAAAAGAACAACGGATGATTTTCTGTCGCAATTTTACGGCCTTGGCTCGATCGCCGTTGGGCCGAGTTTGTCTCATTCTTCGCCTAATACCCACACTGTGATCGGCGCCTGCAGGCCTGGGATGTCCGTCGGGCCGAGGTTGTGCGCGTTGAAGCCGTCTCCCGCCAGATTGATCGTGCGGTCGCCGCAGATGATGACGCAGTCCGCCGGCGCGACCCGCTTGCCGTAGGCTTCGAGGCGGCTGGCCTGATTGACCGTGTCGCCGACCACCGTGTAGTTGATGCGCCCCGGCGCGCCGATATTGCCGACCAGGGCCGAACCGGTCTGCAGGCCGATGCGCAGGCGGATGGCGGGCTGGCCCGCCGCCTCGCGTTCGCGGTTCTGCGTTATCAGAGCATCGCGGATCGCCAGGGCGGCACGGCAGGCCCGGGCGGCATGGTCCGGCTGCTCCGCCGGCGCGCCCCAGAAGGCCATGACGCTGTCGCCGACATATTTGTCGATGATGCCGTCCTCCGCCTCGATGCGCGTACCCAGAAGCGCGAAATGCTCGTTCAGGAAGGCCGCCGTTCGGTCCGCGTCCAGCCGTTCCGCGATACCCGAAAACCCTGCAATGTCGGTGAACATGACGGTAATCTCGCGCACTTTCGACGCCGGCAACTCGGCTTGCCGGATCAAGCGGTCGGCCAGCGGCCGAGGCACATAGCTTTGAAACCAGCCGAGCGCGGCGGCCATGCCGGCGAAGGCCCGGTTGGCAAACTCGATTTCCCGCACCCGAGTCGCCGGCAGGATTTCGACGCTGTCCAGTTCGAGCCGGCGGATACGGTCGGCGGCGGCACCCAGGGCGCGGATCGGCTGGGCCAGCCCGCGGGCCAGGACATAGGCGACGATCAGCGCCACGACAAGAACCGCCAGTCCGGCAATGGCGGCCCCGATCAGCCGCCGGAACACCTCGTCGCCCCGGTCCCCGTCGAAATACACGCCGACCTCGACCGGCAGATCGCCCAGGCCCGCGACCGGCTGGATGATCAACGGGAAGTCCCGGTAATCCTCCGTCAACACGATATGGATGCCGGACTCTTCGGAAAACCGATTGAAGGCCGCCTTGTCGACGGAGCCGGCGCGGAACAGCCGCAGGACCTCGTCGTCGAAGTCATTGACGTGCGGCAAGGCCCGTTCGCCGTCCGTCTTGGTGCCGGCGAGCCGGCTATGGGCCAGCACGAAATCGTGCCGGTAGAGGGCGAAGGTGGTGCCCTCGATCAATTCCGCGGCTTCGGCCAGATCGCGCGACAGATCCCGCATCCGGATGCCGGCGGCGACATAGCCGCCGGGCAGGTCCCGCCGCACGCCCAGGATGGCGACACCACGGTCCTGACGAAAAACCTGCCCCCACCTCGCTTGTTTCGCCACCGGACCGATAGCGGAATCGGTAAAACCGGCACGCCGCATCATCGCCGGCAACTCCTCGCGCGGCAGCTCCTGGACCAAGACCCTGTCGGCCGGCCGGAAGGCGACAAAGGCCCGCGTTTCATCGACGAACAGCAGGGACGACATGTTCCGCACGCTGGGCAGCACGGCGCGCATATATTGTCTCAGGCTTTCGTCTTCGCGCGCCACCCGGCCGGCGGCAAGGTCTTCGGCAAAGCGGTCGACCGCCCGCTTGGTCGGTGACAGGGCGGCGGCGATGCGCTGGTTTAGATAGAGGGAGACCAGTTCGGCCTGACCCGACAGCAGGCCGAACACGTTACGCCGGCCCGCCTCCAACGATAGCAGCAGCACGACAACGACGGCGGTGGCGACAACCGCACCGAAGGCGGCGACCAATCCGGTGGTCATGGATACTGTGAAACGGCGCGGTTTGTCGTCGCTCAAGGCGGCTCTCCCATGAAGCGTTTTACAAAACCGAATGATGATTCTATTTTGCCCGTACATTCACCCGGCGCGGGCCTGGGCCGGATCGGTGGCCGCCGCCCGCTTCAAGGAGAGATTTTATGAAATTCGGTATTTTTTACGAGCACCAATTGCCGCGGCCCTGGTCACAAGGTTCGGAACAGAAGTTATTTCAGGAAGCGCTGGACCAGGTCGAGTTGGCCGACAAGCTGGGTATCGACTATGCCTGGGAAGTCGAGCATCACTTTCTTGAAGAATATTCCCACTCTTCCGCGCCGGAGGTTTTTCTCGCCGCCTGCTCGCAGCGCACAAAGAATATCCGTCTCGGCCATGGCATCGTGCTGATGCCGCCGAATTACAATCCGCCGGCGCGCATTGCCGAGCGTATCGCCACCTTGGATTTGGTCTCCAACGGCCGGGTCGAATTCGGCACCGGCGAAAGCTCCGCGCTTGCCGAATTGGGCGGTTTCAACATCGATGTGGCGGACAAGCGGGACATGTGGACCGAGGCGACGGAGCAGGTCGCCAATATGATGGCCATGGACCCCTATCCTGGCTTCGAGGGCAAATACTTCTCCATGCCGTGCCGCAATGTGGTGCCGAAGCCGGTGCAGCGACCCCACCCGCCGATCTGGGTCGCCTGCTCGAAGCGGGAGACCATTCATATGGCCGCTCGCTGCGGCATCGGCGCCCTGACCTTCGCCTTCGTCGATCCGGACGAGGCGACGAAATGGGTCGGCGAGTATTACGACATCATCAAGTCGGACGAGTGCAAGCCGATCGGTCACGCGGTCAACGCCAATATCGCCATGGTGACCGGCTTCTCCTGCCACCCGGACGAGGAGGAAGCGCGGGCCCGTGGCCTCGACGGCTTCCAATTCTTCGGTTACGGCCTCGGTCACCACTATATCTTCGGCGAGCATAAGCCCGGCCGTACCAGCATTTGGGACAATTTCGTCGCCGCCAAGGACAAGCTGCCGGTGAACAGCGGCGGTGCCGGTATCGGCACGCCGGTCCAGCTCAGCGAACATCTGCAAAAGTTCGCGGATGCCGGGGTCGATCAGGTGGTCTTCATCCAACAGGGCGGCAATAACAAGCACGAACATATCTGCGAGAGCCTGGAACTGTTTGCGGCGGAGGTGATGCCGCAATTCAAACAGGGCGAAGCCGACCGCGAGGCCGAGAAGGCCAAGGAACTGGCGCCCTATATCGAGGCGGCGCTGGCCCGCAAGGACTGGATGGCGCCGCTCGCCGACGAGGACATCCCGACCATCATCGCGCTGGGCCGGCAGATCGCGGAAACGGACAAGAAGCCGGAGAGCCTCGGCGACAAGGTTTCGGACTTCGGCCGCGGCGACATCAACGTCCCGCGCCAGGATCCGGCCCAACAGACCGGCGGCGACGATTGAGGGCGGTAAGGTCGCTCCGTCTTCGTCGTCCCGGATGCACCGCGGCGCGGAGTGCCGCTTTGCTGGTCGGGGAGCCATGTCGAAGAGCGGGCCCCAATCGGCAACCATGGACCCCGGACCAGCAGCGCATCATTTCATGCTGCGCCGCATCCGGGGCGACTGGATAATGCGGGTCATATCGGTCTTGCACCGACAATGCCGGTACGACGTTCATTGGAATGGATCCCGGCGCTCCGCTCCGCTGCGGCCGGGATGACGGGGCCCAAGGGACATACCGGCCTTGCGCCGGTATCTCGTCCCGTATAGAGCTTTAGTTTCGACGAGATACCGGATAACGGCTGCGCCGTTTCAGGTATGACGGTGCGGACACGGGTCAGGGAACATGGGGGTCTTCGCGTGACATTGCGGATCGTCGGCGCCGGTTTCGGGCGCACGGGGACGTTGAGTTTCAAGGCGGCGTTGGAGCGGCTCGGCTTCGGGCCCTGCTACCACATGCTTGAAGTACCCAAGAACGAGGGCCATGCGGCGCTTTGGCATCGCGCGGTGAACGACGCGGGGTTCGACTGGCCGTCCTTGCTGAGCGGTTATCGGTCAGCGGTCGACTGGCCGGCTTGCTATTTCTGGCCGCGTCTCGCCGAGGCTTATCCGGAGGCCAAGGTGATCTTGACTCTACGCGACGCCGGTAAATGGTACGACAGCATCAGCAAGACCATCTTGCCGGCCATACTGACCGAGCCGACCAATCCGGCGCGCCATGCCATGGCGGAGGAAATCATTATGCGGCGCACCTTCGACGGCCGCCTGGACGATCGCGACCATGCCATCGAGGTGTACAATGCCAACACGGCGGCCGTACGGGCGGCGATCGAGCCGGCGCGTTTGTTGATCCACGACGTGGCGGAGGGTTGGGCGCCGCTTTGCGATTTCTTGGGCGTGCCGGTGCCGGACGAAGACTATCCCCGGGTCAATTCGACGGCGGAGTTTCGGGTGATGACAGGATTGGATACATGAGCTTGCAAATCATCGGCGCCGGCTTCGGGCGCACGGGCACATTGAGTTTCAAGGCGGCACTGGAACAGCTCGGCTTCGGGCCGTGCTATCACATGCACGAGGTACGCAAAAACGAAGGTCACGACCGGATGTGGAAGGCGGCGGCGGAGGCCGGCGATTATGCCTGGCCTGAGCTTCTGGGTGACTACCGCAGCGCCGTCGACTGGCCCGCCAGCTACTTCTGGCGGCAGCTGGCGGCGGCCTATCCGGACGCTAAGGTGATCCTCACCGTCCGCGACCCGGACCGTTGGTACGACAGCATTTCGAAAACCATCCTGCCCTCTTTGTCTCGCCCCCGAAAAGATCCCGACGATCCCCGTATGGCCAGCTACATCATTCTGGAACGTATCTTTTCCGGCCGCCTTGACGACCGTGCCCATGCCATCGACGTGTTCAACGCAAACACCCGCGCCGTCGAAACGGAAATCCCGCCCGAACGCCGCCTGACCTACCAGGCCTCGGACGGGTGGCAGCCGCTCTGCCGCTTCCTCGACGTGCCGGTCCCGGACACACCCTATCCGAATGTGAACTCGACCGCCGAGTTCAGACAGAATGTCGGACTGGATACTGCATAAATTTTATACAGGCGAGTATTTTTGTTTAATAATTAATCACATTAGCCTATGCACATATTTTGTGCATGGTGATTATGTATCTATTTTCAATAAGTTAGATAGAATTTACCGACCGGCACGGTTCTTGTAATCTCCTCCGGCGAGCGGACCATCCGCAGCCATGGGAGGAGTGGATCCATGAAAATGATTACCGCCGTGATCAAGCCCTTCAAGCTTGACGACGTGCATGACGCGCTGAGCCAGATCGGCGTCGAGGGCATGACGGTCAGCGAAGTGAAGGGCTTCGGCCGGCAGAAGGGCCATACGGAAATCTACCGCGGCGCCGAATATGCGGTGAATTTCCGGCCGAAACTGAAACTGGAAATCGCCGTGCCGGAAACCCAGTCCGAAGCGGTGGTCGAAGCCATCGCCAAAGCGGCCAATACCGGTCAGATCGGCGACGGCAAAATCTTCGCCCTGGACCTGAGCCAGGTCATGCGCATCCGCACCGGCGAGACCGACGGCGACGCGCTTTAAAGACCGAACGGGAACGGACGATGACTTACCAGCAAGATCGTCATTCCGGCCTTGCGCCGGAATCTCATCGAGAATGGCGCCCGGAACTCGACGGGATACCGGATAACGGCTCCGCCGTTTCCGGCATGACGGGGCTTTTATCCGGAGTCAGCCGACCCGCCCTCCCTACACAAGACCCCGGACTACGGAGAACAAGACGATGAAGTTTAGTGTCAAAAAGTATCTTTTGGTGGCCGCCCTCAGCCTGGCGGCCTTTGCCGCCGCGCCCGCCTGGGCCGCGGTGGAGGCGGAGACCGCCTTTGTGTTCAACAGCCTATCGTTTCTGATCTGTGGCTTTCTGGTGATGTGGATGGCCGCCGGCTTCTGCATGCTGGAAGCGGGCCTGGTGCGGTCCAAGAACGTCGCCACCATGTGCCTGAAGAATATCTCGCTCTATTCCCTGGCCGGCATCATGTATTACCTGATCGGTTACAACCTGATGTATAACGGCGTCGACGGCGGCTTCATGGGCATCCCCGGCCCCTGGTCGGCGGACGATGCCAAGGCGCTGGGCGGCAGCTTCGGCGGCGAGGGCGACCCGACCTATGCCGCTTCGTCCGACTGGTTCTTCCAGATGGTCTTCGTCGCCACGGCGGCCTCGATCGTCTCCGGCACCCTGGCCGAACGGATCAAGATCTTCCCGTTCATGATCTTTGTCGTCGTCTTGACCGGTGTGATCTATCCGATCCAGGGCGCCTGGCAGTGGGGCGGCGGCTGGCTCAGCGAAATGGGTTTCGCCGACTTCGCCGGCTCGACGCTGGTGCATTCGACCGGCGGCTGGGCGGCTCTGACCGGCGCCATCATCCTGGGCGCGCGCAAGGGCAAATACGATGCGCAGGGACGCGTGCATCCGATGCCGGGTTCGAACCTGCCGCTCGCGACGGTCGGCACGTTCATTCTCTGGCTCGGCTGGTTCGGCTTCAACGGTGGCTCGCAACTGGCCATGGGCTCCGGTGCCGACGTCATCGCCATCGCCAATATCTTCGCCAACACCAATATGGCCGCGGCCGGCGGTGTCGTGGCGGCGATGGTGGTCTCGCAGCTGATCTACAAGAAGACCGACCTGACCATGATCCTGAACGGCGCCATCGCCGGCCTGGTCTCGATCACGGCGGGGCCGGACACGCCGGGCCTCGGCGGTTCCGTCATCATCGGCGCGGTCGGCGGCGTGCTGGTGGTTTTTGCCATCCCGCTATTGGACAAGTTCAAGATCGACGACGTGGTCGGCGCCATCTCGGCCCACCTGGTCGCCGGCGTCTGGGGCACCATGGCGGTGCCGATCACCAATGACGGGGCCAGCTACGTCACGCAAGCCATCGGTATCGTCGCCATCGGCGCTTTCGTCGCGGTCGCCAGCACCATCGTCTGGCTGGCGCTGAAATACACCCTGGGCATCCGCCTGGATGAGGAAGCCGAGCATAACGGCGGCGACGTCAGTGAATTGGGCTTGGAAGCCTATCCAGAATTCGGCCGCGGGTCCCAAGCCTTCTAGGACTTCTGGTCCGGGGGCGAACAGCCAATTCCGCGACCGAAACGGGGGTGTGGTGCTGTCCGGCCACACCCCCGATTTTTGTTTTTGGAACGGAAACCTTTTGGATCGAAGGCCCACAATTCACCCTTGTCTGCTAATTTAGCCTACTGTTATATTAGCTCATTCGAAATTTAGTATCGCTGCAATAAGTAGTTGTAGCGACGTGTACCTTTGAGGGGAGTCCACAATATGGTCACAACTATCGTAGGCGGCGACAACGCTGACAATTTAACCGTCACCAGTCCCGGCAGCTACTTCGTCGACGCGGGCGGCGGCGACGACACGATCGACAACGGGCAGATGCCGAGCAACCTCACGGCGCTCGGCGGCGACGGCGACGACAGCGTTTATTGGGGCCCGGGCTTCAATTCCGTCGACGGCGGTGCCGGTAACGACACCGTCTCGACCTGGGGTGGTCATATCACCTTCATCGGTGGTGACGGCGACGACTCGCTCTATCAAAGCGACGGCAATGTCAGCATGGATGGCGGCGCCGGCAACGATACCATGTCCAGCGAAAACGGCTCCGTGACCTTCGACGGCGGCGACGGCGACGACAGCATGTGGCACAGCTGGGGCCAGGCCTCCTTCAGCGGCGGCGCCGGCAATGACACGATGAGCATGTATTACGGCAATCACACGGTCGACGGCGGCGACGGCAACGACAGTGTGGTTATGAGCTATTACGGCAATCTCACCGCCGAGCTCGGCGCCGGTAATGATACCCTGTCCTATTCGGACGGTGAGCGGTTGGTCTACGGCAATGCCGGCGACGACAGCATGTATTATTCCCACGGTCTGCATACCACCTTCGGCGGTCAAGGCAACGATACGGTTTGGGCCGGTGCCGCCAGCGGGCAGTTCCACGGCGGTGCGGGCGACGACTCCATGTCCGGCAGCGCCGGTGCCTGGACCGTCAATGCGGGCGCCGGCAACGACACCGTCTATCAGTCCCACGGCACCCTGAGCTTCGATGGCGGCGACGGCGACGATTCCGTTTCGATGCACGACGGCGGCGTGATCAACGGCGATTTCGGCGCCGGCAACGACACGGTTTACGCCGAGGGCGGCGCCTACAATGTCACCATGGGCGCCGGTAACGACTCCGTCAGCTTCGACGAGGGCAACAGCACTGTGATCGGCGGCGAGGGCAACGACGCCATCTTCGTCGCCAGCGGCGAACGGCTGCTCTACGGCAACCAGGGCAACGATACCATCTCCTCTAGCACCGGTACCAGTTCGACCTATGGTGGCCAGGGCCATGACAGCCTGTACAGCGAATACGGCACCATCATCCAGCACGGCAATTTGGGCGACGACACGATGCAAGTCCGTAGCGGTGTGTTGGACGTACATGGCGGTCAGGGCAACGATTCCATCTCGACCCTGGGCACGGTGACCGGCCAGATCAATGGCGGTGTCGGCAACGACACCATGTTGCTGGGCGACGGCAACTATGTCGCTTACGGCAATCAGGATCACGACTCGATCTCCAACTCCAACACCTTCGCCAACACTGTCTATGCCGGTCAGGGCGAGGATACGGTGATGGCGATGGGGTCGGGCGACCGGGTGCTGTACGGTAACCTGCAGGACGACTGGGTGGTGATGGCCGGACCGGACATGACGGCGTTCGGCGGTCAGCATAACGACACGATTTCGTCCGGCGACAGCGCCGGGCCGGGGACCGGCGATCACGAGGTTTCGGGCAATCTGGGCACCGACACCTTCGTTTGGAACTTCGGCGAGGTGACCGGCCATACGGGTACGCAGGCAAATGTGATCGACGCCGGTGCGGCGGCTCATCTGACGATCAAGGATCTGCAGGTCGGCGAGGAGCTGGCGTTCGTTTCTACCGGCACGGCGCTCGATAGCCTGACGGAGCTGAACGCGATCGCCGCGGTGGTCGACGACGGCACCGACGTGACCATCACCTTGTTGGCGGACACCAACGCGACGGGCGCCTATACGGCGGTGACGATCACGCTGGAAGGGGTCGGTGACGGCCTGATCGACGATCTGCAGGATCTGCTCGATCGAGGATACAACCTAACGTTTGCCTGACGTGACCACGGGCTAACGTTGCAGCGACCGGGCCGGGGGCAACCTCGGCCCGGTTTTTTTTTACCCAGAGATGACGAACGCTTTGGGAGCTCGGCACCGCTTCCTTTGACGGCGGTGAGCGCTATCGTATCCGTGGTCGATACCGACACCGTGGCGTCCATACCGCCGTGACCTCGCGTCGGAGCGTGTTGGCGATGTGTTGGTCGACGATTTCCGGAACCCGGTCGGTTGCGGTCACAACTTATCGGTTGCCGGATGCGACCGTGGGCTAGCGTTGCGGTGCCGTGCCGGCAGCCTTTCACCCGGCTCGGTTTCTCGTTTCGATCACCGTATTTCCGGTAATATGTAGAATTGTCACGAATTTGTCTTGTACTCGAGAATAACCCGGCGCTAAGACTAAGTTTGTACGAAGTGAGTGCTTTGGCCGTATTTGTGCCGAGTTTGTTGGGCGTCCCAAGGCAATTCGAAAACAAGCGCATCCAAAGGCGCATCCTATAAAGGTGGAATTTTTTTCATGGTTACGACATTAACTGGCGGCGATCTTGCCGATACCCTAACAGTAACAATCGCGGGCACCTATTTCATCGATGGCGGCGGTGGAAACGACACAATAGGCGGCACCACCGTCGACGGCATTCTGACGGCATTGGCTGGCGACGGCGACGACAGCGTGGTTTGGCATGTCGGCACGCTTTCGGTGGACGGCGGTGGCGGTCACGACACCGTGCTGAGCGACTATGGACCCATCACCTTCGACGGCGGCGCCGGTAACGATAGCTTGTTCGCCAACGACGGTACGATCAGTTATTCGGGCGGTGCCGGCAACGACACATTGGTCGGTGGATATGGCTCCACCACCTTCGACGGCGGCGCTGGCGATGACAGGGTGTTCATGTCGGGCGGCGATATGTCGATCATGGGCGGTGCCGGCAACGACACCTTGGGTTGGCTTGGCGTCGGCAACAAAACCGTCGATGCGGGCGACGGCAACGATAGTCTTTCCCTCTATAATGGCGTCATCGACGCGACGTTGGGTGGCGGCAACGATACCCTGGCGTTTAACGACGGTCGCGCAACCGTCTATGGCAATACCGGCAACGACAGCGTGGTCATGGCTTCCGGCGACGCCACGTTCTTCGGCGGTCAGGGCGACGACACCCTCGAAATGGGCGACGGCATGGGCGAGGCCCATGGCGGCGCGGGCAATGATTCGCTTGTGGGTGACGAGGGAAATTACACCCTGACCGGCGCCGCCGGCGACGACACCCTGTATGGCGACGGCGGCAATCTGAGCGCGGACGGCGGCGACGGCGACGATTTCGTTTCCCACGATGGCAGCGGCAGTGTCTGGGCCGATCTGGGCGCCGGCAACGATACCCTGTTCGCCTCCGCCGGCAACCAGCACGCGGATGCCGGTGCCGGCGACGACTCCCTCTATTTCAATGACGGCATCGGCACCATTACCGGCGGTTCGGGTAATGACACCGCAAGATTGGATCACGGCATCCGTCTCGTCTACGGCAACCAAGGCAACGACTCTATCGACTTTAGCGATGGCGAGGCGACGATCTATGGCGGGCAGGGCGATGATACCATTGATGTCATCGAAGGCGTTGTCCAGCTGCTCGGCAATCTCGGCAACGATTCCATTAAGGTCAATAGCGGCCAGATCACCGCTCATGGCGGCCAGGGCAACGACAATATCTATGTGAGCAACGATTTCGTCGGGCAGTTGAATGGCGGCCGGGGCAACGACACTATTATCGCCAACGGCGACGGCGAGTTTATCATCTATGGCAATCAAAATAACGATTCGATATCATACTCCAACAGAGGATCGGATTCCGTTTTTGGTGGCCAGAACGACGATACCATTATCGTCGGGGGCAGCGGCGATCACGCCGTCTACGGCAACAGGCAGGACGACCTGCTGATCAACAGCGGCAATAGCGGCGGCACGTTTTTCGGTGGCCAGCACAACGACACCATATCGGTCAACGCCACGGTAACCGGCATCGCGGTCGAGGCCTCGGGCAATCTGGGCACGGATACCTTCGTCTGGAACTTCGCCACCAATGGCGGCGGCATTGTTCTCCCGTCCGCGGCCTCGACCCTGGTGATCAAGGATTTGCAGGTCGGCGAGGAACTGTCATTCAATAGCGGCGGTGGCCTTACGAGTTTGACCGCGCTGAACGGTATCGCCACGGTGGTGGACACGGGTACGGACGTCTCTGTCGCGCTCGCCACGACCGGCGGGGGTTCCGTGACCATTACGTTGGAAGGCGTGGGCGACGGCCTGATCGACGATCTGCAAGATCTTGTCGACCGAGGATACAATTTGACGTTTGCCTGACGCGACCACGGACCGACGTCGTCGAATCATATCGCGCCGTGCCGGGCCGGGGGAGACCTCGGCCCGGTTGTTTTGTCGGGTTTGAACCCGCGCATTGCATATATGGTTACTGTGGTAGATCGACCACAGTGTCTATGCCTGCTGGATGCGAAGTAAATATCTGATAAATATGGATATTTGTTATATTAATAAATTTCTGTATTAGTAATACACAAGACTAGATCAACAATTTTAGACATCAATGCTTGAATGTAGAGAATAATTTTGATATCAGCGGCGATCCATTGCTGGGGGCGATTTGTTGGATCGCTGTATTGAAACGGAGTGAAAAAGCATGGTCACGACACTGACAGGCGGCGATCTCGCCGATACGCTAACGACAACGATTAACGGCGACTATTTTATCGACGGTAAGGGCGGCAACGACAATCTCGGCGGCAATGTCGACGGCAATCTAACGATTCTCGCCGGCACCGGCGACGACGATATGTTCTGGGACAACGGCACTGTCTCGGTGGATGCCGGGGATGGCCATGACACGCTAACCTTCGAAAACGGGGACGTGACCTTCGTCGGCGGCGATGGCGACGACTACTTGTCTCATATGAACGGCGACACCGATTTTTCGGGCGGCGCCGGTGACGATACCGTCGAAGCCGACATAGGCAATGCCACGATCGACGGCGGCGATGGCGACGACTATATATCCCTGTCGAATGGCGGATCCGTGTCGGTTTTGGGTGGTGCCGGTGACGATACGCTCTGGGTCGGCCCGGGGCAAGTTGCGATCGATATGGGCGATGGCGACGATTCCGTGCGCGCATCCGATAATGACGGCGACTTTATCCTGGGCGCCGGTGACGATACCTTCCATGGTTGGACTGTGGATACGACAGTCTACGGGAACGCCGGCGAAGATTCGATTTCAGCGGACATCGGTAACGTCACTTTCTTCGGCGGCCAGGGCAACGATACGCTGGATGTGGGCCAAGGTAGCGGTCATTTCGACGGCGGTGCCGGCAACGATTTGATCGGACACTTGGGTTTGGATGGCAGCCATACGATGAACGGCGGTGCCGGCAACGATACAATTTTGGGCAGCAACGGCACCCGGATCATCAATGCAGGCGCCGGTGCGGATTCGATTGCGTTGAATTGGGGTAACGATAGTATCGATGCGGGCGACGGCAACGATACCATTAATGCGGATGGCGCGGCGACCACCATTCTCTCCGGTGGCGGTAACGATCTGGTCTCTCAGACCTCGGGCGGTGGCATGGTTGCGGGCGCGACCGGCGATGACACGCTTCTGCTTGGCGGCGGCGACAAGCTGGCCTATGGCAACCAAGGCAACGACTCGATTACCTTTAACTCGGGCCAGGCCGAGATTTATGCCGGCCAAGGCAACGATGTTGTCCAGGCCAGTGACGGCAATCTTATGCTGTTCGGTAACCTCGGCGATGACACGATTATTGGCGAAAACGGCAATATCACGGCCCATGGCGGCCAGGGTAACGACTCGCTGATCATTCGGCACGACGAACTGGAACGGACAGGTCAATGGCGGTCTCGGCGACGACACCATCGGCGTGGCCGGTACCACGGTTAGCGGCGTGATCTATGGCAACCAGGGCGGTGACGAGATTGGCGTCAAAGGCACGAATGTAAACGCGACCGTTTATGGCGGTCAGGACGCGGACACGATCAACGCCGGTGGGTCATCGGGCGAAGTCGTCCTGTACGGCAATATGGCCGACGATATGATCATCGTCGGCGGCAGCGGTGACGCCACGGTGTTCGGCGGTCAGCATAACGACGTTATTTCGGTAGCGGCTGGCGCGTCCGGCGTCTCGCACGAAGTCTCGGGCAATCTCGGCACCGATACCTTCGTCTGGAACTTCGCGACACTTGGCGGCAGTGTCCTGCCGAGCGCAGCCTCGACCTTGGTGATCAAGGATCTCGAGGTGGGTGAGGAACTGTCGTTCGATAGCGGCGGCGGTCTGACCAGTCTCACCGCGCTCAGCGGCATTGCCACGGTCGCGGAAACCGGCGCCGATGTTGCCATCGCACTCGCCACAACCGGTGGCGGCTCGGTGACGATCACCTTGGAGGGGATTGCCGACGGTGCCATCGACGATCTGCAGGATCTGGTTGATCGAGGATATAACCTAACGTTTGCCTGACGTGACCACGGGCTAACGTTGCAGTGGCCGGGCCGGGTGCGTTTCACCCGGCCCGGTTTTTTTGCGCGTTACCTCAAGTCGACGTCGTCCTTCAACAAGCAAAACACAGTAAACCGCCCATTAATATTTGATATTTATAAATTAGCTATTACTAAAATTAAGAATAGCTGACCGCGAGTCATTATACTTTACTTATCTCGGTCCTTTCTATAGGCTCTCGCCTCGGATAATTTGTTTGTCTAATCTTATACCTTAGGGAGCCACTTCCATGGTCACGACTCTTCTCGGCGGTGACAATGCCGATTTCCTTACAACAAATGCCGCGGGCGATGTCTTCGCTGACGCCGGCGGCGGTAGCGACACGGTCGCCAACGGCGGCTTGCCCGGCGATGTGACGGTCCTTGCCGGCACCGGTTCAGACAGCATCACCTGGGGCACTGGCGACATGTCGATCGATGCCGGCGACGGCGACGACTCGCTTTCCGCGGGTATCGGCAATCTTACTTTCGTCGGTGGCGACGGCTCGGATTTTGTCACGCTGGTCAGCGGAAACGTCAGCATGGATGGCGGCGCCGGTGACGACACGTTGGTCATCTTTAACGGATCCGTCACCGTCGACAGCGGCGCTGGCGACGATTTCGTCGACATGAATGGCGGCGGGAGTATCGAAGCCACCATGGGCGACGGCGACGATACACTCAACTTCAACGACGGTAGCGTGACGGCCAACGGCGGCGCCGGCGATGACTCACTCTACGGCGACGACGGCGTCGCTAATATGACCGGCGGTGTTGGCAACGACACCATTCGCTGGGGCGACGGCGTCACCGTTATCTACGGCAATGAAGGCAACGACAGCGTCGTCGTGCAGGATGGCGTAACCGATATATTTGGTGGTCAAGGCAACGATACGCTGGTGGTCGATGACGGCAGTCAAACGCTGTTGTATGGCAACATGGGGAACGATTCCATCGTCATCGAAGACGGTGCCGCCACTGTTTATGGGGGTCAGGGCGACGATACCATTGCGCTTAGAGAGGGAACGGCGTTTGCTGCTGGCGGCTTGGGCAACGATCATATCTTCCTACGTCACGGCGTCCAGACCATCGAAGGCGGTGCCGGTAACGACACTTTTGACGCGGTCAGCGGTTTGAGGGGCGCTTACAGTATTGTCGGCGGCGACGGCAACGACCAATATACGACGACAATCGTTCTATCCGGCCAAACCACATTTGTGGGCGGCGCGGGTGACGATACCGTGAATTTGTATAGCGGCGAAAAACTGGCCTATGGCAACCAGGGCGACGATTCCATCGTTGTCCAATCCGGGCAGTCTTCGATTTTCGGCGGCCAGGGCAATGACAATATCGAGGTCAATCTGGGTCAGCACATGGCTCACGGCAATCTCGGTGACGACACGATTTTGGGCGCGGGCGGCCAACTTACGGTCCATGGCGGCCAAGGCGACGACTCGATTAGTCTGCTGAACGTTTGGACCGGCCAGGCGAACGGCGGCGCCGGTGACGATACGATGATCTTGAACCGGGGCGACTGGGTTGCCTACGGTAATCAAGGCGACGATTCGATCAACGCCACCAACGACCAGAACGCCACGATCTATGGCGGTCAGGGCAGCGACACGGCCTTGGTTTCCGGCACCGGCGAATTTGTCGTCTACGGTAACAATGAAGACGATTTGCTGGTCAACCGCGGCAATGGAAATGTCACTTTCTTCGGCGGTCAGGGCAACGACAGTATTTCGGTCAATGGCAACGCCACCGGCATTGCGGTCGAAGCCTCCGGCAATCTCGGCACCGACACCTTCATCTGGAACTTCACCGAACTCGGGAGCGAGGTCGTTGGTTCCGGGGCGGCGGCCTTGGTGGTAAAGGATCTGCAAGTCGGCGAGGAATTGGCCTTCATGTCGACCGGCACCGGTCTCGACAGCCAAACCGAACTCGAGGCGATCGCGACGGTCAGCGACACCGGCACCGACGTATCGATCGCCCTGGCAACCACCGGTGGCGGTTCGGTAACCATCACTCTGGAAGGTGTCGGCGACGGCCAGATCGACGATCTGCAAGACTTGATCGACAGAGGCTACAACTTGACGTTTGCCTGATGTGACCACGGGCTGACGTTGCAGTGCCGGGCCGGGTGCGTTTCACCCGGCCCGGCTTCCCATTTTTGGCTATTTATTAGGCAGCATAGTAAGATCTGCATTAATTATATGCGGATTTGAAAAGTCGCCGGCGCAACATTACGCGAATTCCAACTTAACTATTTGATTTGCATACTACTTTGCCGCCAGCCAGGGGTTGGCACGGTTCTTGGTGTCCTGCTTCTGTTAACGAACATGGCTGTTCGCTCAGGAGGGATTTATGGATACGTTCAAGACGGGCGCGGACGTCTTTTTTGTTTTGATGGGAGCGATTTTGGTGCTGGCGATGCATGCGGGCTTCGCCTTTCTCGAGGTCGGCACGGTGCGTCGCAAGAACCAGGTCAATGCCTTGATCAAGATCATGGTCGATTTCGCGGTCTCCACCATGGCTTACTTTTTTATCGGTTATGCGGTGGCCTATGGCGTCGACTTCATCGTCAATGCCAAAGTCCTGGTCGGCGAGGTCGAGAAGGACGGCTACAGCTTCGCCAAAAGCGGTTTCGACCTGGTGAAATTCTTCTTCCTGCTGACTTTCGCGGCGGCGATCCCGGCAATCATCTCCGGCGGCATTGCGGAGCGGGCTAAGTTCGTGCCGCAATTGATCGCCACGGCGGTGATCGTCGCGGTGATCTATCCCCTGTTCGAAGGCATGACCTGGGGCAGCCGGTTCGGCTTCCAAGATTGGATTGCCGGCATGTTCGGGGTCGGCTTCAACGATTTCGCCGGTTCCATCGTGGTCCACGCGGTCGGCGGTTGGATCGCCTTCGGCGCCGTGATCCTGCTCGGCGCGCGTCAGGGCCGCTACCGCGCGGGCGGTCAGCTGGTCGGCATCCCACCGTCCAATATTCCGTTTCTGGCCCTCGGCTCCTGGATCCTGTCCGTCGGCTGGTTCGGCTTCAATGTGATGAGCGCACAGTCGGTCGAGGGTGTCACCGGCCTGGTCGCGATGAACTCCCTGATGGCCATGGGCGGCGGTATTCTGGTCGCCATGCTGGTCGGCCGCAACGATCCGGGCTTCGTCCATAACGGGGCGTTGGCCGGGCTGGTCGCGGTTTGCGCCGGCTCCAACGTCATGCATCCGATCGGCAGTCTGGTGACAGGCGGCGTTGCCGGCGGTCTGTTCGTGCTGACCTTCAATTGGTGTCAGTCGAAGTGGAAGATCGACGATGTATTGGGTGTCTGGCCTCTGCACGGCCTCTGCGGCACCTGGGGCGGCCTCGCCGCCGGGATCTTCGGCCTCGAGGCCCTGGGCGGTATGGGCGGCGTTCATTTCGGCGCCCAGCTTGTCGGTACCCTGACGGGCGTGGTGATCGCCGCCATCGCCGGTTTTGTGGTCTACGGCGCATTGAAGGCGACCATGGGCATCCGTCTCAACGAGGATGAGGAGTTCCAGGGCGCCGATCTGAGCATCCATAAGATCTCCGCCTATCCGGAGGCCGATCTGTCGGCCCGCCAGTAGCCGCGTCGGGGCGCCGGCCGTTCCAGGCGAATCGCCGGCGAAAATAGAACATAGGCGGAACCGATCGGGCGGAATCCCAGCACCCATCCCTGTGGTATTTTTGCCGGATTCGGCTATACCTTGTGCCGCCCTGATTTCCCCGCTACATTATCTTCGACGCGTTTATGGTCTGTTCTTTCCGGCCCGTTTCGGCGTGCGAATCGCTTTGTAGATTCGCAGTTTTCCGCCAAAAATCCGGCTGGATAAATCGGCCGCGTTGGATATGCGCGTCAATTATGTATGAGTATCGCGTAGATAGGAGTTTGAGTCATGGCGCGGCACGCGAATACGGTGCAGAAGCCGCTGTTCCTTCCCGACGGGGTCCGGGAGTTCCTCCAGAAAAGATTTCGCGAATGCGTCGGTGCGGTGATGTTCGTCGCGGCGGCGGCCTTGGCCGTCGCTATCGGCACTTTCGATGCCGCCGACCCGGGATTCAATAACGCCACCGGACAGGCGGCAAGCAATTGGCTCGGTTGGCCCGGCGCCTTCACGGCGGACTGGATACTCCATGCCCTCGGCCTGATCGGCCTGATGCCCGCCTTGATCCTGGCCTGCTGGGGCTGGCGGGTGGTGTCGCATCGCGGTTTCCTCTGGTTCTGGTTCCATGCCTTGCTCGCGCCATTCGCGGTCATCGGCGCGGCGGCGGCGGCGGCATCGGTGATCCCCAGCGCGGCCTGGCCGCTCGGCGTTGGATATGGCGGCGTGATCGGCGATCTGGTCCTGCATCAGCTCGGCCGCGCCAGCGCCGCGCTCGGTCTCGATATCGGCACGGCGGCGCTGGGTTACGGCGTTGGCGTGTTGGCCCTGATGCTGACAATGCTGACCTTGGGAATTACACCCGGCGAATGGCACAGCCTGCTGCGCGCGCTTTGGCGGCTTTTGCGGGCGGCGGGACGCGGCTTGGCTCGGTTGGGCCGCCGCGCCATCGTGCTCATCGGCGGCGTGCAATGGCGGCCGCCCGTTCCGGCGCGCCGGGAACCGACGATCGTCCGCCGGGAAAGCCGCGAGGTCGCCGCACCGGCGCCGCGGTCGCAGCCCCGGGTGGCACCCGCCAAGGCCAAACCCAAACGCAAAAGCCGGCGCGTCCAGGCGGAAGAACAGCCGAGCCTGGATCTGCTGCAGGACGGGGAATATGCCCCGCCGCCGTTGCATCTTCTGCATATGCCGGACGACAGCGAGCGCAACCGCATCAATGAGGACGCATTGGAGCAGAACGCCCGCCTGTTGGAAGGGGTGCTGGACGATTACGGCGTACGCGGCCGCATCATCAATGTCCGCCCCGGACCGGTGGTCACGCTTTACGAGCTGGAGCCGGCGCCAGGGACCAAGGCCAGTCGGGTGATCGGCCTGGCCGACGACATCGCCCGCTCCATGAGCGCGGTCAGCGTCCGCGTCGCCGTGGTGCCGGGCCGCAACGCCATTGGCATCGAACTGCCGAACCAAGCGCGTGAGACGGTCTATCTGCGCGAATTGCTGGCCACCGCCGACTATGACAGCCCCCAGGCCGCCTTGAACCTGTCGCTGGGCAAGGATATCGGCGGCGAACCGATCTTCGCCGACCTTGCCAAGATGCCGCATCTGCTGATCGCGGGCACCACCGGGTCCGGTAAGTCGGTGGGGATCAACACGATGATCCTATCCCTGCTCTACCGTCAGTCGCCGGAGCAGTGCCGGCTGATCCTGATCGACCCGAAGATGCTGGAGCTTAGCGTCTACGATCACATTCCCCATCTGCTGACCCCCGTGGTGACCGATCCCGGCAAGGCGGTGGTGGCCCTGAAATGGGCGGTGCGGGAGATGGAAAGCCGCTACAAGGCCATGGCCAGCCTGGGCGTGCGCAACATCAACGGCTACAACCAACGCCTGCGCGACGCCAAGAAGAAGGGGGAGGAGCTGACCCGCCGGGTGCAGACCGGCTTCGATCCCGAAACCGGCGATCCGATCATCGAAATCCAAAGCCTCGATATGGAGGAATTGCCCTATATCGTCGTCGTGGTCGACGAAATGGCCGATCTGATGATGGTCGCGGGCAAGGATATCGAAGGCGCGGTGCAGCGTCTGGCCCAGATGGCCCGGGCCGCCGGCATCCATGTGGTCCTGGCGACCCAGCGTCCCTCCGTCGACGTTATCACCGGCACGATTAAGGCCAACTTCCCGACCCGGATCAGCTTCCAGGTGACCTCGAAAGTCGACAGCCGCACCATTCTGGGCGAGATGGGCGCGGAGCAGCTGCTCGGTCAGGGCGACATGCTCTACATGGCCGGCGGCGGCCGCATCACCCGCGTGCACGGCCCCTTCGTGTCGGACGAGGAGGTCGAGGCGGTGGTCAAGGTGCTGCGCAATCAGGGCCGGCCCGACTATCTCGCCGCCGTTACCGAAGATCTCGGCGACGACGGGGTCGATCCGTCCGGCGGCCCCGCCGGCAGCCGGGACGACGCGCTCTACGACAAAGCCGTCGATATCGTCGCCCGCAATCAAAAGGCCTCGACGAGTTTTATTCAACGTCACCTGAAAATAGGCTATAACCGGGCCGCCCTTCTGATCGAGATGATGGAGGAGGATGGCGTCATCGGCCCCGCCAATCATGTGGGCAAGCGCGAGGTGTTCGTGCGCAACCCGGATGAAGACGAGGTTTGACGCCGGCGCCTCGACCGGCGTGATGGGCTTGCCGCGGCAAGGGCGGCGACCTATATGTCGGGTCGATGAACAACAGGTTAGGAAAGTCGTTTGCGCCATATGAATGATTGGCTCCGGCGCGGTGCCGGGATTTTTGTCTTTATATCCATGCTTGCCGTCGGCGTCCCCGCATCGGCGGAATTGTCGCCGGCGGACCGGGAAACCCTGTCCCAGGTCGAAGCCTATCTGCAGGCCATCACCACCCTGCAGGCGCGTTTCGTGCAGATCGGGCCGAATGGCGAGCTGACCCGCGGCGATCTCTATCTCAACCGACCCGGCCGGCTGCGGTTTCAATACGACCGGCCGACACCGATCGTCATCGTCGCCGACGGGGTCTGGTTGGTCTTGGTGGACCGGGAGCTGGAGCATATCGAGCGCTGGCCGGTCTATGACACGCCGCTCGGTATTCTGGTGGCGGAGAAAGTGGACTTTTCCCATGGCGTTATCGTCGACCGGGTCAGCCGTGAAGCCGGTAACCTGGCCATCACCATGCGCTACGAAAAACGCGCGGATGAGGGTAGCTTGACCCTGTCCTTCTCGCTGCCGGCGCTGGAGCTGAGAAAATGGTCGGTGACCGATTCCCAGGGCGGCGTCACCAATGTCAGCATTTCTGACGTCAAAACCGGGGTGAAGCTGGATCCGCGGCTGTTCTTCGTCGGGGTCGAGAACAAAGTCGACGAGGATTCGAACTAGGCGGACTATGGATAGCGCGGTCGATCTCAAACCGATCATCGGCATCGCCTGTAATTTCCGGGCGGAAAACGGTTTCGCCTTCCACGTCGTCGGTGACCGCTATGTCCGCGCCCTGGCGGATGAGGCGGAGGCCGTGCCCGTGCTGCTGCCGGCGCTCGGCGCCGATACGGATATGGTGTCGCTCATGGCCGGTTTGGATGGGGTGCTGCTGACCGGCGGCGCTTCGAATGTGGAACCGGACCATTATGGCGGCCATCCGCCGCGGGATACGAGCCTGGTCGACCGGGGCCGCGACGGCGTCGCTCTGGCCGCGGTGCGCCAAGCGGTCGCCACCGGCGTGCCGCTGCTCGGCATTTGCCGCGGCTTGCAGGAAATCAACGTCGCCTTCGGCGGCAGCCTGCATCAGCATCTGCATGAAGTGCCGGGCCGCCACGATCACCGGATGGAACGTCAACTGCCGATGGGCGACCGGCTTCGACCGCGGCAATATATCCGGCTGACGCCCGGCGGCCTGTTGGCCGAGATCGCCGGCGGCGCCAAGGACGCTGTCGTGAACACGCTACATGGCCAGGGCGTCGATCGATTGGGCGAGGGCTTGACCGTGGAGGCTCTGGCCGACGACGGCACCGTTGAGGCCCTCAGCGTCGACGGGGCCAGCGCCTTCGCGCTCGGCGTTCAATGGCATGCTGAATACGAACCGGCCGATCACCCGCTCTACCGCGCCATCTTCCAACGCTTCGGCGCGGCCGCCCGGACCCGCTCCCGGCGGCGAATGGGGTTGCTGACCGGCTAATGCCTTGATCCGACAGCGCCGCCGCGGCGGCGCCCGGTCGCGAAAAAAATACTAACCGCCGCCTTCAACGTCACGTTTGTAAGTTTCGTATCTGTCGACGAACCGCTGTTCGGAAGCGGTTGGAAACGGATAATCGTCCACTCGAGTTGGATGAACAGGGGAGCCAGCAGCTTTTGCAGCCCCTCCTTTTTCCGGCGAGTCCGGAACCAGCAGGGTCGTTTTGCGTGCAGTGACGAACTTCTCGAATGCCAGGCGCCAGCCGTTCCGCTTAGAGCGTGAGTTTCGCTTCTCGAATCTCGATCGGTGGATTTTCGTCGCCGGCGTTTGACTTGGGCGATGCTCCTCGGTCGCGCGCTCGGATCTCTCGATCGAACCAGCCCGGACTTCCGGGCGGCGTTTGCGGCACGCTTGCGGAAATTGTTATATAACTTATCCTATACTCGTACAGAACCATGACGCCGACCGGTCATCACCCAGTTATCGCGCATCAGGGAGGGAGCGACTTATGCCGTTTACTGTTATTGCCGGGACCTATCACGTCACCGGATATTCGCCCGACGGCGATTCGATCAAATTCAAGGCGAAGCGGAAAGCCAATTGGCGGAAGCTCGGTGGCAAGAAGGTGGAACCCAACGCGCGGGATCATGTCCAGCTCCGCGTCGAAGGGATCGACAGCCTGGAAACCCACTACAAGCGCCAAAGCTATCACCAGCCCAAGGACCTGGCCTTTAAGGCGGGCGACGAGTTGATGCGTGTCCTCGGCATCAAGAACGTGGTCTGGAGCCCGAGCCACAAGCGCGTGGCGGCGGCGGACGACGGCGTCGAGGGCTATATTCTGGCCCGGGAGACAGGGCCCTACGGCCGGCCGATCTGCTTCCTCTTTACCGGCGCCCCCACGGCGGCCGACGGCAGCGAGATTTTCGCCAAGCCGGCGTTGATTAGGAAGAGCGCCAACTACAAAATGCTGGCGGCCGGCCACGCTTATCCGCTGTTTTACGAGACATTGTTCTACGATCTACGCCGGGAGTTGACGCTGGCGACGGGCAAGGCGCGCGACACCTCGAAGGGCATCTGGGCCGTCGACACCTCACGGGCATGGTTCGACGGTACCGACATCGACGCGCTGCAGGAGGAGCATCACATCGTGCCCAAGCTGTTCCGCCGGCTGATCGATCTCAAGGTCGAGGGCCAACCGTTGTCGAAGCTGCCGGCGAAGCTGGCCCGGGAACGGGTCACCATCCTGCCCGCCGTGCAGCATACCGATCTCGACGAGGCGGTGGAAATTTCCGGCAAACGGGTTCGCATGAAGCACGACCCGGAGAACCTGATCGTCAGAACCGTCATCCGCTGACCGACGGCCGGCCGAGCGTCCGCTAGGTCATTTCGTCCGCCTGCAGCGCCGTCCGCATGGCATCGGTCAGCGGGGCGCTGCCGCCGTCGTTGAGATGCACCAGCACGCATTCGCCGACCGCGATACAGACCCCGTCCTTGAACACCCCCGACAGGGTCGTCACCGAGCTCTTGCCGATTTTGCTGACCCGAGTGCCGGTCCGGATCTGGCCCGGATAATGGGATTCGGCGAGGAAGTCGATGGCGACCCGGGCGGCGATGAAACGGCTGCCTTCGCCGCGGTTCCAGAGGCGGTCATGGGCATAGCCGACCCGGCCGCTTTCCACATATTGCGCGATCGCCGTGTTGTTGACGTGACCCGCCGCGTCCTGGTCGCAGAAGCGTACCCGATCGTCGACCCAATGGTCGTAATTGGCCGGATCGGTGGGATCGAAGGGACGCGCGTTCATATTTCTCTCTCTTTTCAGAAAACCTTGCCGGGCGTTTCTACGCGCGGACTTGCCCCTTGGCAATCGCCGGATTATGGATGGCGCCATGAGCGATTGGACGATCAGAGACGCACGCCCGGTAGACCTGCCGCAGATCACCGAGATCTTCGCGGAGGAGGTGCGCCACGGCACCGCCTCCTGGTCCGTGGAGCCGCCGGATCTGGCGGAGATGACCCGCCGGTTCGACGCGCTGACGGCGCAGGGCTATCCCTATCTGGTCGCCGATCGGGACGGCCGCGTGTTGGGGTATTGCTCCGCCGGCCCTTACCGGCCGAGGCCCGGCTACCGCTTCACGGTGGAGAACTCGATCTATGCCCGTGCCGAAGCCCGCGGCACCGGCGTTGCCCAAGCCTTGATGAATGAGCTGATCCGCCGCTGCGAAGCCGGCGGGTTCCGCCAGATGATCGCGGTGATCGGCGACAGCGTTGACAATCCGTCAATCCGTTTCCACGAGAAGATGGGGTTCCGCCATGCCGGTACCTTCGAGAATATTGGCTGGAAGTTCGGGCGCTGGCTCGATTCCGTGGTCATGCAGAAAACCCTTGGACCCGGCGCCGAAACGCCGCCGGAAGAGCGGCCTTAGATTCAATTCAGCTCTTTGACCATCAACAGGGCGTCGCCGCCGTAATTGATCAGCGGGTGCGGTACCACCGGCTCGCGCGCCGCTTCCCGGTAACCCAACCGATCGTAAAGCCGCAAAGCCGCCTGGTTTTCCTCGAACACGATCAGACTGGCCTTGGGCAGGCCAAGCGCGCGGGCTTCCCCTTCCGCCTGGGTTAGAAATCGGCCACCGATGCCGCGGTTGCGGAAGTTCGGAAACAGGGCGACGCCGCAGATATAGTAGCTATGGTCCTCTTCGAGCTTGGCGTAGGGTGCCAGAACCGGATCGCATCCGCCTTTGGATGTCCGATCCACACGCGTGGGAAAGGCCACCATCATGCCGACGGTTCGGCCGCGCGATTCGGCGATGGTGCAATTCTCATACGAAAAGGCCGTGCCGCTGCGCGCATAACGTCGAACGCCGACGTCGAGAACATCTTCCCCCGCCGTCGCCAGCCGGCTCCAAATATAATCGGCCACACCGTCCGAACTGATGCGGTAGAGCCGCGCGATATCGAAAGCGTCCCGGCGCCGCGCCGGCCGCAGTTTGATCGGTCTGTCGAGAAGGAGGCTCATCGTGGCTCACTTTTTGTTGTTTTTGTCGAGCCAAATGGATGTGGGGGCCGCAAGCAGCGATTCAAGCGTATTCGTGAACTCATAACCATAACAACAAACGCGTTCTACTCTTTATCCGAGAGCGGATTATCCTCTCCCGTTTATTTCTATATATGCTAATATTAGGAATAGCTACTATTATTTTCAGTCAAGATTTGCCGAGTCATCGATCGCGAGACCGCAACGGCGAGATCGGACTGATGCGAAGGAGGAGTGGCGATGACCGCGAAAGCCCATGCCGATCGCCAGGCACGGACGGAGGAGCTGGCGGCGCTGGCCCGATTTCCGGAGGAGAACCCGAATCCGGTTCTACGCATCGGCGACGACGGGCGGTTGATTTTCGCCAATACGGCAGCGCGGCGGATCGCTGGCCTTGTCCTGGGCGACGGCGGCGGGGTTGACGGCGCCCTGGCGGCGAAAGTCATCGATTGCGCCGGCAATCGGATCGCCGACCATTTGGACCTGCGCCGCGGCGGTCGCGTGTACGATTTCGCCCTGACGCCGGTGCCGGCGCACCACTACGTCAATGTCTATGGCCGTGACGTCACCGATGAGCGAAAGGTTCAACGCCAGGTCCGGGATCTGGCCAAGTTTCCGGAAGAAAATCCCAATCCGGTACTGCGGGCGGACGGCGGTGCCCAGGTGGTCTTCGCCAACGATGTCGCCAAGTCCCTGCCGGGCTTGCTGAAGGGGGAGGCCGCCGATCTGCTGCACGATACCCTGGCCTTCAAAGTGCGGGAGGCGGCGCGGACCGGCCTGCGCCAGGATGTGGAGATGGAGAGCGGTGGTCAGCTCTATCACTATACGGTGGCGCCGGTGCGCGGCGAAACCTATCTGAACATCTATGGCCGCGACGTTACGGCGGAGAATGAGGCTCGTCAAGCTTTGATCGCGGCCAAGGATTCGCTGGAGGAACGGGTGCGCGAGCGGACCGCGTCGGTTCGGCTTCTGCAAAACATCGTGTTGGCGGCCAACGATGCGGCGAGCTTAGAGGCCGCTCTGCAAACGGCCTTGCACGAAATCTGCGTCTATACCGGTTGGCCCGTGGGCCATGCCTATATCGTCGGCGACGATCACGAGGACCTGGTGCCGAGCGGCATCTGGCATATCGACACGCCGGAGCGCTATGCCGCCCTGCGTCAGGCCACCGAGCGCCTGCGTTTCGGCAATCTGGAGGATCTGCCGGGGCGGGTGATGCGCAGTCGCCAGGCGCTCTGGATCGAGGATCTGGCGCGCGAGGAAGATTTTCCCCGTGCGGAATTCACCGGCGGGCTTGGTCTCCAGTCGGCCATGGCTTTCCCGGTGGTGCTGCATGACGAAGTCGTGGCGGTGTTGGAATTCTTCGCCGCGGCCGCCGCGCCGGCCGACGCCGATATCCTGACCACCCTCGGCCATATCGGCAAGCAGCTCGGCAGCGTCGCCGAACGCAAACGGGCGGAAGAGGCATTGCGCAGCAGCCAACGCGAGGCGGCCCAGGCGCACACCCGGTTGAGCGACGCCATCGAAGCGATCTCCGAAGGTTTCGCTTTGTTCGATCAGGACGACGTCCTGGTGCTGTGCAACAGCAAGTATAAGGACATGCTCTATCCCGGCATGCAGCATCTCGTCGAAGTCGGCACCAGCTTCAGCCAGATCCTGCGTCAGGCCACCGGTGCCGGCCTGATCAAGGAAGCGGTCGGGCGGGAGGAGGATTGGATCGCCGAACGCCTGACCCGCCATCAGGAACAGAGTTCGAGCCTGCTGCAGCAGCGCGCCACCGGCCTGTGGATGCAGATCAACGAGCACCGCACCCAGGAAGGCGGCATCGTCTCCGTCTATAGCGACATCACCGAGTTGAAGGAGCGGGAGGCGGAGCTGGCCAGTATGGTCGACGAGGTCGAGGACGCCCGCGACGAGGCCGTGCGTGCCAGCGGTGCCAAGTCCCAGTTCCTGGCCAATATGAGCCACGAGCTGCGCACGCCCTTGAACGCCATCATCGGCTATGCGGAACTGTTGCTCGACGAGGCCGAGGATCTCGGCCACGACGACTATCTGCCGGACTTGAAGAAGATCCAGGGCGCTGGCCGTCACCTGCTGGGCTTGATCAACGACGTCCTCGATCTCTCCAAGATCGAGGCCGGCAAGATCGAACTCTATATCGAGGACTTCGATATCGTCGACATGCTCGGCGACGTGGCCAACACCATCCAGCCGATGGTCGAGAAAAACGGCAATGTCCTGGAGCTCAAGCTCGCCGACGACCTGGCGCGTATGAAAAGCGACATGACCAAGGTCCGTCAGGGCCTGTTCAATCTTCTGTCTAACGCGGCCAAATTCACGGAGAACGGAACCGTCACCCTTGCCGCTGGATTGGCCACCAAGGGCGGCGTGCCCGCGGTCGTCTTCGAGGTCACCGACGAGGGCATCGGCATGACCCCCGAACAGGTCGACAAGGTCTTCGACGCCTTCACCCAGGCCGATGCGGCGACGGCGAAGAATTTCGGCGGCACCGGTCTTGGCCTGCCGATCACGCGGGAATTCTGTCACATGCTGGGCGGCGACATCGATTGCGTCAGCAGCCCCGGCCAAGGCACCACCTTCACGATTTGGCTGCCGCTCGATTCCGAGGACCGGGTCGAACCGATAAGCGATACCGGACCGGACAATGTGGTCGAGCTGCCCGAAAACGCGCCGCTGATCCTGGTCATCGACGACGACGCCAATATCCGCGAATTGCTGCGCCGCCATCTGAACGGCGCCGGCTATCGCGTCGCCCTGGCCGACGGCGGCGAGGAGGGTGCCCGGCTTGCCCGCGAGCTCAATCCCGACGCCATCACCCTCGACGTGATGATGCCGAAGGTCGACGGCTGGACCGTGCTGTCGGACCTGAAAGCCGACGCGGCGACGGCGGATATTCCCGTCGTCATGGTGACGATCATGGAGGACCGGCAGCTCGGCTTCTCCCTCGGCGCCGCCGAATATCTGGCCAAGCCGGTGGATCGCAACCGCCTGGTCACGGTGCTGAAACAATTCTGCGGCGACGATCTGGCCGGCGACGTATTGCTGGTCGAGGACGATGGCGAAACCCGCGACGTCTTCCGGCGCATCCTCGAACGTGAGGGCGTCAATCTGATCGAGGCCGAAAACGGGCGGGTCGCCCTCGATCGGTTGGCGGAATCCGAGCCGGCGCTGATCCTGCTCGATCTGGTGATGCCGGAAATGGATGGTTTCGAGTTCGTCGAACATTTGCGCGCCAATCCGGCCTGGCAGCACATTCCCGTCGTCGTCGTCACCGCGAAGATCCTGACGGCGGAGGAGCGCGCCCGCCTCGACGGCTGGGTCGAAGCGCTGCATCAAAAGGCGGAGGACAATATCGAGGACGTGTTGTCGGATCTCGCCAAACGCCTGGCGACGCACCGGAATTGACGGGGACGGAAGCGCATGTCGTCGGAAACGCAACCTCTGAAACTGCAGCTGGCCAATATGCGTCGGGCTTTGACGACGCCGGCGGCGTCCATTCTCGGTTATGCCGAATTGCTGTCCGGCGCGGTCGCCCAAGCCGGGCTCGACGGTTTCGAAGACGATCTCGCGCGTATTCGTCAAGCCGCGCTTGAGCTTCACGCCCAAGTCGAGGCGCTGGCGGAGCCGTCGGCGATGCGGGCGATCCTGGCCCAGGACGACGTGACGGAAGCGCAACGGCAATTGCGCCATGACCTGCGGACGCCGATCAACGCCATCAAGGGCTATGCCGAAATGCTGGCGGAGGATTTGGCGGACGATCCGGGGCAGGCGGCTTTGTTGGCGGATTTCGAGAAGATCGTCGGCGAAGCCGACGGCCTGCTTGGCGATCTCGACGCGATCGTCCGCAACCTCGACGGCGCGGCGAACGACGATGGGGGCAATGGGAACTATGGCGATGGCGGCAAAACGGCGCGGGACATCGACGCCTTGGCCAATGTGATCCTGGCGCCGACCGCGGCAAAGCCGGTGATCAAAACCGGGACCATTCTGGTCGTCGACGATATCGAGGCGAACCGGGACGTGCTGTCCCGCCGCCTCGGTCGGGATGGCCATCAAGTGCGGACCGCCGACGGCGGCCGCGCGGCGCTGGCGGCGCTTGCCGAGGGCGATGTCGATGTGGTTCTGCTCGACCTCTTGATGCCGGACATGAGCGGTTTGGAGGTGCTGCGGGAACTCCGCCAGGATGTGCGCCTGCGGCAGATCCCGGTGATTGTCGTTTCGGCCTTGGACGAAACCGACAGCGCCATTCGCTGTATTGAGGCCGGCGCGGAAGACTATCTGCCGAAGCCGATCAACCCGGTGCTGCTGCGGGCCCGCTTGAACGCCTGTCTGGAGCGCCAGGCCTGGCGGGCCCGGGAACGCCAATATCTCCGCGATCTGACGGAAGAGAAGGAGAAGTCGGACAAACTGCTGCGCAATATTCTGCCCAGTCAGATCATCACGCGTTTGAACGCGGGGGAGAAAATCATCGCCGACCGGTTCGAGAATGTGGCGGTGTTGATGGCCGACATTGTCGGTTTCACGGCCTTGAGCACGAAGACCGCGCCGACCCTGATGGTACGGCGATTGAACCAATTGTTCTCCGTCTTCGACCGGCTGTGTCACGACCATGGCGTCGAAAAGATCAAGACCATCGGCGACGCCTATCTCGCCGTCGCCGGCTTGCCGCAGGCCCACGACGATCCGGCCGGTGCCGCCGCCCGCATGGCCCTCGGCATGATCGCCGCGGCCGAAACCTTGAATCGGCAGGAGGCGCAGCATATGCAGCTGCGCATCGGTCTGCATATCGGGCCGGTGATCGCCGGTATTATCGGCACGCATAAGTTCGTCTATGACGTTTGGGGCGATACGGTGAACCTGGCCAGCCGGATGGAGGCGAACAGCCTGCCGGACCATATCAATCTCTCGCCGGCGATGGCCCGCCAGCTCGACGGCCGCTTCGACCTGGATCCCGCGCGGCCGGGCCCATATCAAGGGCATCGGCTCCATGGAAACCTTCTTCCTTACCGGCGAACGACTGACCGCCGAAGCCTCCTGACCCGCATCGCCGCCGGTGCTCATACGAAAATCAAAGGGTCAGACCCTTTGAATAGCGGTTATTCGCCGATAAAGACCAGCTGGCGCCAAAAGTAGCCATTTTTACCAAGATTCGGGTGCAAACTGAAATCAAAGGGTCTGACCCTTTGATTTCAGCTGCGTACCGCGGTGGGAAGGATTCTCACGGATCGGCGCTGGATAATCGGTCAGGATCGCTGGGGTGCGGCCGTCCGGCTAGACCCGCTTCGATATTCATCGAATCGGATCCTTATTTTAGCTCACGCCCAGTCGCCGACGGCGCCGGTCTCCGCCGGGTCGCGGTCGCGACCTCTGACCGATTTCTGCGTCGTGCTCATTTCAATTTCGAAATTGGTCTAGAATTCAAACCGGGACGCTGTCGTCATCATTTCCATAGTCACCGAGGGTCTTTTCCAGCTGCAGATAGATCGGTTCGAAGCTGTGCGCCGTGTAGAGCGACCGTGCCACCACATTGCCCGCCAGCACGCCGATGCGCAGATGCCGGACGCCATGGGTCATGGCATGGGCCTCCGCCCGCGCCAGCAGCCGGCGACCGAGACCACGCCCGCGGTATTCCTCCCGCACCACCAGATCGGCGACCAGGCCGAAGACCAGGTCGCCGTCCTCGACGCTGTCGCTAACCATTTTGGTGAGAATAGTGCCATAGCCGGCGATTTCGCCGTCTTCCTCCGCAACGAAGATCGCGCCGTCATAGCGTCCGCAGCGCTCGAACAGCTCGGCTTGGTAGGCGTCGACGATATCGGCGCCGGCCGGCAGGCGGGGATCGAGATCGCGCTCATAATCTTGCAGCTCGATCATGCAGCGGCGCAGGCCCGGCAGATCCGTCGCCGCCGCATAGGGGCGGATCGGCATCCAGCTTTTCCTAAGGCGTTAACAAAGCCTCGATCTTAGCCAGCAGGCGCGGCAATTCAACCGGTTTGGTGTCGTAATCGTCGCAGCCGGCGGCCAGGGCCTTCTCCTTGTCGCTGGCCATGGCGTGGGCGGTCAGGGCGATCACCGGCGTCTGGGCGGTGCCGCCATTGGCTTTAACCCGGCGGGTCGCCTCCCAACCGTCGATTTCCGGCAGGCTCATGTCCATCAGAATGATGTCCGGGCTTTCGCTGACCGCCATGTCGACGCCCTCCAGACCGTCCACGGCGATGACCACGTCATGACCCTTGCGGATCAGCCGGCGGGACAACATATCCCGGTTCATCTCGTTGTCCTCGACCAGCAATATCTTCGCCATCTCCCGACGCCCCTGCTATATTCGTGTTAGCTTTATTATCTATCGATTGTTATGGACGCACAACCGAACACAAAAAGTTGTGAGCCATCGTGATCGACCCGGTTGACCTGGCGCCGTCGCGCCCGTCAAGATATCAGCGATGGCGGATATGACGAAGCAGCAGTCTCAGATCGACGAGGAAATGCGCTTCCTGCGTCTCGCCTTCAGCGACGGTACCCCGCGGACGGCGCTGCTGACCGCTTTGGTCGTCGGCACCATTTTGATTGTCATCAATCAGATCGATGTCTTCGCCGCCGGAACATGGCCGCCTCTGTGGAAGGTCGCCCTGACATATTTTGTGCCCTATGTGGTGACCACCTATGGCGCGGTCAAAGCCAAACAGGCCCTCGGTAAAGCCGACAAAAGATAGCGACCGATGCCGGTTGATTGTCGCGGGCGATGCAGTATCATCGAGCCTTGAAGACGACGTATTTCAAGGAGTGATTTCGGCCATGGAGCCTGCGGAAATCGTGGAAACGGACAGCCGCTCGGTACGCTGCGACGGCGGCGACGGCGCGTTGGGGCATCCGGCGGTCTATCTCAATATGGGTCATGATGAGGCGATCGACTGCCCTTATTGCGGTCGCCGCTTTGTCTTGAAGAAAGAGGCGGCGGAGGCCCATTGAGCCCGATGCCGAGATAAGCGAGATGGCGACATCGAATAACGGCGCGAACGGCCATCTCTACCTGGTCGACGGTTCGGCTTATATCTTCCGGGCCTATCATGCCCTGCCGCCCCTGAATCGGGACGACGGTACGCCGGTCAACGCCGTCTTCGGCTTTTGCAGCATGCTGGAGAAGCTGCTCGACGATCTTACCGGACCGGATC
>CBDCGJ010000040.1:0-73039 GCA_965216645.1 Alphaproteobacteria bacterium | reverse complement strand
GGCGGTGCCGCGGCCATACCAGCGGTCGCCGTCGACGGTCAGGGTCCAGGGATCGCGATCCTCGTCCCACATGCCTTCGAGGCCGCGCACCGTGTCGCCGTGACCATAGGTCAACACGGTGGTCAGCGCCGGATCCTCGATCCGCCGGCCGATCACGAAGGGGCCGCCCGCCGACACCGGATTGTCGTAGACCTGGACCTCGTAATCCATCGCCGCCAAAGTGGCGCGCATTTCCTCGTCCACATATTTGTAGAGCGCCGGGCGAAACTCCGGCTCCTGACTGGTCGAGGGGATGGCGACCCGGCGGGCCAGATCCTCGAAAAAATCACCGTCGTCGAAATAGGCTTCAATCCGCGCTATGGCGTCACTGCGGCTCATGGTATCTCTCGCTTTAACAAATTCCTGCCGGTCGGATAGCATTTTAAACGAAAGAGGAGCAAGCGTGTGCGAGCCGTCGTGTGTCATGAGTTCGGTCCCTACGAGGATCTTGAGGTTGAGGATATTCCGGCTCCTGAACCGCCGGAAGACGGTGTCGTCATCGACGTGCATGCCGCCGGCGTCAGCTTCGCCACCAACTTGGTGGTCGCCGGCAAGTATCAGCGACGCCCGCCCCGGCCCTTCTCGCCCGGTACGGAGATTGCCGGCATCGTCCGACAGCTGGCGGACGGCGTCGATCGGGTCGCGGTCGGCGACCGGGTCTTCGCCGGCGTCGACTGGGGCGGCCAAGCCGGGCAATGCGCCACCCATTCGGTCTATGTCCATAAACTGCCGGAGGGTATGAGCTTCGCCCAAGGCACGCTGATGGGCCTGTCCTACCCGACCGCCTATGGCGCCTTGGTCTGGCGGGCCCAGCTGCAACCGGGGGAAACCGCGTTGATCCATGGCGCCACCGGCGCCATCGGCCTCGCCGCCGTCGAAATCGCCAAGGCCAAGGGTGCCCGCGTCATCGCCGTTGCCGGCGGCGAGGAGAAGACCGCGGTGGCACGCGAACATGGCGCCGACGAGGTTATCGACCATCAAAGCGAAAACTTCCGCGACCGGGTTCTGGACATGACCGACGGCGCCGGTGCCGACGTGATTTACGACTCGATCGGTGGCGAGGTGGCGAAGCAGTCCCTGCGCTGCATCACGGAATCGGGCCGCCTGCTGACCCTGGGGTATGCCTCGGGCGAAATCCCCGCCCTGCCCGCTAATATGTTCCTGCTGAAGAACATCTCTTGGGTCGGCTTCAACTACGGCACCTATCTGGGCTGGGGCCCGAAGCAGGACCGGCACAAACACGCCGCCCTGATCGACGAGATGCAGACCGACCTGACCGCCATGTTCGCCGCCGGCCAAATCGCCCCGCGCATCGGCGCCCGCTATCCTCTGGACGAGTTCAAGGAGGCACTGGATGCGGTGCTGGCCCGCCGGGTGATCGGAAAATGCGTCATCGAGATTGACGACGCCGACCGCTAGTCTGAAATCGATCGAGGCGGGCTTGCCAGGCCGCCCGTTCAGCCCTACATCTTTGCCGTGATACGGGTCGGGACTTAATTAGGCATGACTGATTCAATCGACGCTTTCTGGCAGATCGTCGTGTCGGTTTGGCAATCCGCCGTCTTCGGCATCGGCGTCGATTCACTGATCCTCGCCCTGGGCGTGTTCCTACTGTTTCTGCTGGCGCGGGGCGTTTTCACCAAGATCGTCATCGGTGCCGTGGCCCTGCTCGTCAAACGCACGGAAAACGAATTCGACGATGAGTTGGTCAAGGCGCTCGACCTGCCGCTGCGTTTCGTCTTTGTCGTCCTCGGGGTCTATTTCGCCGGCCGGATCGTCGAGTTTCCGCCGGAGGTCGACGCCGTGCTTGTCCGTGTCGTGCGCTCGCTCATCGCCTTTACGATCTTCTGGGCCATATATCGCTGTGTCGAACCTTTGAGTTTCCTTGTCGACAAGGCGACCAAGCTGCTCGGCGCCGAGGGCATGGGCGAAGGCCTGAAGGCGTTCTTCGTCAAAGGATTGAAATTCGTCGTCGCCTGCCTCGGCATTGCCGCGTTTCTGGAGGAGTGGGACTTCAACGTCGCCGCCGTCCTGGGCGGCCTGGGCCTGGTCGGCATGGCCCTGGCCTTCGGCGCACAAAACCTGATCGCCAATCTGTTCGCCGGCATTTCCATCTTCATGGACCGCATGTTCGAGCGCGGCGATTGGGTGCGCGGCGGCAATACCGAAGGCATCGTCGAATCGATCGGTTTCCGCACCACCAAGGTCCGCCAATTCGACAAGGCCCTGGTGACCATCCCCAACAGCGTGCTGACCGGCGGCGCGGTGATCAATTTCTCCCGCCGCAGCCACCGCCGGATCTATTGGAAGATCGGCCTGCTCTACGGATCGAGCGAGGAACAATTGCGCCAGGTGGTGGAAAGAATCCGCGACTATGTGGAAACCTGCGGCGAGTTCGAAACCGATCCGGCCATGGCCACGCTGTTGATCAATGTCGACAGTTTCAATGCCTCCAGCATCGACATCATGGTCTATTGCTTCACCAAAACCATAAAATGGGCGGAATGGATGGAGATTAAGGAGCGTTTCGCCTACAAGATTAAGGAGATCGTCGAGGACGCGGGCACCTCCTTCGCCTTCCCGTCCACGTCGGTCTATGTCGAGCAATGGCCTTTCGGCACGCCGGACGCCTTCCCCCTGGGGCCGTCGGAATCTGCGGAGTAACGGGTTTATGGATATACGGCGCTACATCGCCGACGAGCTGTCGGCCCATCGCCAAACCTTCGAGGCGTCGGAAGCGTCCCTCAACGACCAATTCATCGAGCTTATCGACGTCTGCGAACGGTCGATCCGGAACGGCGGCAAGATCCTGTTTTTCGGCAATGGCGGCAGCGCCGCGGACGCCCAGCATTTGGCGACCGAATTGGCCGTCCGCTATATCGACGACCGCGCACCGATCGCCGCCCTCGCGCTGACCGTGGATAGCTCGACCCTGACCGCCGCGTCGAACGATATGGGATTCGAGCGGGTCTTCGCCCGCCAGATCGAGGCGCTGGGCCAGGCCGGCGACGTCGCGATTGGCATTTCCACCTCGGGCAAAAGCCCGAACGTGTTGGCGGCGCTGCGCACGGCGCGGGACAAGGGACTGGTGGCCGCCGGCCTGACCGGCCGCGACGGCGGCGCCATGGTCGGGCTGGCCGAGCCGCTGCTGATCGTGCCGTCGAACGACACGCCGCGCATCCAGGAAATGCATATCGTCTGGGGCCACATGCTCTGCGGCGCTTTGGAGTTGAAACTGGGCCTGATATAGTCATCGGCCATTATGTCGGGCCGAAAGGCGGACGGATCATGAGCGGCAGCGAAACCTATCTGGAAGCCTTCGCCGAAGTTGGCGTCTTGTGTTTGGGCGACGTCATGCTCGACCGTTTCGTCTATGGCCGGGTCGCCCGCGTCTCTCAGGAAGCGCCGATCCCCATCCTGCGTAGCGAGCGCCGCCAAACCATGCTGGGCGGGGCCGGCAATGTGGGGCGCAATATCCAGGCTCTGGCCGGCCGCGCGGTCTTGATCGGCTTGGTCGGCGACGACGCGGCGGCGGGGGAGCTACGGGACTTGGCCGACGGAACCGAAGGCCTGGACCTCGCCCTGGTCGTCGACCCAGCGCGCCCGACCACGCTAAAAACTCGCTATGGTGCCGCTGGCCAGCAATTGATACGGATCGATGAGGAAAGCACGGCACCGGCCAATCCCGCCGCCGTCGAAGCGCTGCTGACAAGGTTCGCGACCGCCCTGCCGGATTGCGACGTCGTCATCATCTCCGATTATGCCAAGGGCTGTCTCACCGATGCAGTTCTGCGGTTCGCCATCGAACAGGCCACCGCCGCCGGCAAACCCGTCCTGGTCGACCCGAAGCGGGCGGACCTGGGCGCCTATGCCGGCGCCACCGTCCTAAAGCCCAACCGCGCGGAGCTGGCGGCGGCTACCGGCCTGACCTGCGACAGCGATGAGGAGATCGTGACGGCGGCCCGGCAATTGCTCGACAATCTCGACGTCGCCGCCGTTTTGGCAAGCCGGTCGGAACAGGGCCTGTCGCTGATCCCGCGCGACGGTGCGCCGCTGCATCTGCCGGCTTTCGCGCGGCAGGTCTACGACGTCTCCGGCGCCGGCGACACGGTCGTCGCCACCGCGGCCATTGCTTTGGGCGCGGGCGCCGACCTGGCTACCGCGACCGAGCTGGCGAGCCATGCCGGCAGTAATTGTCGTCGCCAAGGCGGGCACCGCCGTGGTGACCCCGGGCGAACTGGCGGCCGCGCTGAAGCAGGCGGATTTTTACAATGCCGAGGTCACGGTGATGGACCGGCAGGCGGCACAGGACAGGGTGCAACGCTGGCGCGCCGCTGGCTTCAAGGTCGGCTTCACCAACGGCTGCTTCGATCTGCTGCATCCGGGCCATGTCGCCCTGCTGGAAGACGCCAAGGGCCATTGCGACCGGCTGATCGTCGCCATCAATAGCGACGCCTCCGTCGCGCGTCTGAAAGGCCCGGACCGGCCGCTGCAGGACGAGGAGTCCCGCGCCCCTGATGCTGGCGGCGATGACCGCCGTGGACATAGTCGTGGTGTTCGAAGAGGACGAGCCGGTCGCCCTGCTGGAGCTGCTGCAACCGGACGTTCTGATCAAGGGCGGCGACTATGACATCGACGGCGTGGTCGGCGCCGACCTGGTGCGCGGCTATGGCGGCGAGATCCATCTTTCCCGTCTGGTCGAGGGCCGCAGCTCCACGAAGCTGATCCGCAAGATTTCCGGCGATGACGACTGAGCCGGCCCTGGCCGTTGACGTCGTCATTTTCGGCGGCGGCATCGCCGGCCTGTGGCTGCTCTCGACGCTTCGCCAGCAGGGTTATGGCGCCGTGTTGCTCGAAGCCGGCCGGCTCGGCGGGACGCAAAGCCTGGCCTCCCAAGGCATTATCCACGGCGGCACGAAATACACCCTGGAGATGTCGGTGAATTCGGCGGCGGAGGCGCTGACAGAAATGCCGGAGGTTTGGCGCGCCGCCCTGGCCGGGCGCGCGGGGCCGGACCTTCGTGCCGCCAAGGTCGCGGCGGACCGCCATCTGATGTGGATCCCACGTCAATTCGCCGGCGGCATGATGAGCTTCTTCGCCGCCAAGGCCATGCGCGGCAAAGTTGAGGCGCTTAAGGAACGGCCGCCGCCCTTCGACGATCCGGGTTTCGCCGGCGATCTACTGGCCCTCGACGAATTGGTGCTGGACGTGCCTAGCGTGCTGCGCGCGCTCCATGACCCTAACAAGTCCGCCATCCGGGCGATCGACGGGCCGGACGCGGCGCGGTTCGAGATTTCCGGCGGCCGGGTCGAGACGGTCGCCATCGGGGGCCTGCGGCTGGCCCCGGCCATGGTGGTCTGCACCGCCGGCGCGGGCAACGAGGCGCTGGCCGCCAAGCTCGGCATGACCGGACAGGTGGGCCAGCGGCGCCCCTTGCAAATGCTGATGATCAAAGGCGCGCCGGTGGAGCTGCACGCCCATTGTATCGTCAAACACCGCAATCCGCGGGTTACTGTCACCAGCCATCGGGCGCGGGATGGCGATCGGGTCTGGTATGTCGGCGGGCAGTTGGCGGAAGACGGTGTCGGCGTACCGCGGGACGAACTCATTGCCTCGGCCAAGCATGAATTCGATCGCCTGCTGCCCTGGCTCGATCTGTCGGACTGTGCCTGGGCGACCCTGGATGTGGACCGGGCGGAGGGATATCAGCCGGACGGCCGCCGCCCCGATCTGCCGGTGGTGACCCGGCAGCAGAATGTCATCATGTCCTGGCCGACCAAGTTGGCCCTGGCGCCGCGCCTGGCCCGCTCGATTCGCAATCAACTTCCGCCGCCCGCTGCGCGGCTCGATCTCGAGACGCTGGCCGATCTGCCAAGCCCGGAATTCGCCGCGCCGCCCTGGGATGAGGCCGTGCGATGGAGTTGAGGGAACTCGGCAGTCTCGGCTTCAATGTCAGCCTGCTCGGCCTGGGCACGGTGAAGTTCGGGCGCAACCAAGGCGTCAAGTATCCGCACGGGTTCGAGCTTCCCGACGACGACCAGGTTGTATCGTTGCTCAGCCAAGCGCGGGAGCTCGGGATCAACTTCCTCGACACGGCGCCGGCCTATGGCGCGGCGGAAGAACGATTGGGTCAACTATTGCCGGAACCGAATGCCTGGGTGATCGCCACCAAGGTGGGGGAGATATTCGAGAACGGCGTCTCCCGCTTCGACTTCTCCGCGACGGCGATCGAGGCCAGTCTCGACCGCAGCCTGAAGCGCCTGCGCCGGGAGGTGTTGGAGATCGTCTTCATCCATTCCGACGGCAACGACCTCGATATTTTGGACAATAGCGACGCCGTCGACATCCTGCGCGGCCGCAAACAGTTGGGCGACATCGCCGCCATCGGCATGTCGAGCAAAACCGTGGAGGGCGGCCTGCGCGCACTCGAACTCTGCGACGTGGTTATGGTTGAGCTCAATCCCGACGACGGGAGCCAGCTGCCGGTGATCGCCCACGCCCGGGAACGCGGCAAAGGCGTCGTCATCAAGAAAGCCCTGTCGAGCGGCCACACCACCGATCCCGCCGCCGCCCTGCGTCAAGCCGCCGACACCCCCGGCGTCCACAGCATCATCGTCGGCACCCTGAACCCGACCCACCTCGCCGCGAACTGCGCGGCGGTGGGCATGTAACGGCACGTCCTATCGATATAGCCAGCCCGGATGCGATCTCGAAGTAATTCTTCGCTGTCCGAAGTATTCGATAGGTGACCCCCTGCCCCGATTGGTTGGATGACGCGGAAGGCTATCGGTTACGAAACCACAGATGAACGCCGATTAACACAGATCCCGTGGCAGGCGGTACACCGATCCGTGTTTTTCCGTGTGCATCTGTGGTTCTCTTCCCGCATGCCTGATCGGCAACAACATCCCGGCCGCCGGCGCGCCGAGAATTGGACGGAGTCCAACAAACGGCGGTCGAGCCGGTTCGTTTTCTCCATCGAATCTGGTCGTACCCTTTGATTATTTGAAGTGTGAAAATCACCCGGTTTTTAGAGAATTCGCATGAAAATTAACCCTAAAGGGTCAGACCCTTTGATTTCGGAGGGGCGCTGATCTGGCCGAGGCTTGCACGGCTGCGGGCATCTCGTCGTCCTGCCTATCGATAGAGCCAGTCCGGATGGGGTCTCGGGGGGCGCACCGCGCAGGGTCTCCATCCGGTCGCGCCAGTGGGCGGCGTCGGCTGGATCGGCATAGGCTTCGCCGAAACCGCCATCGTAAATGTCAGACAAAAACTCCGCCGCTTCGCTGCCGTACCAAGCTGGGTCTTCGCCGGTCGCGCATGCGGTGAACCATCGGACTGCCGTTGGAATATCCACCTTACCCGCCTCGCCGTCGAGCCACATACAGGCGAGATCGTACTGCGCCTCGCCATGGCCTTGGCGGGCGGCGCGGGTGTACCAATAGACGGCTCTCCTCAGGTCACGCGGCAGTTGCTCGCCCCAGATGTAGGTTGTGGCGAGGTTGCGCTGAGCGTCGGCCGCACCACGGCGCGCCGCCTTGCGAAGTAAATGGATGCCAATGGGGGTGTCCGGCGAGGTGCCAGAAAGACCGTCTTGGCGAAAACTGGCGGCTGCTATCATCGCCAGGGCATGTGGGTGTGACCGTCCGGCAGCTTTGTTCAACCACATGCCGGCTTCCTTCCCGCTCATATCGTCGTCGCAGAAATAGAGGTAGCCCAACAGCGCCTGCGCTTCCGCGATCCCAGAGCGCGCGGCGGGGTAGAGCACCGCTTTGGCGCGGCTATATTTCCCGTCGAGGATCAGCTTTTTCGCGATCCAGAGTTTCCGATAAGTCAACCCAAGCTCCGTATGGTTGGATGACGCGGAAGGCTATCGGTTACGAAACCACAGATGAACGCCGATTAACACAGATCCCGTGGCAGGCGCTACACCGATCCGTGTTTTTCCGTGTGCATCTGTGGTTCTCTTCCAGCATGCCTGATCGGCAACAACATCCCGGCCGCCGGCGCGCCGAGAATTGGACGGAGTCCAACAAACGGCGGTCGAGCCGGTTCGTTTTCTCCATCGAATCTGGTCGTACCCTTTGATTATTTGAAGTGTGAAAATCACCTGGTTTTTAGAGAATCCGCATGAAAATTAACCCTAAAGGGTCAGACCCTTTGATTTCGGTTTGAGCGCTTTCCGGCATCCTGGCGCGGGCGTGGGAGTCCAAACAGAATCGGCAGTATTGCTGACCTTTGTTTCACGTGAAACATAGGTCAGCTCTATTGACCTATTCGTCGATGGCGGCGGCCATGGGCGGTCCCGTGGGCGCGCGGAGACCCGAGACTACAGATCTTCCTCCGGCTCGATGCGGCTGAGCTCGGGATCGTAGAGGTGGCGCAAGCGGGTGGCGGCGGTGCGGGCGAAGCGGAGGGTAACCTCCTTGCGGCGGCTGGCATGCATCTTCGGCTCGATCCGGCGGGCCGGGCGGATCACCTCGGCGCCATAACGGTCGGCGATGATCAGGCCCTGATCCTCGGGCAATATCTCGGACGGGAATTCGGCCGGCACCGCGAAATAGAAGAAATCGCAATAGTCGAGATAGTCCGGCCATTTGGCGTCGCTACGGTAGTCGGCGACGGAGCGCTTGATCTCGACGATCAGCAGCTCCCCCTTGCCGTCCAGCGCGGCGACATCGGCGCGGCGGCCGGTCCGCAAGCGAAACTCCGGGATCGAAACGAAACCGCGGTGACGCAGCATGCGGGAAACGCCGCGGGCCAACAGGTCGGCGGGATCGGGGATCGGCGCGCTCACGGTGTCTCCGGCCGATCTTCCGGCAGCAGGTATTTCGGGTTCGACAGTCCCAGCTTGTCGCGCACCGTCCGCCGCATATGATCCAATAGCGCCGCCCGGTCGACCGCCAAATCGCCGTCGCGGAGCTGATGGATAAGCCGCCAGTTCAGCTCTTCCGCCGTGCCGCCGGCCGGCCCATCCGCCGTCCCGTCCATTCCATCGAGCAACCGCCGCAGCCGGTCGCCCTCCGCCGCGCTCAGGGCCTCGTTCTCCCGCAATTCGCGTCCGGCGATCGCCAGGGCGTTGGCGGCGACGCGCGCATGGAAGCCAGCCTGGCCCGGCATCCCGGGCATCACCGTCTCCATGAGAAACTCGCGCACCGCCTCGATCAACTCGAAGGCATCCGGGCGCTCATGCGGCATGGCGTCGTCTCCGTCTCTCCAGCATCGGTCCACCTCAATCCAACAATTGCAGCAGGTCGTATTCGGTTTCCGCCGCCCGGCGCGCGATCACCGCCCGTTCGACGGAGCGGTAGCTGCCGCTGATATGCGCATAACCCATCTGCAGGCACATGATGCCCCAGCGCAGGCAGCCGAAGATTTCCCAGAACCGCACGACCTCCGGATCCACCGGCGGACCGCCACCGGCCTCGTAGCCGGCGAACAGATCCGCGCGCCGACCGAAGCCGCCGACCGGCAACTCCGTGACGCCGTAGCGCCATGAGCGGATGCAAAGCCAACCGAGATCGCACATCGGATCGCCGAGATGGCCAAGCTCCCAATCCAGCACCGCCGCCAGCCCGTCCCGATCGACAATCAGATTGCCGTTGCGGAAGTCGCCATGTGTCAGACCATGGCGCCCGCCGGCCAGTTCCAGCCGCTCGGTCAGCCAGTGAATGCCGTATTCGAAACCGAGCTGCGGCGTGTCGAAGCGGTGCAGGGTATCGGCATAGAGCGCCAGATGGGCGGCGGGATCGAGCCCGCGCAGGGTGGGCAGCTCGTCCGTGGGGATCGCATGCAGTTTGGCCAGCGCCTCGCCGCATTGAAACGCCAGCACCTTGCGGGCATCGGCGAAGTCCGGCTGCCGGACGATACGGCCGCCGAGAGATTCTCCCGGCACCCGCCGCATCACGAAGCCGGCGCCCAGGGGGTTGTCCGCCGTGCTGATCGCCAGCACTTCAGGCTCCGGCACGCCGGCGGCGCCGGCCCGTTGCATAAGGCGGGCCTCGGTCATCCGGTCGACGCCGTGGGTGACCTCGACGCCATCCACGGTCATCGGCTTGGTCGCCGGCGGATCGCGCTTCAGGATCAATTCCGCCGTCTCGCGTTCCGCCGTGGCGGTGAAGGACCAGGTCTCCCGACTCGCGCCGGCCGGCAGCTTCAGCAGACCGGCGATCGCCGGCGCCTGCCCGAAGGTCTCGGTCAGCGCCGCGCTCAGCTGCGCGGCCAGCTCCTGTTCCGGTTGTTCTGCGTCGTTCATCGTGTGCTTTCGGTCGGGTTGGTATAAGAGTATAGCTTCGCCGCGGATTGGCAAAGCATGCCCGGAAAGGAGACCGGTTTGGCCGACTATATCGACAGTCACTATGCCCGCACCCGTGTTCTGCGCGACCCCTGGCCGCGGCTCGAGGGGGAGGTGACGGCGGAATGCTGCGTCATCGGCGGCGGCCTGGCCGGCCTGAACACCGCGCTGAGTCTGGCGGAGAAAGGGCATGAGGTCTGTCTGCTTGAAGCGAAGCGGGTCGGTTGGGGCGCCTCCGGCCGCAATGGCGGCTTCGTCGGCGCCGGCGGTTTCGCCCGCGACCTGAGCAGCCTGTATAAATCCTTTGGCCGGGAGACGACGCGGCATCTGCACGACCTCTCCCGCGAAGGCTGGAGTTTGGTGAGAGAGCGGATCGAGCGCTATGCCATGGCCGGCGTCGATCCCAAGCCCGGCGTGCTGATCGCCAATTGGTTCGCCGGCAGCGACGACATGCTGAAACACCGTGATTTCATGGCCGAGGTCTTCGACCGCGAGTACGAATATCTACCGCAGTCCGAACTGGCTGATCTGATCTCCTCGCCCCGCTATCACGACGGCCTGCTGGATCGCGAGAGCTTCCAGTTCCATCCGCTCAACTACTGCCTCGGTGTTGCCCAGGCGATCTCTGACCTGGGCGGCCGCGTCTTCGAAGCGACACCGGCCACCGGCTTGGACCTGAGCGGATCCGACAAGCGGATAACGACACCCAAGGGCCAGGTCACGGCGGACCATGTGATCTTCGCCATGGGCGGCTATCAGGACGGCCTGCACGGCAAGCTCGGCCGCGCGATCCTGCCGATCGCCACCTATGTCACCACCACGGAGCCGATCGGCGACAACCGGCTGAAGGAGGCGATCCGCGCGCCCTACGCCATCGCCGACACCCGCTTCGCTAGCGATTATTACAGGCCCTTGGACGACAGCCGCATTCTTTGGGGCGGCCGCATCGCCGCCCGCAGAAGCGAGCCGGCGAAGCTGAAGCAGATCATGCTGAACGATCTGCGCAAGGTCTATCCGCAGCTTGACGATGTCGATGCGGAAGTGACCTGGATGGGCACCATGAGCTACGCCACCCACAAGATGCCGCAGATCGGCCGCCTCGATCCTGGCGTCTGGTATGCCCAGGCGTTCGGCGGTTCCGGCATGACCACCACATCCATGGCCGGGCTGCTGCTGGCGGAGGCGATCGACGAAGGCAGCGACCGCTACACCGCGTTCGACCGATTCGGCCTCGGCTGGGCCGGCGGCGACATCGGCCGTCTGGTGGCGCAGATGGTCTATTGGCGCCTGCAGGCCGGCGATGCCTGGCGCGCTTGGCGCGGCGCTTAACAATTCGGCAACCAACTTCTGACAGAATGACCGACTAAGCATTCGCGAAGTCGATCGTTGAACGAAGGAAGGTGACCAAAGTGTCTGACGCCGCAGCGCAAATCGAGGAGGATTCCCGCCGGGAAGAAATCCGCCAGCTGGCCGCGGCGGCCAATATCGATCCCCAGACCCTGCTTGCCACCGACTATCTCAATCATTTCAACGAAGTGGTGATGCTGATCGACATGGTCCCGGACCTGCCGGAATGCTTGGACGACGTCATGGACTGGGCGCCAAAAAGCTATCCGGACCACTTCCACGACAGCAGCTTCAGCGATAAGGAATTGGCGATCGAAGCTTACGACTACGCACCGATGCCGGTGCGCAGCGCCTTTGAGGTCACCGTCGTCGCCATGGACGACCTGGTCCAAGGCGGCCGGGCGCAGCTGGCGAACCTGATCGCCGAGGGCGGCGAGGATGCTCTGCGCGAGGCGGCCGGCACCCTGTCCCGAAATCTACAGAAGCTGATCGATGTGGCCAGCGCCATCATTCACGGCGCCGACGACGCCATGGCGCAGAACGAGATCGACGCCCTCCTCACCTCTTAAACAATTGTTTTCGTTAAATTTTCGTCCGGAATGTAGGGCGGAAAAGCGCGACAAAAAAAGGCCCGAAGGGATTGGCGCCAAGCCACCTCGGACCTCTTTTTTTACGCTACGGATCGAGCTACTCTACAAAAAGGCGCCCGTCCTCGACTTACTGGCACGCTCGGAACGGGCGCGGTACGCCGTACAAGACTGTCCGGTAATGTCACATCGCATACTGAATTACCGAGATGTGATTATCGCCGGAATAGGTTGCTAAAGTACTAAGACGATCATCCACTCCCCCGAATCGGTCAAAAAACTATATCCAGTGACGACGAAATCCACAAACTCAAAATATAGTATGGGCAACTAAATCTGGAAAAAATCTGTGGATAAGTACTAAAATTGCGGCGAATTTGTCCGAGAGGAGGCGGAAATGGACGTAAAGAATTGGTCGGTGCTCATCACCGGCGGAGGTACCGGGGTTGGCGCGGCGGCGGCGAAACAGCTGGCGGCGGCCGGCGCCAACGTGCTGATCAACTATTCCCGCAGCGCCGAGGCGGCGGAAGCGGTCGCGGCGGATTGCCGGGCCCAGGGGGTCGAGGCGATCGCCTGTCAGGGCGACGTGGCGGAGGACGCGGAGTGCCGCAAATTGGTGGAGACCGCAATCGAAAAGTTCGGCAAGATCGACGGACTGCTCAGCAATGCGGGGATCACCCGCTATCGCGCCGGCGACGAGTTCGACGAACTTACCGCCGACGATTTCCTCGACATCTACCGAGTCAACGTCATCGGTTGCTTCCAGATGGCGCGGGCCGTGACGCCGCAGATGAAAGCGCAGGGCCGGGGCAGTATCGTCATGACCTCGTCCATTGCCGGCGTGATGGGCATCGGCTCCTCCATGGCCTATGCCGCCTCCAAGGGCGCGCTGAATACGCTGACCCTGTCGCTGGCGCGGCGGCTGGCGCCGGAGATCCGCGTCAACGCGGTGGCGCCGGGCTTCATCACCGGACGCTGGTGGGAGGAAAAGATGGGCGACAATTACGACAAGATGGTCGCCAATGTGGTCGAGACCACGCCGCTACGGCATGCCGGCACGCCGGAAGATATGGCCGACGCGGCGCTGTGGCTGCTGGCCGGCACCGGCAACGTGACGGGCCATGTCCTGATCAGCGACGCCGGCAGCCATCTCGGCGGCGCCCCATTGGTACCCCGTTAGAGAGTTTTCACGAGCCTCGATTTCATCACCGGCCCACGCCCCCACCCGGTCACCCACGGGAGTATGATTAGTTGACTGTTAAAGACGCGTAAGTCCTTGTAGCGTCGTGCGGATATTCTGATTTCTGAGACCTGGAATTGCAAGGAAGTGGCGTTTTTTGGCGTGTTTTCTTGCGATTTGGGATTCCTTTTTTGGGCCGATCGTGATTCCTTCAAGGGAGTGATTTGGAGGGGTTCGATGCGTCCGAAGAAACCTGAGCCGTCGCGGCAGGACGATCTGTTCAAGGTTCGCCTGGATCAGTTGATCAACCGGCGCCATGAGTTGGCGCTGTTGGCGGACAAGATCGACTGGGACTGGATCGACGCGGAGATCGCGCCGTTGTTCTCAGACAAGGGCGGGCCGGCGACGCCGTCGCGGTTCATGATCGGGATGTTTCTGTTGAAGCATACCTTCGCCCTGTCGGACGAGGAGCTTTGGGACCGCTGGGTCTACGATCCCTATTTCCAGTACTTCACCGGCGAGGAATATTATCAGCACCAGCTGCGCCACGAGCGCTCCGGCCTGTCCCATTGGCGCAAGCGCCTGGGCGGCAAGCTGGAGATCCTGTTGGCCGAGAGCCTGCGCATCGCGCACGACACCGGGGCGCTGAAGAAGCGCGACTTGGCTCGGGTCACGGTCGACACCACGGTGCAGCCCAAGAACATCACCTTTCCGACCGACGCCAAACTGCTCGAGACGGCGATCCAGCAGCTCGGCAAGCTGGCCAAGCGGCATGATGTCAAGCTCCGGCAATCCTATACCCGGGTGGCCAAGCGGGCGGCGATGATGGCCGGGCGCTACGCCCATGCCAAGCAGTACAAGCGCATGAACGGGGAACTGAAGTTTCTGCGCACCCGGCTCGGCCGGTTGACCCGGGACATCCGCCGCAAGATCGAGGACGATGCCGGCCTCAAGGCGAACTTCCTGACGCCGTTGATCAAGGCCGAGCAAATCCGCAAGCAGAAGCAGCGTCAGCGCGGCTGGAAGCTCTATTCCTGGCACGCGCCCGAGACCGAATGCATCGGCAAGGGCAAGGCCCAGGCGGCTTATGAGTTCGGCGTCAAGGTCTCGCTGACCACCACCAACAAGCGCTGCAAGGGCGGCCTGTTCATCCTCCACGCCAAAGCCTTGCCGGGTAATCCCTATGATGGCCATACCCTGGCAGAAGTTTTACAGGAAACCGAAGCGCTGACCGGCCGCGAGATCAAGCGGGCTTATGTCGACAAGGGCTATCGCGGCCACAAGGCGGCAAAACCCAACCGGGTCTTCCGTTCCGGCCAGAAGCGCGGCGTGCACGGCCAGATCAAGCGGGAACTGCGTCGGCGCAGCGCCATCGAGGCCGTGATCGGCCACTGCAAAACCGACGGCCATTTAAGCCGCAACTTCCTGAAAGGCCGCCAGGGCGACCAGATCAACGCCATCATGAGCGCCGTCGGCCACAACTGCCGCCTCCTGCTCAAATGGCTGAAGTCACTTTTACGCCTGATCCTCCACGCCATCGCCAACGAGATACAGACAACGCCTAACCTCAAAACAGTTCTTTAACAGGCGACTGATTATGGGGTGGCCGGGTGGGGGCGTGGGCCGGCTTGGTGACGTGGTCCCAGTCGCTAATCGTCCTAGTCGATAATCGCGCTGTGCAGCAGCGCCCGCAGTTCCGGACGTACCGGATAGGTCGACGAGGGACGGAGTTGGGTCAGCATGATCAAGCTCAGGTCCTCCGCCGGATTGTTCCACCAGACCGTGGAGGCCATGCCGCCCCAGCCATATTCGCCGGCCGTGGTCAGCACATGCGCCGCCGGCGGGTCCAGCACCACATGGACGCCGAGGCCGAAGCCGATTCCATCATAGGACACTTCCGAGAACACCGCCTGGCCCATGGCGGCCAGGTCGCGGTCGCCGGGTAAGTGGTTGCTGGTCATGAACTCGACCGTGCGCGGACCCAATAGGCGCGCGCCGTCGAGCTCGCCGCCATTGAGCAGCATCTGGGCGAAGCGGTGATAGTCGCCGATGGTCGAGACCAGGCCGCCGCCGCCGGAACAGGCCGGGGGCGGGCGCTGATACCAACTGGTCTTCGGGCTGTCGAACAGCGTTTTCCCACCGTCGGGCGCGGCCTCGTAGCATTCGCCGAAACGGTCGAGCTTCTCCGCCGGGACATGAAAATCGGTGTCCGTCATACCGAGCGGTCCGAAGATTCGCTCCGACATGAATTGATTCAAAGATTGCCCGCTGACGACCTCGACCAGGTGGCCCAGCACATCGGTGGCGACGCTGTAGTTCCAGCGCGCGCCGGGTTCGCCGATCAGCGGCAGGCCGCCCAGAATGCGGCAGAATTCCGCCAGATCGTAGTCGGCGCCTTGGGTAGCGAGACCTGCCTTGTTGTACATCTCCGCCACCAGGCCATTGTCCTCGAAGCCGTAGGTCAAGCCGGCGGTGTGGGTCATCAGTTCCTGGATCGTGTAATCCCGGCTTGCCGGCGCCAGCTGCGGCGATGCGGCGCTGCCGCCGATCAGCATGTTCGGCTTGGCCAGGGAGGGGATGTATTTCGCGACCGGCTCATCGAGGCGGAACTTCGCTTCCTCATACAGCATCATCGCCGCCACGGTCGTGATCGGCTTCGACATGGAATAGATGCGGACGATGCTGTCTTCCGTCACCGGTTTGCCGGCGGCGTGGTCGCTCAAGCCATGCAGATGCAGGAAGGCCGGCTGGCCATAGCGCGCCACCAAAACGCTGACGAAAGGATATTTGCCGCTGTCCACATAGCCGTCGAGATGCGCGGCAAGCTTGGCGAGGCGGTCGGCGGAGAGCCCGACTTCGGCTGGATCGACGAGGTTCAACGTCATGATGCTTTCAAACCATGCAATGCGATGTCTACATAGGTGTCGATCAATTCGTCAATGCCGAGCCGGCCCGAGGCTTTGAACCAGGTGACCACGCCCGACAGCATGGCGATCAAGGCATAGGTCGAAACATCCAAATCGTCGATCGACCAGGCCTTGGTCTCTTTGCCTTTGGCCAGGATCTGGCGCAGCCGGTTCTCGTAGTCGGCGCGCATGGCGACGATGGCCCGCAGGTTTTCCCGATCCAGGCTGCGCAGCTCCATATTGGAAATGAAAACTTCCTTCCGGCGTCGGGTGTTGTATCGCAGATGCACTGAAATGAAGGCGCGCAACGCCTCCTGCGGATCGTCGACGCCATCGAGATTCTTGTTCAACTCCTCATGCAGATCGTTCATTACGCCGCGCATGATATCGAACAACAGATCCTGCTTGTTGCGGATATGGTTGTAGAGCGAGCCGGCCTGGATGCCGACGTCGGCGGCGAGCTGCCGTAAATTCATCGCCTCGTATCCGCGCGCGTAAATTTGCCGGATTGCCGCCTTGCGGATTGCCTTCATGGTTCGTGCGCCGCTCGAACCCGCGGTACGCGCCATACCCGAAACTCCCTGTTTGATTTACAAATGTTTGTTTGTTCGTCTGGGTTTTAGCGCGCGCCGGCCAGTTTGACCAGCATCGGGTTGGGCACCGTCGTCGCTGGGGCGCTGGGGCGCTTGTCGAACCGAAACCGCCACGGCGCGGGCGTTCGGAGAGGCAGGGATCGTCAACCCGCCGCGCTGCCGAAGGCGCCAGCGTCGCGTAGTTCCGAGATCCGGTCGGCGTCGAGGCCGAGACCCTGCAGGATCTCATGCTCATGCTCGGCCAAGGTTGGTGCTCGCCGCGGCGTCACCTTCGCCGCGCCGCGCAGCCAGAGCGGGCTGTCGATCGTGTGACTGGCCTTGTCGCCCAGGCCATCGAAGGGCATGAGGGCGCCGCTGTCGATTGCCTGCATATCGTCGGGTACCTGTTCCAATGTCGTAATATCGGCGAAAGTGATACGGGCGGCATCCAATATGCGTTGCCAATCGGCCCAACCCTTCGCACGGAACGCGGCATCCAGCTCTTCGATCAGCGCCTTCGGGTTGGCGTGACGGTCGGCGCGGGTGGCGAATCGCGGATCGCGCGCCAGGTCGGGCCGCTCGATGGCACCGCAGAGGCTGTCCCATTCCCGTTCCTCATTGACCATGGAGAGAATGAACCAATGGCCATCGCGGCTGACATAGTTGTTCGTCAGTGCGTTGAAGAACCGGTCCCGCGGCGGCCGTCTCGGCACCTCGACCCCGCAGAGCGCCGCTTGCATCAGATAACCATGGGACCAAAGGCCATTGGCGAGCAGGGAGGTGTCCACCTGCTGTCCCTCGCCCGTACGCTCGCGATGATAGAGCGCAGTAACGATGGCGGCGAATAGAGACACGGCGGTCGGGTGATCCCCCTGACCGGGGGCGGAACGCGCCGGCGGGCCGGCCGGGTCCGGTTTGACATAGTCCATCAACCCGCTCCGGGCCCACAACGCCGAGCTGTCGAAGCCGGGCTTGTCGGCCTCCGCCCCGGTTTCGCCATAGCCGGTGATCACCGCATAGATGATCTTCGGATTGACGGCTTTCACATCTTCGTAAGCGAGGCGCAGGCGTTTGCGCACGCCGGGCATGAAATTGGTCACCACCACATCGGTGTCCGCCAGCAATAGGTCCAGGACCTCGCGGCCGGCATCGCTCCGGAGATCGAGCATCAAGCCGCGCTTGTTCCGGTTGTCGAGCGCCCAATGATAGTCGGCGCCGACCCGCGGCATACCCGGCAGATCTGAAAGGGCGCGGTAAGGATCACCGCCCGGCGCCTCGATCTTGATCACGTCGGCGCCGAAATCGCCCAATATGGTCGCCGCCGCCGGCCCGGCGATGAAGCTGGCCAAATCGAGGACCTTGAGGCCCGTGAAGACACTGCCCGTTGCGGACATAATCTACCCTTTCCCGGTGATGGAACTCGGATGGAACTTGGATGAAACTCGATGGCTCAGCCGAGCGGTTCGCGACTGACAATCTCCCAACTGCCGTCGGGTTGACGGCAAGCGATACCATGGGCGCGTTGGGACTTACCGTCGATCTTGATCGTGGTTTCGAATTCCCGGCAATGACGGCCGTCGTCGGCCCGGCTTTCGCGGGTCGATCGGACAGTGCCGCTGTTGCCGGATTGCGGATTGCGCCATTCGATCTCTTCGCCGATCGGCGCCTTGACGGCGCGGCCCTCGGCCTCCGCCATCGCCAGTTCGTCCTGCCGGTCGAGAGAGGCGCCGAGCGCTTCGCCGACGATGGCACCGATCAGGGCGCCGACGGCCACGGCAATCGCCTGACCGCGCCCGCCACCCACGGTCGAGCCGATAGTGGCGCCGGCGACGCTACCGATCATGGCGCCTTGTTCTCGCTTGCTGGGACCATATTCGCAGCCGGACAACAGCAATGCGGCGGCGAGCGGGAGGGCGATCAAGGCGTTTCGGATATGCATAAATGTCTCCAAAAAAATTAAATGCCCCGTCGCTTTTTTAGCAGTCCCCGGCCAGCAGGTCGAGGCAACCTTGCACGATGGTCGCGACCCCGTCCTCCCGCTCCCGCCGGGCCATGCGCCGCGCCGTCTCGTCGGCGGCAGTGGCGATCTCCCTATCATCCAAGGCGGAGAGGATTTCGCCGCGTATCTCGTCGCTGGTGATTTCATGGTGGCGGCCGCGATACTTCGCGCTGCCGAAAGACATCAGCCCATGGGCCGTGATCTGATGCTCCAGGTTTTGCGAGAAGACGAACTGCGGGGTACCGGCCAGCAAGCCGGCCAACGCCGTGCCAAGACCGGCATGATGGATCAGCAAACGCGACTGGGGCAAGACACTGGGCAAATGCAGCGGCCGGTCATGCAAGCGGATATTGCCGCCGATCCATTCGGCCATATCCGGCGGCGGGGTCGAGATATAGGCGTCGCAGGCTAAGCCGGTTGCGGCAATGGCCTCCAGGATGATCCGAAACTGAGTATGGCCGCCCTGCAGATACAGACTTAGCGGCGCGCCCTGGCGGTCGGCCAGAGCCGGTCCCTGATCGATCTTTTCGATGTTGAAGGGAAATAGGTGGCCGCCGTCGCGATAGGCGCCGTAAGGGTCGAATTCCCGGATCGAGCAGATATAGGTGCGGTCGCCGACAAACAAATCGCCGAGATAGTCCACCGGCGGATCGTTCAGGCGCATCGCCACCCGGTTGATCGCCATCATCGCCTCACCCTCATGCTCCCGACTATAGGCGTGGATCTCCTCCGCCCAGGGCCGGATCGGCGGCAGCAGGCGGCCGCCCGGCGGGACCGTATAGCCGTTCCCGACCACCACCTGCTTGACCCGGCCGCGCATGGCCAGGGCGGCGGTCGGGCTGAAATCGGCGACCACCAGGTCCGGCGCCTGCTGATCGATCATCGCTTTCCAACGGCCGGTCATGTCCAACAGCTTGTCGACCCGGTAATAGCCCAGCAGACGCAGCACGTCGGCGAAGGTGTGGGTCGGTATCTTGCGCAAGCGCGGATCGTTCGGCACCTGCCAGACCGGTGCCGGGACGAGATCGTAATCCCCGCTTTCCGACCCGAGGCTATCGAGCTCCCGTGCCGCCAGGGCCGGATTGGGTGCGGCGATGGCAATGGCATGACCAAGCTGACGCAGCCGCGCCGCGATCGGCAGGAAGCGGCGAAGATGGCCAAGGCCGGATCCCATTTCCCAGGTGAACAGAATCTTCGCCATCGCAGCTATCCCAACGTCCGTTCGGCCGCGCCGATCATTTCATCGAACGTCCGCGCCACATCCATATCCGCGCGCGAAGCCGCCGCGCGCAGCGCCGTCGCCTGCATGGCGCCGTCGGCCATGATGGCTTCGATGGCGTCGATGATGTCGGCGACCGGTGCCGGTTGCCGGCGCAACATGGTCACCGCCACTTCGGCCTCGACCATCCCCAAGGCATTCAGTTGATGTTCGAGATTTTCCGGAAACATTAATTGCGGTGTGCCGGCCAGGAATGCGGTGATGCTGCTGCCGAGGCCGCCATGATGGATCAGCAGCTTCGCGGCCGGCAGCGTCGCGGCGTAGTCGATCGGCCGCTTGCGGAACTTCACGCAATCGCCGCCTAATTCGAACAGGTCCGGCGGCGGGTCGGAGACATAGGCATGACAATCGACGCCGGTCTCCGCAATGGCGCGGACCACATCCCGCAATTGCGGATGTCCGCCCGGTAGATAGGCTGCGATCGGCACGCCCTCCCGCGCCGCCACTGTCGGCCCCGGCTTCACATTCGACATATAAGCCGGCAGCAAATAGTCGCCGTCCCGATAAGCGGCATAGTGATCGAGTTCGGGGATCGTGCAAAGGAAGTTGCGGCTACCGGAGAGGATATCGGCGACATAATGGATCGGCGGGTCCTTGGCCAAACGCGCGATACGATTGAATGCGGCCAGAAGCGCCCCCTCATTGCCCCGGCTATAGGCGTTCGCCGCGCCAAACTTACGGGTCAGCGGCGGCAGAAACCGGCCGGTCGGCGGCTGATTGAAACCGTCGCCGATGATGAAATGCGGCGCCCGCTCCCGCAGGGCGAGACTGAGCGTGATGGCGAAATCGGAAATCACCAGATCGGGCCGGAAGTCCTTAAGCACGTCGCGCCAATGCTGGACCCGGGGCAAAAGTTCGTCATGTTCGGCGAAACCGTGTCGCCAAAGCACGTCGCCCAGTGTCCGATTCGGCAGCCGGGCCCGTCGCCCACGCACCGTGCCGCGCCAATGGGGCCCTTCGACAAAGGCACAGGAAAATTCGGGGCCGCTATTGGCCTTGACCACCGCCGACACTTCTTCTTCCGACGGGGCGACGATCATGATGTCATGCCCCAGCGCCTGCAGTCGAACCGCGATCGGCACAAAGCGGGTCAGATGGCCCAGACCGGAGCCCATCTCCCAAGCAAACAGAATTTTCGCCATACGCTTTACGTCACTCGGCGGCGTCCAAAGGACATAGCATAGCGCGCCTGCGAGGCGGCGCAATCTGTTCTTGATCTGACCCGGCGCTGCCGACATAGTGCGCGAACCTTAGCCGTCAAGGAGTATCCCAGGCTTATGTTCTACGGAAAGTTCAGAGGACCCGAGGATCGCGAGTTCATGCAGCAGGCGCTGGCCCGGTTCCGCGAGATCTTCCACCGCGTCTACGCCAACGACAATGTCATTCTGTTTGGCCGCAACATGGGATATTTGCAGGATCCGCGTTTTGCCAACGCCTTTAAGAAAAACTGCCACAACCAGCAGGAACGCTCCCTCGCGGTGCGCCTGAATACGCTGACCTGGGCCGCCGACCAAGCGCTGGCGATCGATGGCGATTTCGTCGAGTGCGGCGTCTTCCGCGGCTTCTGCATGGGCGTGGTGACGGACTATGTCGACTTCGCCAATGTGGACAAGCAGCTCTACCTTTACGACACCTATGAAGGCATCCCGGCCGATTACGACACCGAAAACCACGATTCGAAGCTGTTCCGCCAGGGCGATGTCTATGGCGGCGTGGTCGAACGTTTCGCCGCCTATCCCAACGTCCATGTCATCAAGGGCACCGTGCCGGACAGTTTCGAACAAGCTTGTCCGGAGAAAATCTCCTTTCTGCATATCGACATGAATTCCTCGAAGTCGGAGATCGCGGCCTTGGAAGTTCTGTTCGACCGGGTGACCCCCGGCGGTTTCATCATCTTCGACGACTATGGCTGGACCGGCTATCGGGCTCAGATGGTCGCTGAGGATGCCTGGATGGCCGAGCGCGGCCACAAGATCCTGGAATTGCCGAGCGGTCAGGGTTTCCTGATCAAGCGCTAGTCGGGCGGTCAGCGGACATGAAAATCCTCTTCGTTCTGCCGCATTATTACCAGCAGATGGAGAACGGCTTCTACGGCTCCCTGAAAACGCCGGGCCAGCGGCGGCGCATGATGTTGGTCAATTCCCTGTTCAGCCTGCACCAATTGTTCGGGCAACGACAGGCGCTGATGTGCTCGGGTCTCGGCCTGCTGCCGGCCAACGACCGTTTTCGAGGCATGATCGACGTCCTCGTGGTGACGACGGGCGAACGGCACCTGCTGGAAGGTCTGCCGAAGCATCTTTTCACCCATGTGAAAACGCCGCCGATGCAAAACCCGCTCTATCTCGGCTTCATCTGCCACGAGTTGATGCGCGAGCGGGTCGAGCATTACGACTTCTTCTGTTTCCTGGAAGACGACATCGTGATCCGCGATCCGTTGTTTTTCAAAAAGCTCGAATGGTTCCAGAAGCTCGCCGGACCGGACAGCCTATTGCAGCCGAACCGGTTCGAACTCCGGCTCGACCAGGCGGTACAGAAACTCTACCCGGACGGCAATCTACGCGACCCGAATCTGAGCGGACGCTTTCAGGACATTACCGAGGACCCGGTAATCGAGGCGGAGCATCTGGGCGAGCCCATCCGTTTCGAGCGGGTCGACAATCCCCATGCCGGCTGCTTCTTCCTGAGCCAGGAACAGATGCGGGCTTGGATGGCGGAACCGCATTTCGCCGAACGCACCGACGTCTTCATCGGGCCGCTCGAATGCGCCGCCACCTTAAGCGTGATGCGCACCTTCAAGATGTATAAACCGAGCCGCGAGAATGCCGGATTCCTCGAAGTCCTGCACGGCGACAACCGATATCTCGGGGTGCGGATCAATCCGGGAACCATTTGACCCGTGCGCATCCTTTTCACCATCCCGAATTTCCATAAGCTCGATAAGGATCATTTCGACAACATCCACGCCTCCCGCTCCACCGCGAAGGAACATCGGGCGGCGGTTCTGCTGCGCTGTCTGAACTTGCTGTACCGGACCTTCGACGCGCATCAAGGCATGCTGCGCGCCGGTGACTCCATGCTGCACCCCAACGCCCGCTACCGGCAGCAAATCAAAGTGGTGATCTGCACCAATGGGGACGACCATTGCTTGGACCTGATACCCGATCACCTGTACGACCGGCACCGCGACGACGAAGGCGATCCGCGCTATCTTGGCTTCGCCTGCCATGACGTGATGGCGGCCTATGCGGATGACTTCGACTATTTCTGCTATTTGGAAGACGATATTTTCATCCAGGATCCGCTGCTGTTTCAGAAGCTGGATTGGTTCGTCAAAATCGCCGGTAACGATTGCCTGCTGCAGCCGAACCGTTTCGAAGCCGATCCCAATCAAGGCGTTCGAAAACTCTATCTGGACGGAAATATCTCGCGAAGAGGGCTTAGCGAACGGTTCCAGGATATCTCCATCCGCCCGGAGATCGAAGCCGAGCATCTGGGGCAACCGGTCCGCTTCCGGCGCGTCAACAATGTCCATGCCGGCTGCTTCTTCATCAACCGCGCGCAGTTGCGCCATTGGATGGCTCAAGCGCATTTCGGCGACACCCAGACCAAGTTCATTGGCCCGTTGGAAAGCGCCGCCACGCTCTGCATGATGCGGACCTTCAAGGTTTACAAACCCTGCTACACCAACGCTTCCTTTCTGGAGGTCCAGCATGGCGACAACCGCTATCTCGGCCTCGGCCTCCGCTACAAACGACGCCCGCCCTGGCCTTGGCCAGTGCGCGCGGTGAAAGCGAAATCATAGTATGCTATGCGCGGGTTGCTGGACAATTAACTCGCCGCCAGGTCGGGGACTTCCGGTGCGCCGACCCGGTAAGGGCCCGGTTTCGGCCGGCGGCCGTTGGCGATATCTTCCACGAGGCTTAACTGCGCGCGCAGACAATCCTGCAGACGGAAGCGTTCGGCGATCGTCTGCCGCGCGGCGCGGCGTAAGGCGCGAATGTCGTGCTTGCCGTCCAGAAGCTCGCAGACCCGCGCCGCGATGGCCGGCGGATCGTCGAATTCGACCAGCAAGCCTTGCTTACCGTCGACCATGACTTCCTGAACCGGCTGGGTCGCGGACGCCACGATGGCGCAGCCGACGGACATGCTTTCGAGGAAAGACCAGGAGAGAACGAACGGCGTGGTCAAATAGACATGCGCCGAGGAAATTTGCAGCAAGCGCAGATAGTAGAGGTAAGGTAGCTTGCCGACGAAATGGACCCGGTCCAAATCCAGCTCGACCTCCTTCAACATGCGCTCCTTGAAGGTTTCGCCATCGGGCAGACCGTCCGAATAGCTGACCTCATCGCCGCCGACGACGACGATCTGACAATTGGGCCGTTCGCGGCAAAGGATCTCCGCCGCCCGCATGAATTGCGGGAATCCCCGGGTCGGCTCGAGGTTGCGCGAGACATAAGTCACCACTTCGTCCGCCGCCGTCAGCTTGACCTTGTTGGGCAACGGGAACTCGGCGTTGGGATTGGGCTGGCAGTTGCTCATGTTGATGCCTTCGTGGATGATCGACATCTTGCGTTTGAACAGCTCAGGAAACTGCGAATACTGCCAACCGGTCGGCGAAATGCCCCAATCCGCGTCCTCCATGCTGAACAGCCCCAAAACGTTTCGCGTGCGGGAGCGGAAGGCGGAGGCGATGGGGATTCCCTTGTTCTTCAGATTTGCGTGCACACCGCGGCGCGCATGAAAATGGAATTCGCAATAATGCAGTTGCGGCGCATCCGGCCAAACATCGCGCAGATACATGGCCTCGCCCCAACCGGGATGGACACAGATAATGTCCGGCGTAAATCCCGATTGCTTCAATTCGATGGCCTTCCGCGCCGCCAGTTGACCGAAGTGAATATGTTCCTCCAGACGCGCCAAGTCCGGAAAGGTCGTCGGCGTCGCCTTGAACTCAGGCTTGTACTTGATATGCCGGACGCCTTTGATCAAATCCTGTTCCCGTTTCGAGATCGCCACCACGTCGTGTTGACCGGTAGCCGCCATATGACCGGCCAGGCTTTTATACTGGCCGGGAAAATTCTGATGCATGAACAGAATGCGCACTCACCCGGCTCCCAACTCTGTATCCGTCAATTGCGGCGGCGGGGTATAACCCAATCCGGCATGGAAATCCCGGCAGCCGGCAAACAAGGCCTCTGTCTCCGCAGCATCCAAATCGGCGGGCTCGACATATACGTCCGTTTCCTCGATGGTCGGCAGCGGCCCGTAGTGGACGGCGGTCGGCTGGCGATTGATTTTGCGGTTCATGACGTCGCGCTTAATCCGGTTGGTGCCGACGAAGCGCTCCAACTCGTCGATATGTCGATCCGGTTCGGCAATGAAATCTTCATATCTGAAGATCAATTTGTGCTTCGCCTTACTGGCCAACATGGTTTCGGTATTCGCTTTCCACCGGCGCCCGAAATTCGTGTAGTCGCGTAAATTGCGATAATCGTCAGGCCAGCGCGACTTGGCGGATTTGGTGACAGGATAAAGATCCCGATAGATGCAGACGTAGCGGGCATCGGGCAACATCATCTGCAGATGTTGGAAGCCGATCGGGTCGGCCATCTGCAACTTCATGCCCCAACGCCGAAAGCCCAAATCGTGCGTATAATCATGATAGAAGGCGATATGCGCATAGTAACTGCGCCGAACGACTTTCAGATACTCGTCCAAATCGGGAAACAGGTTGGTGGCCTCGAAATCCTCCTCGCTGCTCATGAAATGCTGCATTGTCGCTTTGACGATGGCGGCGCGGGCACGGTGATTGTTGACATGCAATCCGCCGATCATCTTTGGCAGATCGTGGAAGACATAGAAGTTCTCGCCATAGACGATGATATCCCGGGTCGAATTCAGGAGTCTTTGTAACAGCGTGCTGCCACAGCGGGTCGTCGGTCCGACAATGAACACCGGCGGTTGTCGTTCCATTGAATTAACCTGAACCAAGTTTAACGCGAGGCCGATTTATAGCCCACCGGATCGCCGCGTCCAGTCCCTTCGCCAATTCCCCCGTCATAAGATCGCCAAGCGTGATCAAGTCGGCCTCGTTTCATCGTCATAGACCGCTACGACTGTGATATTTACATCACAACCTGGTGTAAATATGCCTAAAATTTGGAGCGATGCGGGTTCGCAACGGGTTGCATTATTGCTGTTGTTCCGTCATCTTGGCGACGGTTCGTAGATCGAATCGGTTCCGCGTTCGTGAGGGCGACGCGTGAAGTCCGGCGTACCGGTTTACGGCACAACCCCCTGAGGATGCTTTAACTCCCTGGTGGGTACATATGGGAAGCAACTGCAACGAACGGAGTTAGTCCATGGTCACGACGATACTCGGCGGCGACGGCCCCGATAATTTAACCACGTCTGTAGCTGGCGATTTTTTTGTCGACGCGGGCGGCAATGACGACACCATTTCCAACGGTGGATTGCCCGGTAGCCTGACCGGCATCGGTGGCACCGGCGACGACTGGATCAATTGGGGCACCGGCACCCATTCGATCGACGCCGGCGACGGCGACGACACAATCCGCACCGACTACGGCGACGTTACTTTCGCAGGTGGCGACGGCAACGACGACATGTCTCATCTTGCCGGCACGGCAAGCGTGAGCGGTGGCGGCGGTAACGACGACATGTGGTTTAGCTACGGCTCGATCACCTTCGATGGCGGCGACGGCGACGACAGTCTTTCGATGTATAACGCCAACGTGTCGTATTCCGGCGGCGACGGCAACGACACCATGTGGATGTATTACGGTAACGCCACCTTTGACGGCGGTGCCGGCAACGACAGCATGTCCATGGAGTACGGAAACATTGCCGTAACTCAGGGCGAAGGCAACGACACCCTTTGGTTCGGCTTTGGCGAGGCCACGGTCTACGGTAATGCCGGCGACGACAGTATGTCGTTCGATACCGGCGCCTTCTCCACTTTCGGCGGTCAAGGCAACGACACTGTCGATGCCGGCTATGGTCAAGGTTTCCACGTCGGCGGTGCGGGCGACGACTCGATCTACTTCAACTATGGCACGCTCCATGCCGACGGCGGCGGCGGCGACGACACCGTCTATTTTGGCCAAGGCACATTGAACGCGATAATGGGCGACGGCAACGATTCGATAGAAGTCAACTATGGCGGCGATATCACCGCCGATCTTGGCGCCGGCAACGACACATTGACCGCCGAGCCGGGCACTCATTGGATTGACGGCGGTGACGGCAGCGATTCGATTGACATCGGTGGAGGCGAGGCCACCGTGACGGCGGGTGACGGCAACGACACGGTGTACACTTCTTATGGTGTCCGACTAATCTACGGCAATCAGGGCAATGACAGCATTACCGTTGATAGTGGTCAAAGCTCGATCTATGGCGGCCAAGGTAATGACACCATTGATGCCGAGACCGGTGACTATTTGATTCGCGGCAATCTCGGCGACGATTCAATCGAGATCGACAACGGCGGTAACCTGGACGTCCATGGCGGCCAAGGCAACGACTCGATTTATGTCGGCGACACCTGGACCGGCGTCATGAAAGGTGGCATCGGCAACGACACGATTTGGGCTTCTGATGGCGATTGGGTCGTGTACGGCAACCAGGACGAGGACTCGATCTACTACTCGAATTCTCAATCAGGTACTGTTTATGCAGGTCAGGGCAGCGATACGGTCAAGGGTTGGGATTCCGGCGATCAGGTCATGTACGGCAATATGGCGGACGACCAGTTGATCATGCTCGGCAACAACCAAACGGCGTTTGGCGGTCAGCATAACGACACCATCTCGTCCGGCAACACGACCACGCAAGAAACCGGTGACCACGAGGTTTCGGGTAATTTGGGTACCGACACCTTCGTCTGGAACTTCGGCGAGGTCACCGGCCATACCGGCACACAAGCCGCAGTGGTCGACGCGAGTGCCGCAGCCAACCTGACGATCAAGGATCTGGAGGTAGGCGAGGAACTGGCCTTCGTCTCGACCGGTACGGCGCTCGATACGCTGACGGAGCTGAACGCGATCGCCTCGGTGGTCGACAACGGCACCGACGTGACCATCAGCCTGTTGGCGGATACCAACGCTACTGGCGCCTACACCGCCGTGACGATCACGCTGGAAGGCATCGGCGACGGCCTGATCGACGATCTCCAGGATCTACTCGATCGCGGCTACAATCTGACCTTCGCCTAAGACGCGATCTTCGGCAAATCCTGGCCCTCCGGCGCCGCTTGACAGCAGCGGTTCCGGGGGGCCATTAAACATGTCTCCCATAATCGAGACATAGGCGCGACATGGCGAAAGCCGGCACCGTTCAGCAACTTTTCAAGCAGACAGAGGCGGCGCTCAAGGCCGGCGATCTGGCCACCGCCCGTAAACTTTACCGCAAAGCCGCGCGGGGCCAGTCGAAGAACGGCAACGTCCTGCAACAAATCGGCTATTTCGCCTTTCTCGCCGGCGACTATCCGGTGGCGATCCAGTATTGGCGCCAAGTCGCGGCGCTGGCCCCGAAAAATCCGGTGATCTACAGCCAGCTCGGCGCGGTTTACCGCAAGATGAATAAGCTGGAAGAAGCCAAACGCCAGCATCTCAAGGCCTTCGCGCTGGCCCCCGACAATCCCATGATCTGCAACAATCTCGGCAACACGCTCCGGGATTTGGGCGAGACCGCGGAAGCCAAGTCACGATTTCAAGACGCCATCCGGGCCGCGCCGGACTATGCCGAAGCGCACGCCAATCTGGGCAATTGTCTGCGCGACGAAAAGGATATCGAAGGCGCCGAACGCTGCTACCGCAAGGCGGTGGAACTGAAACCGGGCTACGCCGATGCCTGGGCCGATATCGGCAATATCCATCGGGAGCGGGAGGAGTTCGATCAGGCCGTGGCCTGCTATCGACGCGCCATCGAGGCCAATCCCAGCTACGCCCCGGCATATCTCAATCTCGCCTCCACGCGCATGCGCATGGGACGGCTGGACGGGACGGAGGAGTTGCAGAAGAAGGCCCTGCAGCTCGACCCGAGCTTGGCGGAGGCTTGGTCGTCGGTCGGCAATATCCTGCATCAGCAGGGCAAGGACGACGAAGCCGTCGGTTATTTCCGCAAGGCGCTTGAGATGAAGCCGACCTTGACATCGCCTTATCTGACGATGGCGTCGATCCAGAGCGTGGGTCTGAACGACGAGGACATCGCCACCTTGCAGCAACGGCTGGCCACGGAGGAGCTGGAAAACGGTCAGGCCAGCGACCTGCATTTCGCCCTCGCCCGCAGCTTCGAGGCGCGCAAGCAATATGACGAGGCTTTCGCCCACGCAAAGGCCGCCAACGAGTTGGACTATCACGCCGTCAAGTTCAGCGCCGAGGGCAACCGGCAGTTCGCCGACCGCTCGATCGAAGTCTTCGACAAGGACTTCTTCGCCGCGCGCGAGGGCTACGGTCTCGAGTCGGCCAAACCCATTCTAGTGCTTGGATTGCCGCGCTCCGGCACGACACTTGTCGAGCAGATTATCGCCAGCCATCCGGCCGTCTTCGGCGCCGGCGAGCTGGTCGATTTTCCCGACGTCGCCCGCGGCATCAACGAGCTGGCCGGCACCAGTGCGCCGTTTCCCGACAATGCGCGGGACATCTCGCCGGAAGCCTCCCGCACCCTGGCCCAGCGCTATCTCGACATGCTCGACAAACGCAGCGGTGGTGCGCCTCACGTAACCGACAAATTACCGTTCAACTTCAGGCAGTTGGGATTGTTTCACCTGCTCCTGCCCAAGGCCAGGATCGTGCATTGCCGGCGCGACCCTCGGGATGTGGCGGTATCCTGCTATTTCATCAAGTTCACCAAACCGATCTCCTTCGCCTACAACCTGGACGACTTCGCTGCCTACTACGAACAATATGTCCGTCTGATGGATCACTGGCTCGACTTGTTCCCGGACGCCATCATGGACCTGCATTACGAAGACCTGATCGCCGATCAGGAAGCGAAATCGCGGGAAATGATCGAGTTTCTCGGCCTGCCCTGGGACGATGCCTGTCTGAACTTTCACCAGAACAAACGCGAAGTGAAAACGGCGAGCAGCTGGCAAGTGCGCCAACCGGTTTACAAGTCGTCGCTGGAACGCTGGCGCCGCTACGAAAAACATCTAGGCCCGGTCGGCGAACTGGCGTATTGATTGGACCATTCGTTAACACTTCTCGAGCCCGGCGGGCCGGCCCATAATCTCGGTAATTCGGTGGCGGAATGAACCAACCAGCAAGCAATCAGCAGCAAGTCCATCCCGACCTTCAAAAAGCGCTCGAGCTGCTGAACCAAAAGAACTTCGCGGAAGCACACAAACTCTTGACGGGGTATACCCGCGTCCATCCCGACGACCCGTTCGGTTGGGACAATTTGGGCCTGACCCTGCGCAATATGGGACAACATGCGCAAACCAAGGCCGCGTTTGCCAAAGCGGTGGAACTGCGTCCCAAAAATCCGATCTTCCTGGACCATCTCGCCATCGCCAGCCGCGCCGTCGGCGATCGGGAAGAGGCAATCGAGCATTACAAGAAAGCCCTGAAAATTGCCCCCAACCGCGGCGCTACTTGGGGCAATCTCGGCAATGTCCAGCGCGATTTGAATCTGTTCGCCGATGCGGTGCACTCCTATAGCCGAGCGGTCGAGCTGCTGCCCGACTCCGTTTCCATGCGTCTGAATTTGGCGGCGGCGCTGATCGGCGCGGAGAAACCCAAACAGGCCATGGAGCATATCCACAAGGCGGTGGCGATGGAGCCGAACAACCCGAAAATCTATACGGAGTTGGGCAACGCCTACCTAAAACTGGACGACCACGAACAGGCCATCGCCGCCTATCGGAAATCGATCGACCTGGACGGCAACCAGCATGGCCTGTACCACAATATGGCAACCGCCTATCAACAGCATGGCGATCTGGAAGCGGCGGAAGAGGCCTACCGTAAGGCATTGGAAATACAACCTAATTTCGGACCTTCCCGGCGTCAGCTCGGATCGATCACGAAGTTCGACGCCAACACCGCCGATCTCGAGGAATTGGAAAAGATGGCCGGTGACGACGGCCTCGACGAGAGCCAGCGGGCGGATATCTACTTCACCCTTGCCAAGGCCCATGACGACCTGAAGCAATATGCCAGCGCCTTCGCCTTTTTACAGTCGGCCAACCAGATCGTGCGCAAGGAAATCGACTATAAAAGCAACGCCAACACCATGTTCGTCGACCGCATCGTCAAAATCTACGACAGCGCTTTCTTCGAAAGCCATCAGGGTTACGGTATCGACAGCAAAGTGCCGATTTTCATCCTCGGCATGCCGCGGTCGGGCACCACGCTGGTGGAGCAAATCATCTCCAGCCACCCACAGGTTTACGGCGCCGGCGAGCTGATGAAGCTGCACGATTTGACCACTAATTTGAAGAAGCGCTTCGGTACCGAGGCACCCTATCCGGAGAATATGCCCGAGCTGACGCCGGAGCAGACGAAGCAAGTGGCACAGGACTATGTCGATTTTCTGCTGAAATTCGACCATGACGCCCCCCACGTCACCGACAAGATGCCCTTTAACTTCCGCATGTTGGGTCTGATCGCCACCTTGTTCCCGAATGCCAAGGTGGTGCATTGCCGGCGCCATCCCTATGACATCATCCTTTCCTGCTACTTCGCCCGCTTCAAGGAGCAGCTGGCCTTCAGCTACAATCTGCTCGAAGCTGGCCGCTATGTCCGGGACTATGAGCGGATGATGGACCATTGGCGCCGGGTCTTGCCGATCCCGGTATACGAAGCCCGCTACGACCTGCTGGTGTCCGATCAGGAGGCGGAGAGCCGGAAGCTGATCGAGTTCTGCGACCTCGAATGGGACGAGGCCTGCCTGCGCTTCCACGAGAACAAGCGGCCGGTTCTGACCGCCAGCAATTGGCAGGTGCGTCAGCCGATGTATAAGAGCTCCGTAGAGCGGTGGCGTAACTATACCAGCGAATTGGCGCCACTGCGCACGGTCCTTGGCCCGGCGGAAGTCGTTTATCCATGATTCCAGAGGAAAAATGAGCCGCGCCGGGAGTTGCAAGATGGTTCGATTCGGTGCATTACTCCCGCGGGCAACCACCATCACGAAACCCGACGATTTGGTATGCGAGTAATCGATGTCGCAACAGCATAGCAGCGCCGACGCGATCGGCGATCCAGCGCTCGAAGCGGCGCTGCAAGAAGCGGATACGCTTCTCAACGCCGGCAACCTGATTGAGGCGGAACGCTCTTTCCGGCAAATCCTTCGCGCCTATCCGGACAACGCCGCGGCACTCAGGGCCATGGGCTGGACGGCGGAGAAAGGGGAGCGGCGGGAAGAGGCGCTCGATTACTATTCCCGCGCCATTCAACTGGCGCCGGACAATCTCGAATATCTTTGCGATCTTAGCCGTATCTATCTGGCCCTCGGCGACCAGCGCCTGGCCGAACATTACGCCCGCCAGGCCGTCAACGGCGACAGCCAATTCGCCATGGCGGCAAAGGTGCTGGGCGACTCGCTGGCCGTGAAGCAGGATTTCGAAGATGCGGAAAAATGCTATCGCCAGGCCATCAAACTGAACCCGGACTTCGCCCAGGCCTACAACAATCTGGGCAATATCCTCAATCAATCGGAGAAACTGGACGACGCTCAAGCGGCTTATCTCAAGGCCCTCGAGCTGGATCCCGATCTGCCCCAAGCGCATAGCAATCTCGGCATCCTGCTGATGTCGAAGGAAGAGCATGAGGAAGCGCTGAACCACTTCAACCGCTCGATCGAATTGCAGAACGCGACCTCGGCCATCTACCGCAATATGGCGAAGGCCTATATCGCGCTCGGCCGCGTCGATGACGCCGTCAATCTGCTGCGGAGCGGCATATCTGGGGCGCCGTCGGACGTTCATTTCCTCACGCAATTAGGCGAATTGCTGATCCTGAAGGAGGATTTACCGGGGGCGATCGAAGCGCTGGCGCAGTCCATCGAGCTGAACCCGGCCCTGGCCAAACCCCATGTGCTGCTGGCCAACGCCTATGCCCGTCAGGACGATTTGGAGAACGCCATCATCCACGGCCGTCAAGCGGTGGAGATCGAGCCGAACAATGCCGCCTACCACACCGACCTCGGCGTCCGTCTGCAGCTTCACGGTGCTCGCGACGACGCGGCGATCCATTATGAGCGCGCGCTCGCGATCGACGCGGAATTCGTCAAGGCGAAGCATGCGCTCGGTACGGTCCGGGAACAGCAGGGCGACGATAAGGCCGCCATGACCCTGTTTCAGGAGGTCCTGAAGCTCGACGAGAACTACTATGGGGCCTATGCCAATATCGGCCTGCTGATGCTGCGCAACGACCGGGTCAAGGACGCGTTGAGCTATCTTAAGAAGGCCTTGGAACTGGATCCCGAATCCGCCTCGGCCAACACGAACTTCGCCATCGCCTTGCAGGAAGCCGGCGACTACAGCAAAGCCGAGGAGCATTACCTGAAATCCGTCGAGATCAATCCGGATATGGCGGAAACCCATGCGTCGCTCGGCGTGCTTTATCAGCAGCTTGGCCGTTTGGACGAATCGGCGGAATGCTATTCCAAAGCCCTGACCTTGAGGGAAGACTTCCCCGAAGCGCTGTTCGCCCTCTCTTTCCTGGAAAGCCGGGCGCTCGACGCCGATATGGTCGAGCGGATGCAAAAACTGTCGGAACATCGCCGCCTGACGGAAAATCAAAGAAGCACGCTATACTTCGCCATCGGCAAAAGCCTGGACGAAATGGATCGGGTCGACGAAGCCTTCGAATATATCCGCAAGGGCAACGAGATCGAACGGGCCAAGGCGAAATTTTCGCCGGAGCAGATCATCAACTTGACCGACCGCATCATCAAGACCTTCACGCCGGCATTCTTCGAGCGACGCAAGGCCTTCGGCAGCCCGTCGAGCACGCCGATCCTGGTGGTCGGCATGCCGCGTTCCGGCACCACATTGGTGGAACAAATCTTGTCGAGCCATCCGCGCGTGTTCGGGGCCGGCGAACTGCAGCTATTGGGCCGCATGGCCCGGGCGATCCCGTCGCAAATCGAATCCGCCGCCACTTTTCCAGAAGTGATCGCGGAGCTGAACGAACCGCAATGCCTGCGCTTCGCCGGCAACTATCTGCGCGCGCTACGCCATGTCAGCGGCGGTGCGGAGCGGGTCACCGACAAGCTGCCCTTTAACTTCTTCCGCCTTGGCATGCTCGCCCTACTGTTCCCGAACGCCAAGATCATTGCTTGCCGCCGCGACCCGCGGGACATTTTCGTCTCCGGCTATTTCCTGAAATTCCGCTCGCCCATTCCCTATACCAGCGACCAGGTCGAATTCGCCCTGTTCCATCAACAGTTCGAAAGGCTGATGAACCACTGGCATGAGGTGCTACCTATTCAGATCGAAGAGGTGGTCTACGAGGATATGGTTGCGGACCAGGAGGCGGTCAGCCGCCGGATCGTCGATTATTGCGGCCTGGACTGGGACGATCGCTGTCTCGAATTCTACAAAACCGAACGGCCGGTCAAGACCGGCAGTAACGTCGCCGTAAGGAAACCGATGTATGACAACTCCGTTCAACGCTGGCGCCGTTTCGAAAGTCATCTGGGGCCATTGATCGAGAATTTGACGGGTTAGTTTCGCCTACATTTGTCGGCCCAGGCGGACGAATATGCTGTATGATGCCGAATCCCGGCCCCGCGTAAGAAAGTGCAAGTTGCATGAGTGATCACAGCGCCACATTGAAAGACGCCCTACGCGCCGGGCGGACGGAGTTTTGGATCTCCTTCGTTCTCAGCTTCTTCATCAACATGTTGATGCTGACGATGCCGATCTACATGATTCAGATTTTCACACGCGTGCTCATGAGCCGCAGCCAGGAAACCCTGATCGCGCTGACCATCGGCGCCGTCGGCGCGCTGGCGTTGATGGGCGTACTGACCGCGCTGCGCGGCCGCCTGCTGGCGCGTTGGAGCGCCAAGGTCGACACCATGCTAGGCGAACGGGTGCATGCGGCGATCGTCGAGCGGGCGCTGATCACCAATCAAACCCGCAATGTGCAGCCGCTGCGCGACCTGTCACAGATCCGCAACATGATCGCCGGCAGCGATTTGCAGACCCTGTTCGATCTGCCCTGGATGCCGATTTTCCTCTATGTCATCTGGTGGCTGCATCCGGCCATGGGTATGGTGGCGATCGCCGGCGCGGTGGTCTTGCTGGCCCTCGGCATCGTCAACGATCTGGTCACCCGGAAGCCCCTTGAAGACGCCAATGCCAACGCCGCCAAGGCCTACAATGCGGCGCAAATGAACGTGCGCAATGCCGAGGTGGTGCAGGGCATGGGCATGCTGCGCAACGCCCTGCAGGGCTGGCGCGGATACAACGCCCAAGTGCTGGCATTGCAAGGCAAGGCAATGGACCTGTCCGGTACCGTGTCGGCGGCAACCAAGTCGATCCGCATGGTGGTGCAGATCCTGATCTTCGCCACCGGTGCCTATCTGGTGATCAACCAATATCTGACCCCCGGCGTGATGATCGCCGCGGTCTTTATCCTGGGCCGGGCTTTGGCGCCGGTGGAGATGTCGATCCGCACCTGGAAGAACATGGTCTCCGCCATGAGCGCCTATAAGCGCCTGAAGGTCATCCTTAACGTCGAGCCGCAGATCGGCGAGGCGATGGCCTTGCCGGTACCGGAAGGCAAACTGCAGGCGCAGCATTTACTGTATATCCCGCCGAAATCGGATGTGGCCACGGTGCAGCGGGTTTCCTTCATGCTGCAGCCGGGTGAATCTCTGGGCGTGATCGGGCCCAGCGGCTCCGGCAAATCGACGCTTGCCAAGCTGTTGGTCGGCGTCTGGAAGCCGACCCGCGGTCATGTCCGCCTCGACGGCGCCGACGTGCATAGTTGGGACGCCGGCGACCTAGGCAACTATGTCGGCTATCTGCCGCAGGAAGTGGAGCTGTTCGATACCTCGGTGAAGGAAAACATCGCCCGCCTCGGCGATCTCGATCCGGAAGCGGTGGTCGCGGCGGCCAAGGCGGCGGGCGTCCACGACATGATCCTGCGCCTGCCGGACGGCTATGAGACCGATATCGGCGATAGCGGCAGTCTATTGTCCGGCGGCATGCGTCAGCGCGTCGGCCTGGCCCGCGCGCTGTTCAACGTGCCCAAGCTCCTGGTCCTGGACGAACCGAACTCGAACTTGGATCGCGAAGGCGAAATCGCCCTGGTCAAAGCCTTGGCCGACGCCAAGGAAAAAGGCACCACCAGCGTCATCATCGCCCACCGGCCGAGTATTCTGACCAATGTGGACAAGATTCTGGTGATGAACAACGGCCAGATGGAGATGTATGGCGACCGCGCCGATATCCTGGCCAAACTGGGGCCGCAACAATGGCGGCCGCAGGTGGTCGGCGCCAATCAGAGCCGGCAGCGTCGCATCGTCGGCGGCGGCAACGCCCCACCTCAGGGGCCGGACGACGACGGCGGTTCTGCGCCGGACAACCCAAACCAAGGCGAGTAAGCGGGAGGACAAAAGATGTTACAACTCGAAGTCGATCCCAACACGCGTATGGAGCAGCTTAACCGCAGCGCCCGGCGGCTGAAGATCGTCAGCCTGATGATCATCGTTGTGATCTTCGGCGCCGGCGGCACCTGGCTCGCCACCGCCAAACTGGATAGCGCCGCCATTGCGCCCGGCTTCATCGTCGTCGAAAGCAAGAGCAAAACGATCCAACATCTGGAAGGCGGCATCGTCCGCGAGATCCTCGTCTCCGACGGCGACAAGGTGACGGCCGACCAGGTCTTGTTGCGCCTGGACGACACCCGCGCCAAGGCCAATCTGGATCTGTATAAGGGCCACTATTACACCGCCCTGGCGTTGGAAAACCGGTTGCGGGCGGAGCGGGACAAGTCGGACGCCATCGATTTTGGCGACGATCTCCGCGCCAACCAGGACGATTCACGGGTGGCCGAGGCGATGCAGGGCGAAACCGGCATTTTCGAAGCCCGGCGTACCGCGCTCGCCGGTCAGGAAGCGATCCTGAAACAGAAAATCGAGCAGTTGAAGGAAGAAATTATCGGTCTCAACGCGCAGCAGAAATCCGGCAAACGGCAATTGGCTCTGATCCGGGAGGAGATCAAGGATCAAGAGCAGTTGAAGGAGAAGGGCCACGCCCGCAAACCGCGGATCCTGGCCTTGAAGCGCCATGCCGCCGAACTGCAGGGTCGTCGCGGCGAGTTCCTGGCCCGCATCGCCCGGGCCAAGCAGAGCATCGCCGAAGCCAAACTCGCCATCCTCGACCTGAACAATCGCCATCTCAGCCAAGTGGTCGCGGAACTCAGGCAAGCCGAGTCTCAGGTCGCCGAATTGGCCGAGCGCATCCGGGCCTCCACGGATATCCTGGAGCGAACGGAAATCCGGGCGCCGCAGAACGGTGTCGTCGCCGATCTTCAAATCCATACGCCGGGCGGTGTCATCGCGCCGGGCGAGGATATACTCGACCTGGTGCCAGAAAACGACGATCTGATCGTCGAGGCCCAGGTCCGCCCGGAGGATATCGATGTCGTCCATTTGGGCTTGTTGGCCCAGGTACAGCTCACCGCGTTCAATCGGCGGACGACGCCGGCGGTCGACGGCAAGCTGATCTATCTCGCGGCCGACCGCTCGGTCGACCAGAAATCCGGCCTGGCCTATTACAAAGCGCTCATAGAGGTCGATCCCAAGTCGCTGGCCGAGCTTGACCATGTCAAGCTTTATCCCGGCATGCCGGCAACAGCCTTCATCGCCACCGGTTCCCGCGTCGCCATCGACTATTTCATCGCGCCGGTCACCGACAGCCTGAACAAGGTGTTCAGGGACGACTAGTAGGCTACTGAGAACCCCAACCGTGCGGGAAATCTCGTCATCATTCTGTTCTGTAATAGCCATCCTCGTCACTCCGGAATCGCGCAGCGATATCCGGGATATTCCCAAGCACCGAGCCTGTGGCGATCCCGGCTCTCCGCTGCGCTGCGGCCGGGATGACGAAAGAGAGAGTTGTCATCCCAGGCAAGCGTAGCGCGACCCGGGATCTTGGGCAGACTGAAACTCGTTATTAATACTGCGCCTTGTTCTGTCCGAGATACCGGATAACGGCTACGCCGATTCCGGCATGACAGTTAAGAAAAATCGGACTTGCGCCGACTTTCGCAGCAACCCGTCAAAACAACGTTCTAAACCGCGATCGCCTGCCGCTGGCTGGCGGGTTTGACGTCTTCCCACCGGGCGGGCGTCGGGCGTTGCCGATTGGCCAATTGTTCGAGCAAGCGAATCTGCCGGGGTAGGCATTTGTCGAGCGCGTAATGCTCCAGCACCGTGCGCCGGGCGTTTTCGCGGATTTGCATCATCGCCTGGGGATTGTCGAGGGCTTCGGATACCCGTTCCGCCACCTCTTCCGGCGAGAAGAAATCGGCCAGCAGACCGTTCCAGCCATCCTCGATCACCTCAACCACCGGCGGCGTGTTGGAACCGACCAATAAACATCCCGCGGCGAGCGATTCAACCATCGACCAAGACAGCACGAAAGGCTTGGTCAGATAGACATGGGCGCCGGAGATCTGAAGAATTTTCAGGTATTTGTCGTACGGCAGCTTGCCGGTGAAATGCACCCGGTCCGGGTCGATATCGACCTCGTTCAGCATCATCTGCTTGTGGGTTTCCCCTTCCTGCAGCTTTTGGCCGTAGCTGACCTGGTCGCCGCCGACCAAAAGGAAATGACAGTTCGGCCGTTCCCGGCAGAGGATTTCGATGGCCCGCATCACCGTCGGAAAGCCGCGATAAGGCTCCATATCCCGGGCCACATAGGTCATCACTTCGTCGCCGAACCCGAACGAAAGGCCGTCCTTGATTTGAACCCGCGCGCGAGGCTCCGGCTTCACCACATTGGTGTCGACCCCTTCGTGGATGACGCTGATCTTGTCGCGGAACATTTCCGGCTGTTGCCGCCATTGCCAATAGGTCGGCGACAGCCCCCAGTCGGCGCTGTCGAGGGACAGCAGATTGATCGAATTCTTGGTGCGGATGCGGAAGATATTGTCCCAGGTCGGCTTGTCCTCCGGATCGAAATGGGTGTCGGCCCCGAAAGCGTGATAGTAGAACTCGAAATAGTTCAGCACCGGGACGTCCGGAAAGACGTCTTTCAGATAGATCGCTTCACCCCAACCCGGATGAGCCACCACCACGTCGGGGCGGAAGCCTACGCGGCGCAATTGATTGCCCGCCCGCGCCACCGGCTGACCATGACAGATACCGTTTTGCAGACCTTGAATGAAGCGATGGGTGCCGGGCGGCTTCTGCGGCAGCACCTTGTATTCCACCTTGCGGACATTCTTCATATCAAGCTTTTTCGGCTTGGTGATGAAGACAACCTCATTGTCCGGATTGGCCGCCAAATACTTGACCATATGGGTGAACTGACCCGGCATGTTCTGGTGGATAAATAACGCACGCATGACATCGCTCACTTCTACCTTCGGCGGGGCCGCGCATATTGAGCCGGTTTCAGGGGATCAATCGGCATACGCCGGATAAACGACGGATATCTCAAGGTCCGACGTTATACCAGTACTGCAACGTCACCCCAACAGTAAGGATATGACTATGAAGCGAAAACATGTGATTGCCGTCTCCGCGAGCGTATTGAGCGCCGGTTTGATCGCCGGCATCGCGATGGCCGATTCGAAGCGCTGGGAAAGCCGGTTCGATCGTCTCGACAGCAATAAGGACGGCAAGATCACCGCCGAGGAGATGGACGCCTTCCGCAGCGCCCGCTTCAAAGCGGCGGACAGGAACGGCGACGGCGCCATCAGCCTGGCCGAACACAAGGCCGCCGTTCTGGCCCGCATGGAAGACCGTATCGCCAAGCATTACGCCCGGATGGACAAAAATGGCGACGGCCGCGTGACGGCGGACGAATATGGCCGCAAGAAGCGCTCCTTCTTCGAACGCCTGGACCGGGACAAGGACGGCGCGATCAGCCGCGAGGAAGCGGAGAAGGCGGCCAAACGGCACAAAAGACATAAACGCCGCGACCGCGACTGACGCCACGCCACCCGGGCGCATTTATCCCCTGGACGTCGTTGCGGCCCTTGGCCGATACCCCGCATCGCCCGGCGGACCGCGCCTAGCCAGGGGATAAAGTCGGCCGGCCGAATGATGCCGTATGGTAGATATATGCTCTAAGCTCCGAAGTGAGGTCGGCATTGCTCATGGTGGACGAAAAACTCAAGGACGCGGCGCTTATGGCGCGGGTGGCGGCGGGCGACCGCCACGCCCAGCGCGTCCTTGTCGACCGCCATCTCGGCCCCGGTTTCAGCCTGGCCGTCAGCATGCTGCGGGACCGCGCCTTGGCGGAAGATATGTGTCAGGAAGCGTTTTTTCGATTGTGGAAGATCGCCCGGAAATGGCAACCGCAAGCCAAGATCGGCACCTGGCTTTACCGCGTGATCCACAATCTTTGCATCGACGAGCTGCGGCGGCGCGGCCGGCTCTCCGACGATGAGGTACCCGAAGTGGCCGACGAAACACCGGATCCGATGCAGCAGCACCACCGGGCCCAAGTCGCCGACACGGTGCGGCAAGAGCTCGACCGATTGCCGGTGCGGCAACGCACGGCCATCGCCTTGGTACATTATCAGGAGTTGAGTAACATAGAGGCGGCCGAGATCATGGAAATCAGCGTCGATGCGCTGGAATCCCTGCTGGCCCGCGGCCGCCGAAAATTGCGAGAGACGCTGATGGAACGTAAAGCGGATTTGATGGAGGTGTTGTGATGACCGGCAAGGAAGATACGAAACTTCGCCGGCTCGAGACCGTGTTGGCGGCGTTCGGCGCCGACCCGAACCGCTGGCCCATGGAAGAGCGGATCGAACTGCGGGATATGGTCGATACCGACCCCACGGCGCAGCAACTGATCCATGACGCCGCCGCGCTCGACGCCATGCTCGATCTGGCGCCGCCGCCGTTGCCGTCGCCGGAACTGGCCGCCGATATTCTGCATGTGGAACCGGGCTCGAGTTGGCGGCAATGGTGCGCCATCCTCTGGCCCTTCGGCGGTATCTGGCAACCGATCGGCGGGCTCGCCGCGGCGGCGGCGCTGAGCGTGGTGCTGGCGCTGACCGTCCCGTTGCCGGAAGTGGTCGAGTATTTCGACGACGATATCGAGTTGGAGGAGCAGGGTTAGACCCATGCGCATTCAACGCCGCCTATCCATCGTCCTTTTCGTCTCCCTGGCGATCAATTTGATCTTGATCGGCATGCTCGCGACCTTTTGGCTGAAGGGCGATCTGGCCCGCAAGCACGCGCGCTGGCACCGCTTCGACCGGGATGCCGCCATGGCCGCCATCAGCGAAGACAGCCGCCGCGCGGTCGAGGAAGTCTGGCAACAGCATCGCGGCGCCCTGCGCGAACATTGGAAAGAACGCCGTGCCATGCGCCAGCAGATGCGCGAGATGCTGCTCTCCGACCAATTCGACAAGGCCGCCTATATCACCCTCAATGAGAAGATGAACGCGCAGTCCCTGCGTGCTCGCGCACGGCTGCACAATGCCATCGCCGAAACCGCGGCGCGCCTGCCGGCAGCGGAACGCCGCCGCTATTTCGAGGAAGGCTATAAACGCCGGAAAAGAGGCCGGCGGAAAAAAACCGACTGATCGCGACGGAAATCCCCTCCCGCGCCGTTAATAGACCGTTAACCGGAAAACGATTTCACAAGCGCGAAGCGAGGGACAATGACATATTCAGCCGGTCGAACTCTCCTATTTGCCGTAGCCTCCGTGCTACTGACCCTGACTTTATGGCCCACCGCCAACGCCGAATCGTGGGCCCGCTATCCCGATCGCGGCGTGACGGGTTCCAACGAATGGTCGGAATGGCGCCACCACCATCGGCCCGACCGCCCCTACCGGATGTCGGACCGCCGGCATTACGACGACGACGATTATGACGGGGAGCGCCGCAAGTATCGCCGTTGGAAACGCCGCCATCATCACGACGGTCACGGCCCCTATTGGAAAGACGGCTACCGGGGCAAGCACCCGCACTGGAAACGCGGCCATCGCCATGCCGGCCCCTACTGGAAAGACGGCTACCGGGGCAAGCATCCGCACTGGAAACGCGGCCATCACCATGGCCGGCCCTATTGGAAAGACGGCGAGCGCGGCAAACATCCCCACTGGAAACACGGTCGCTATGACGGCCCCTATTGGAAAGACGGCGAACGCGGCAAACATCCTCATTGGCGCGAAGGCGACCGACGTAAGCATAGATATTGGCGGCATGGTCACCGGCCGGATCGTCCCTATCGGACCGCAGAGAAACGCCCAAGGCATCCCCGCTGGGGCACGGACCATGGCACCGATCAACCGGAAACCCGCCGACGCCGCGGCACCCCGACGGATTGGGAGCGCAAACGCCAGGAAGGGCCCTGACAACAGGCCGGAGACCACGGCTTCCGATTCCACCGAAAACGCGTTATGATATGGGCGGGTTCAGAAATGAACCCGCCCTAAATATGTGGTTGCGGCGAACATCCGAAGGATCGCGGATCGGCGTAACGGAGGGGAGTACCGGACTTTTCGCGGAAGGGGTACGACCATGGCGTGTTGGAATGGAAAGAAATTGGTCCTGGCGACCGGTACCGCTCTGTTGTTTTCGGTTTTGATGACCAGCGTCGGTAATGCCGAATCCCGCACCCGTCATCCCGGAACGAAAATTTCCGGCGTCAGCCATGGCAAGCATAGCTTCGTACCGCCCGGCCATCGCAAGCATTGGGGCGGCCGCAAGCATCACTACCGTCCCCACAAACCGGGAAAGTATTACAAGGCGCATTATCCCAGGAAACCGCGCCACTATTACAAGCCCAAAAAGCCGCATTACGGCTATCGCGGCTATCACAAACGCAAGCACCCGCATTGGAAGCGCGGCCACTACCATCACAAGCCGCGGTGGAGTTACGGCCTTTATTTCGGGTTCGGCAGCCATAGCGGCTATGGCGGGTATGTTGGCTACGGCAGCGGTGGTTATGGCGGCCATATCGGCTATGGCGGCTACGGCCATTACCACAAAGCCAGCGACGCCCTGAAATGGATCGCGTTTACCGCGATTACTTTGAAGCTGATCGACGTGCTCAACGAAAATCAGCGCCGGGCCCACGAATCGGCGCAGATCCGCGCCACCGAAGCGCCGGTCGGCCGCACCATCCGCTGGCGCGACGGCCGGGCCCAGGGCGATGTGGTGGCTTTGCGCGACGGCAGAGACAGCAGCGGGCATTATTGCCGGGAATTCCAGCAAACCATCACGGTTGGCGGCAAACGGGAACGCGGTTATGGCACCGCCTGCCGGCGGCCCGATGGCGCTTGGCAGATCGTTTCGACCCGCTAAGGGATCGCAGGCGACCTCGCCTCATTTCCTAATCGCTGTGTATTAATCGCTGTGTTTACCGTGACCTTTGCCGTGGCCGTGACCTTTATTATGCATGGGCCCCGACGCGCCGACTTTGAGCACCGGCACCATGGTGGACAGTTCCGTCCCGTCCTCGAATTTTAGGTTTAGATGGATCTTGTCGCCTTCCTTCAACGGTGCGACCAACCCCATCAGCATGACATGCAGACCGCCCGGTTCAAACGCGACCATGCCGCCCGCGGGCACGGTCACCGGGCCGGCGGGGCGCATTTTCATCACGCCGCCCTCATGCTTATGGGTATGCAACGCCGTTTTTTTGGCCGCCGGCGAGGCCGCGCCAGCTAGCGTTACCGCCATGTCGGTGCCGTTGCGAAGGGTCAGATAGACCACGCCGTTCGGCGCCCGGCCCGGCGTCGCCCGCGACCAGGGTTCGACGATTTCCAGTTTCCCATCCGCGGCAACGCCGGCGTTCGGCAAAGCGCTCAACCCGAGCAGAAACAGAAAAACCAGACAACGCATGAGAGGTCCGTCCAAAGATTCGTTATTGCCGGCTATACTAAACCTTCATACGGACAACAACCATATACATGATGCCGCAGACCGAGCCCGATATTCGCGTGTTTCCGCCCCGCGACGACGGCAGTTTAGGCGCCGTGCGGGATCTTTTTGCCGACTATGTCGCCTCGCTCGACATCGATTTGGCCTTTCAGGATTACGACAAGGAACGGGACGGATTCCCGGGCATCTATGACGCCTTGTTGGCGGTCGAAGTGGATGGCGTCGTCGTCGGTGCGGTAGCTCTGAAACAATTTTCGGAGGACATCGTCGAGATGAAGCGGCTTTATTGCCGGCCGACACGGCGCGGCCTCGGTCTCGGTCGTCGGCTCGCCGAAGCGATCATCGCAGAGGCCCGCCGCCTCGGCTACAAGCAACTCTATCTCGACACCTTCGACAGCATGGTCGAGGCGATCGCCCTCTACCGCAAATTGGGATTTCGGGAAATTGCCCCCTACTATGACAATCCCTATCCCGGCGCCCATTTCATGGCGTTGGATTTGGCTTAATCTTCGTCGGCCAGCTCCAACAGACCCATCTTCAGCAGCCACCCGACGGTGCGGTAGAGCCGATTGCGGCGTTCTTGTGTGTCGGCGCTGTCCAGCAAGCCGCCAACGCGGATACGCGATGCCCCCGTGACCGTCGACAGGATCGCATCGCAGGCCTGCTCGTCGACCATGACGGGATTACCCAGATTGGTTAGGCCATGGCCGCGCAGCATGGTCAGGTTCGGCAGGGTCGACAACTCGCCCGCCTTGATCAGCGTATCGTCGTCGAAGCGGCGGGTCGGATAGCCGGCGAAGGCGTCGAAGGGATCGCGGCGCGAGGGATGGCCTTGCAGGGCTGGATTGGCGGCGACCGCCGGGCCGTCCTTCAGCCGGCGCGCTTTCATCTCGTGCCAGAGATTCTGATAGGCGTTGATGACGTGAGGCTGGTCGAACACCTCGCGGGCGCGGCGGCGGCCGGCCTCACCCATCTTGCGGCGCAGCTCGGGGTCCTGAACCAGCGCCGTATAGGCATCCGCCGCCTTGCCGATGTCGACCGCGGTGGCGAAGCAGGTGAAGCCGATATACTGATCGTAGGTGATGTTATCGAGGGCATGGTCCCGCGCCATCAAGGCGCCGGTCCCGTCGGGTGGTGTCACCGTGGGTATGGCGAAGCCGTCGACGCCATGGCGCACCGTGTCTCGGTAGCCGTCCCAGTCCGTCACCACTTGCGGCAAGCCGCTGGCCATGGCTTCGATCGGGGTCAGGCCGAAGGTTTCCTGCACATTGTCGGAGAGGGAAGAAAAGATGTCCGCCGCCGCCCAGCTGCCGGCCCGGTCCGCCGGATCGCGGCCGTTGCAGAAGATGGCGTTGACCGAGGGGGCGAAATCCCGCGCCCCGGTCTTGAAGGCGCGCTCGATCGGCTCATTGCCGTACCAGCCGGTCTGGATCAGATGCAAGCGCTTGCCGGTGCGGTGCACGGTCTCCTCCAGCGCCAGATACATCGGGAAGGGATGGGCCTTGGCGTGGAAGCTAAGGCGGCCGAGGAAAAGCACCACGATATCGTCGTCGCCGATGCCGTGCTTCTGCCGGAAGGCGGCGCGGGTGGCCTGGCGTTCCGGGCTGTCGGCAAAACCGTCGCAATCGACACCAAGCGGGATCACCGGCAGCATCGGCAATGTAAATTTGTCGGCCCCCAACCGGGCACCAAGATAGTCGCGCCAACCATCGACGATCCGTTCCGCCGTGTCGCGCACGCAGCGGGAAGTGCAGATTAGCGCGTCCCAGGGATGCACCGGCGCCAGCGGCAGATTGCCCAGGGAATCCATCACCGAATGGGAAGCGGTGGTATGGGTGATGCCACAGATGCTGAAGGCGTCGGCGCCGAAGAACTGGCGCTGCCAAGCCCATTTCGGCAGGCCCGGATCGTAGGTCATCATGCAGCCGGGTTCGCGCAAGCCGTCGAGGCGATGCATGGGGATCCATTTGACCCGCGCCGGCCGGGGATCGTTACGCTCCCGCCGGGCCTGATTGATCCGCTTTAGGAACGTCTCCGCCGCTTCCTTACGCGGGGAGAAGGAGAAATACGGATCAACCTCGCCATGCCGTGCAAAGGCCTTCACGAACGCCTCGCCCGCGGACTGCCGCCCCATCAACTTGCCCCGGTCCCGCGAAAACTCATTGGGCACGAAGAAAATCGCCGCGTTGCCCCTATTCTCCGTCAAATCGGCCATACCCCCCTCACACGCTCGGTCACGCATTGACAATGCTCAGCCTTTTACCCCGACGTCCAATCAGGCGCACGGTAAAAGCGCGGTAAATTCCGGAAAATATGCACAAAAATCAATTATGCGTAGATATTCGAATTATTGAATTTTTTCGAATTATTCGCTAAATACGATTTAAACGCATTTTTTGGAGAAATCGAATGCAGAGAATTTCGTCGACGCAGTTTGCCAAAAATCCTGGCCGCTATATTGACTTGGCCTTGAGCGAACCGGTGACCATTACCAAGCACGGGCGGGAGACGCTCGTCATGATACGGCCTGACGAATATAAAGAGTTCGAAATGTTGAAGGCTCTACGCGACAGACAATCCGCCCTGGCTCATCAACTTGATGACAATGACCTGGAACTCATCAGGAGGGCGGAGATGAAAGCGGGACTGGAATATCTGGACGAAGAATTGGATTGATGCTTGCCTTTACCAAATCCCGAAATTGGCCTGGTTATTCAATACAATTATCTGTGGCATCGCGAACATGTCGCCGGGCGCCTGGAAGGACTTAAAGACAGGCCCTGCGTGATCCTAGCTATTGACGTTACAACCCAGCGCGTCATTGTGTGCCCGATTTCTCATTCCAAACCCGGTCCAGATGTCGAAGGCATTGCGATCCCTGACCTGACATCGAAACGTCTTGGTCTTGATAGCGAACAATCGTGGCTCATAATCTCCGAAGTAAATCACTTCAAATGGCCGGGATACGACGTCCGCCCGGTATCGGCAAATCAAGAGGCGTACGGCTTCCTGCCACCGAAATTTTACAAGCTAATACGAGATCGATTTCACGCAGGGGCCAAACAACGAAAAATCGCCGCGGTCAAACGCGACAATATTTAGCGGACGACGAGGAAGTCGCCGCGGCAAACTATAGATACGGATTATTCGCGTTAGCCGAAGCACCCATACATGTAGCTTTTGTCGTAAATCAACCACCCCTACCGCCCCATCACCGCTTCGCCGTCGAGAAAATAAAGTGTCTTGGTGCCGAAGCCTTTGATGTCGAAGTCGCCGCGTTCGGTGAAGATGAAATCGTCGCGCAGCAGTTCGTAAGTTTCTTCCGTCAGGGTGATCTGCATCGGCTCCGAGTGGAATTCCATGCGTGCGGCCAGGTTCACGCCGGGGCCGAAGATGTCGTAAACATATTTCTGCACGCCGACGATGGAGCCGATCATAGGTCCGGAATTGATGCCGATGCGGCAGCGCCATGGTTCCGTATGGGCGATGTTGCGGCGCTCGATATAGCGCTTCATGCGTAGCGCCACCTTGGCCACGTTATGGGCGTGATCCGGCGTCTCCTCCGGCAGGCCGGAGACGGCGATATATGCGTCGCCGATGGTCTTGATGCGCTCGCAGCCGAACAGCTCGACGATCCGGTCGAAGGCGGAGAAGATGTCGTTCAGTTCCGCCACCAGGCTGCTCGGGTCCTTGGAAACCGCCATTTCGGTGAAATTGACGAAGTCGAGCATCAGGACGCTGGCGCATTCCACCCGGGTCGGCGTGGTGGTGCCGAAATCCTTCATCTCCTCGTAAACCGGCTTCGGCATCACGTTGAGCAGGAGCCGCTCGACCCGCTCCTTCTCCCGCTCCAGCTCCTTGGTATGCTTCTCCGACATCTTGGCGTAGGACTGCAGCATGTATTCGGATTCCTTGATCTTGGTGATGTCGAAGCACTCCACCAGGATCAGGTCGCGGTCGCCCTCCTGAAAGTTGCGCATTTCCACCCGGATCGGCGTCGTCCGGGCGCCGTCCTTGACCTCGCATTCGTATTTGTAGGGCCGGTTCTTGTTGAGCCGGCTGCCGGCGCGGTGGGCGTCGAAGTTCGGCAGGCGGTCCGTCAGCGTGTCCTGTTGCTCGTCGTAATTCGGGAACCAAGTGAAAAACTTACCGTTTTCCATCACAACGTCCCAACTTTCCGGTTCCGCCAAGGCGACGCCGAGACTGAGGCTCTGCATCACCTGGGTGATCGGCAAATTATCGTCCTTACTCAGTACGTCGACCATTATTTGTCCCTTGTCCCTTCTTGCCGGGGTTTTGCTTAGTTATGCGTGACGATGTAGGGCTCCTTCGACTTAATCAATCCGGCGACGGTTTCAATATCGTCGTCGTCGAAGTCGAAGTCCTCCAGCGTTTCGCAAAACAGCTCCGACATCTCGCCAAAGGCGTCATGCTGGATATTCAGCCGGGCATGGACCCGCTGCAATTCATCATTGCTGTAGCTCGCCGGACCGCCCATCAGGGACGCGATGAACTTGGTCTGATGGTCGATGATCCGCTGCATGTTGGAATTGGCGAAATAGGGGCTGAGGATAGGCGAATCCAAGGCCTTGTCGTAAAAAGCCGAGACCACCCGGCTGATCCGCACGAACCCGCCATACTTTTCAAACATCGATCCGCTCATATTCCTCTCCAACCCTTTTGACCGTGGGTGTTTTGGTGCGGCGTCAGGGCCACAATACGCTTAGTATACCCCATTACCGCTTACGTCGCTGCGGGTTTAACAGAATTTACGCGCAACTTCGCCGATTTTCACCTCCGCCGAAGCGTTCAATCGGGCCGCGATCGAGACGAAACGGCGGTGGGTCATACCGGCGCCGATGAAACACCAACGGTTGGCCTGCATCTGCACGGTCTCGAACGTCGCCCGCTCGGCGGCGGCGAATTGACGGCCGGTGGCGGCGGAAAAGGTATCGATATCGCATAACATCTGCCGCCGCAAAATCCCGTCCAGCATATCGACAATCTCGAAATAGTCGCAGATTGCCGATTCTATTTCGAAGTCGGAACAATATTGCGCCAGACTTCCGATCATCAATCCGCTGAGTTCGGCATGCTGTTGCTCTTCGCGCCAGAGCATGGTCAGCATCTCGACAAAGAGAGGGTCCAAAACTTCCGCTTCCTTCTGGGCGGCGAGGCGATGCACATCGATCATCCATGTCCCTTGGGCCACGGCCAAGCCGACGGCGAGAGGATGGTGCGTTTGAATGGCGCGGGCGACGTCGTCGGATTCCGCCGACAGATTGTCAAATTCGTTAAAACCGACACCGAAAGCGTCGATCGCCCGGTTGAACAGGTCGATATGCTTCGCCTTGTTCGCGGCAAATCCCAACAAGGCCCGGGTCCGCTGGTCATCGCCGGTCAGCCGGCCCCGCATATGGTCCAGCACGTAAGGAATGATGAAACCGGCGATAAAACCGCAATAACCGAGATAGGCGCGGCCGCGTAACTGGTTATAGGTCCGCCGTTCGTCCGCCTGCAGAAACCCGAAGGATCCGACCCGGGCCAGACTTTCCGGCAGAAAAGGCCGCGCGAAATCGAAGCCGCGACCATCGCCGATCAGATCCTCCACCCGCCAACGAACCTGCTCGCCGGCATCGACCGCCGTTTCGTAGTCGAAGTCCAGGACCGCCGACGCATTTCGGCGGCGGTGGCCTTCGCCCGTTTCACCCATGCGGTCGGCCTCATTCATTGGCAATTCGATTAGTCGCCTCATATCCGGCAATATGGCGCCAAGGCGTGTGATCCTTCGTTTGAGGCAGCGTTGAATTTTTGCCGGCAACCTATCGGCGTGCGGATCTTGACCGGATCGAAATTGCCGATACGCCGTTCAAACCGCAATTTCTGATGTTTTCTCTTTTAATTTCAACCCATTAGAAATTCTCAAAATTGGCCCGCCGCTTGCTTGAAGCCAGACACGGACAGTGATGGAGATGGTGGGATGGATAGTATCCTGGGATCGGAAAACGCCTTGCATGCGGCGGAATTGCTCTGCGCGTTGCATGGACCGGCGGCGCCGGGATTGGCGCTGACCTGTGCCCGCGACCTGCGCGACAGTGGCCGCGACGATGTCGCGCGGGAATGGGATCGGGTCTCGGAACAAACCCTGGCGCTGCTCGATCGTCGGCGCTTGGCCGGTGAGGCCGCCTTATAGATTCGCCATCGCGAAATCGACCAATTCGTCGTTCAGTTTGAATTCGTTGCCGCGGAACCTGCACAGGGCGTCGGCCTGGGTAATGACCCATTTCGGATGGTAGCGCGACGGCTCGATTCGGAGGGGATCGTAATACCTTTCGTAGAGATAGCCGACCACGGTTTCGATTTGTTCCGTGCTGGCGTCCGGCAACACGCCGGCCATAATCTCGGTATATTCCTCCCGCTCCGGCGGATTCATCTCCACCTTGTATTGCACCCGCCGGCGGGTCGCCTGGTCGAACAGCTCGTTAACGTCCAGATTGGTGGAAAAAATCAGGAAGACATCGAAAGGAACCTGAAACGTGCTGCCGCTGGTGAGACGCAAATAGTCGTGGCGCATTTCGAGAGGCACGATCCAGCGATTCAAGATATCCTCCGGCCGTACGGTCTGCCGGCCGAAATCGTCGATCACCAAGACACCGCAATTCGCCTTCAGCTGCAGTGAGCCGTTATAGACCTTGCCGATGGCATTGTAGGACAGTTCCAGCGGGTCCAGAGTCAACTCGCCGCCGGTCACCACCGTCGGACGATGGCAGGCCACCCACCTTTCGTCCATTACCTCTCCCGGCCGGGTCGCCGGCGCATCCGTCGCCTCGATCGGATGGTGAATTGTCGGATCGAAGACGCGGATGATTTCCTCATCGACGGTCAACGCGTAAGGGACATACACCGCCTCCCGATAAATGGAGGCAATAGCATGGGAGATCAGGGATTTGCCATTGCCGGGCGGCCCGAACATCAGCAGGGAATGACCATCGACAACCGCGGGGCCAATGGCGTCGATCAAACGCTCGGTCACCACCATTTCACTGAGGCCATCCCGTATCTGATCGGAATCGACCTTTTCCCGCAGAATTCGCTGACGGCCCATTTGATTGCGATAATCGGTCAGGCCGACTGGCGCGGGGCCGACATAGCGGGATTGCTCCAACTCGTCGATCGCCACGCGGCGGCCTTGCTCGCTGAGCCGATAGCGCATGCTGCCCAGGCGCTGGGTGCCTTCCTTGCCGAGACGTTCGACATAATCCAGCTCCTCCGCGAAACCCATGGCTTTGGCCAAAACCAGTGGCGGCAGTTTCACGAAATCCGCGACATCCTGCAGCGTCTCGAAATTGCGGGTATACATCGACTTCAGCAACAGGCCGGTCACCATCTTCAGGGACAAGCCGGTGCTTTCGAAAGTGCGTGGGGCGAGCGGATAGTTGGCGTTGGGATCGACGGCCGGAATCGGGACGTCTTCCTGCGGGGCGTTGTCGTTCTTGGGACCGATACTTCTCATAAGGGCACACGAAGCTAATGAACAGGGTCATATTAACTATACAACATTTACCCCAAGCCTGGCCATCCGGCTAAGCGGAATAGATTATACAATTCTCATATGGAGAATTTAAGCGGTGAATTGTCTCGTTTAGTAGTCGACGAATCCGTCAACCGCCGCTCGATCATACCCCTCGCTAGCAACCAAAAGTTGCCGAGTATAACCATGGCGGGTTTGACCGCTGCGCAGGTCTTCGTCCCGCATTTCCTCAACGAAAGCGCCGCGATTCATCACCGCGATACGCTCGCAGAGATGGCCGACGACGGCAAGGTCATGGCTGACCATGATATAGGTCAGGCCGCGCTCGTTCCGCAGGCGGCGCAAAAGATTGAGGATTTCCGCCTGAACCGAGACATCCAGCGCGCTGGTTGGCTCGTCGAGCAGAACGATCCGCGGCTCCAGGATCAGCGCCCGAGCGATGGCGATACGCTGACGCTGACCGCCGGACAGGTTGATGGGGATAGCGGAACCGGAAGGCCGGGCCCAGACCGACCTCCGACAACAGCTCCAAAATCCGCTCCTCCACCCGGTCGAGCCGGTGGATCAACAGCGGTTCCTTCAGGATATCGTTCACCGTGTGGCGCGGATGCAGGGAGCCATAGGGGTCCTGAAACACCATCTGAAGTTTGCGGTAGAAGGCTTTATCCCGCTTCTGCGCCAGATCCTGGCCGTCGACGGTCATTCGCCCGGTCCAGGATCGGGTCAGTCCGGCGATCGCGCGCAGCACCGTCGATTTGCCGGAACCCGATTCGCCCACGAGGCCGAAGCTTTCGCCTTCGCCGACATGAAAGCTGACGCCGCGGACCGCATGCACGGCCTGCTTGCCGTGACCGAAGACGACATTGAGGTCTTCGATCTCGATCATGACACTGGCTCCAGCCAGGCCGGGATCGCGCTGCAGCACCTGCAGATCGTCATGGCGGCCGTCCAGCTTCGGTAAGCAGGAGATCAAGCCCCGGGTATAGGGATGCTCCGCCTGGGTCAGTTGCCCGGCCTCCAACGGTCTCCATGATCTGACCGCCATACATCACCAAGACCCGATCGCAGAAGGAGGCGACCAAATTCAGGTCGTGGCTGATGAAGATCAGGCCCATGCCCCGCTCCCGCACCATGTCGTCCAGGATCGCCAGCACCTGCATTTGGATGGTGACGTCGAGGGCGCTGGTCGGCTCATCGGCGATGATCAGATCCGGGTCCGGGATCAGCATCATGGCGATCATGGATCCGCTGGCCCATGCCGCCGAAGACCTCATGGGGATGCAGACGGTAAACCTTCTCCGGCTCCCGGATGCGTACCCGATAGAGCATTTTCCAACGCCCGCTCCCGCGCCTCCGCCCGGCTGGCGCTGGTATGAACCAAATAGGCCTCCGCAATCTGCTCGCCGACGGTCATCACCGGGTTCAGGGAATAGCGCGGGTCTTGCATGATCATGGAAATGCGGTCGCCGCGGATCGCCCGCATGGTCTTGCGGTTGGCGTTCAGCAGGTCGATGCCGTCGAATTCGAGCTGCTTGGCCCGCACCTTGGCGCTGTGGCCGTTCAGGCCCAGGATCGCGCGGCCGGTCTGCGATTTGCCGGAGCCGGATTCGCCGACGATGCCCAGGCGCTCCTGACCAACATCGAAGCTGACCCCGCGCACCGCCTCGACCGTGCCTTGGGGCTGTGTCGAAACTGACCGAGAGATTGCGTACGGAAAGCAGGTTGACCATGGCGACTAGCGTCCGCTACGGGGGTCGAGCACGTCGCGCAGACCGTCCCCAAGCAGGTTGAAACCCATGGAAACCACCAGGATGGCGATCCCCGGAATCGTCGGCACCCACCATTGGTCGAGCAGGAACTGCCGGCCGGTGGAGATCATCGCGCCCCATTCCGGCAGCGGCGGTTGCGCGCCCAGGCCGAGGAAGCCGAGCCCGGCGGCGATCAAGATGATCCCCGCCATATCCAGGGTCAACCGCACGATCACCGAGGAGATGCAGAGCGGCACGATATGATGCGCCAGAATACGCGTCGTCGAGGCCGCCTGGATTCGCGCGGCCATGATATGTTCGGAATTGCGCACGGTCAGGGTTTCCGCTCGGGCGATCCGGGCAAAAGGCGACCAGGTGGTCAACGCGATCGCCAGCACCGCGTTCTCCAACCCCGGTCCCAAAGCCGAGACGAAGGCCAAGGCCAGGATCAGGCGCGGGAAGGCCAGGAAAATATCGGTCAGGCGCATCAGCACCGCGTCGACCCAGCCGCCGACATAGCCGGCAACGGTGCCGACAAGCAGACCGATCGGGACCACGGTAATGCCAACCAGGCCGACGATATAAAGGGTGATGCGGGAACCCCAGACGATCCGGTCGAAGATATCCCGACCCAATTCGTCGGTGCCGAACCAGTGATCGGCGCTCGGCGGCATCAATCGATTTTGCAGGTTTTGACCGGTCCCGTCGCCGCTGGTGATCAGCGGCGCGAAGATCGCCATCAGCACCAGGGTGGCGATGATGATCAGACCCGCCATGGCGATCGGGTTGGCGGAGAAACTGAGCCAGGCGAGGTAAGCGCGCTGGCAGCGAGCCTGCCAGATCGACGCCGGCGTTTCCGACAGCAGCCAGGCCCTGAGTCCTTCCCTCGCCGGTTTTTGATCGGCGGCGGTCATGTCCGGGCCCTCGGGTCGACGATGCGGTAGAGCACGTCGGACAGCATATTGATACCGACGAAACAGATACCGACCACCACGGTGCCGCCGATCACCGCATTCATGTCGGCGTTGAACAGCGAGGTGGTGATGTACTGGCCGATGCCGGGCCAGGCGAACACGGTTTCGGTCAACACCGAACCTTCGAGCAGCGAGGCGTAAGTCAGACCGATGATGGTGATCAACTGCACCAGCACGTTCTTGAAGGCGTGGCGCCAAATCACGGTGAATTCGGACAAGCCCTTGACCCGCGCCGTCAAGACATATTCCTGATTCAATTGGTCGAGCATGAAGCTGCGGGTCATACGGGCGATATAGGCCAGCGCGAAAGTGGCCAGCATGCTAGCCGGCAACACCAGATGGGCGGCGGCGTTGCGGAAGATTTCCCATTCTCCCTGCATTGCGCTGTCGAGCAGGATGATACCGCTGCGATGTTCGACGATGCCGTCATAGAAGACGTCGATACGTCCAGGGCCCGGGAACCAGTCGAGCTTGGCGTAGAAGATCAGCAGGGCGACCATGCCGAGCCAGAAGATCGGCACTGAATAGCCGAACAGGCCGATCACCCGAACCACGTGGTCGATCCAACGGCCCTGATTGACGGCGGCCAGTACGCCCATGGGCACGCCGACGAAGATTCCCATGATCGTCGCGACCGTGGACAGCTCCAGCGTCGCCGGGAAGAAGCGGATCAGATCGTCCAGCACGTCCCGGGAGGTCATGATCGACTTGCCGAAATCGCCCTGCAGGATCTGGCCGAGATAAATCACATATTGTTCGATCAGCGGCTTGTCGAGGCCGAGCTGCTTGTAGACCATCTCATAGGTCTCTTGGCTCGCCCGGTCGCCGATGATCGCCAAAACGGGATCGGCCGGCATGACCCGGCCGATAATGAAGGTGATCGCGGTCAGGCCGACGAAGGTCAAAGCCAGCATCACCACCTGATTGGCGATCTTCTTCAGAATAGGGAAAAGGGACGGACCGTCGTCCGTCCCTTGACCCGTCGTTTGTCCCGATTCCGGGCTTTGCGTCTGTTCGGCCATGGGCCGCGACGCTTACTTGCTGACCAGACGATAGAAGGTCAGGTCGAAGTTCGCACCGCTGACATAGCCCTTCACGTTGGACCGGCGGGCCAATTGCTCGGCCTGCTGGAACATCATGATGAAGTTGGATTTGGCCTGAACGGTTTTCTGCAGGTCGATATACATGTTCAACCGCTTCGTCAGGTCCAGTTCCGAGGCCGCCGCTTCCGTCGCCTTGGTGACGTTCGCGTCGAAATAGCCCGTACGCCAGGCTGGCTTACCGGTCAGCTTGGCTTCGTCCCGGTTGTCCGGGTTATGGGCGAAGGCATCGGCATTGGAATGCGGGTCGACATAGTCCGGCGACCATTTGGCGACGATCAGCTCATGTTTGCGCGCCCGGTATTTCGGCCATAGGGTCTTGCCCTCGGACAGGATGATTTCGGCTTCGATACCAACCTTGGACAACGACTGCTGAATGGACTGAGCAATTGCCGGATAGGGCGGATTGGTCAGGGTGTCAATGACGATCTTCGTGCCGCCGGCACCGGCCTTGTCGACCAAGCCCTTGGCTTTGGCAATGTCCAACTTGTAAGGCGTGTCTTCATAGGCGCCCCACAGACCGGACGGCCAGAACGATTGATGCACCTTGAACTGGCCGGACAAGAAGGACCCTTCCATACCTTTATAGTCCACGAGATGGCGCATCGCCTCGATCACTTCGGGCTTGCCGAGCACCGGATGCTTGCCATTGATCGCCAGATACAACAGACCCGCTTTCGGGAAAGTGTCGACGACAATGTCCTTGTTACCGGCCAGGCCTTTGATCTGGTCCGGCGTCAGGTCGCGCGCAAGGTCGACGTCACCCTTCTCCAGCAGCAGACGCTGGGAGGATGGTTCCGGCACGTGACGCAGCACCACCCGCTTCAGCTTCGGCGCGCCATGGCGGTAACCGCCGTTGGCCTCCAGCATGATCAGGTCGTTGGCCTTCCAAGTCTTTACCGAAAAAGCGCCGGAACCGGCGGAGTGGTTTTTCAGCCAAGCATAGCCCATGTCGCCGTCCTTGGCGTTGGCTTCCACCGTCTTCATGTCGACCACGGAGCCGACACCCGCCGACAGCGTATTCAACAAAAGGCCGGGCGAGAACGGCGAATTCATGGTGATCGACACCGTATCCGGTCCGGTCGCCTTGATCAGGCCGCCGACATTGTCCTTGTCCCAGCCGAACTGGGTGAAGATGAAGGACGGTGTCTTCTTCAGAATGACCACCCGGCGCAGAGAATAGGCGACGTCTTCCGCCGTCACCGGATTGCCGGAATGGAACTTCTGGCCGGCCCGGATTTTCAGGGTCACGGTCTTGCCGTCGTCCGAGACCTGGAAGCTTTCGGCGACGCCGCCCACCAGCTTGGTCAGATTCTCCGGCTCGAACATCATCACCCGGTCATAGACATTGGCGATGACCTCGCCGCCGGTGAACTCGAAGACTTCCGCCGGGTCGAGGGTGATGGTGTCTGAAATGTTTTTGCCGTGGACCAGCATGTCCTTCGGCGTACCGGCTGTTGCCGCGCCGGCGAAACCGCCGACAAGGGCCAAAGCGGCGGCGCCGGCCATCAGCCCTTTCAGCTGTAAAATTGAGTATGTCATCGGTCATTTGTCTCCCGTTTCATTGTCCGTGTTTTTCGGTCCGCGCCATTGTCGGATTTGCGATGATGCACAAGCCCGCATGGAATGCCTTGGATGTATCGATGCCCCGTCGCGAACCTGCCCGGCCCCGACTCTACGCCCTGCATGGCGGCTTCCGCAAGTGGGCAAAACGGTTGCTTGCCGCAACGACCGCGGGTAGCGTGCGCCCTGCGCGATGATGGAATTTTTCGAGAATATGCGCTTCGGGTTCTCCAAGACCTGCTTCCGGGAGGATCCGTTCGGGCGTCTGAGCTACCGGCCTTGGGGACATCAGGGCCGCGGCTTCCTGATCGAGAGGCCGGCGCAGGAGCGGGCGTTGCGGCGGCGCATCGGCATGATCAACGCGCTGATGATGTTCGTGCTGCTGCCGCTCTTGGTGCTGTGCAGCTTCATCATGGATCCGCTGCTGCCTTTTATCGTCTTCGTCGTCGCCATGCTCCTGATCTGGTTCTATATGCGCCAACTCAGCCAGGGCCTGACCCCGCTCGACGACTGACCCACCGCCCTCGCGAAACCATCAGCACCGAGACCAACCGAAATCAAAGGGTCAGACCCTTTGAATAATTTGATTCTCATTTTCCCCCTGATTTTTACTTATATCTTGTGAACTAAGACTAAATCCCTAATCAAAGGGTCTGACCCTTTGATTTCGGCGCATGGCGCGGGTTGACCGGGTGGGTGCGGCGGTGTTGGAATTGCGGCCGGCCTGGTTGGGTCGCAGGAACGGCGCGAGCAGGCCGGTTACGCGGGCGGGGCGGCGCGGCAAACGGCGGGGCGGCTGTAGTTGAGCGGAGCGGAACCGAGATGACGGAACAGGCGCGGCGGGACTTGGGCGAGTTCGACTATGTCATCGTCGGCGCCGGTTCGGCCGGTTGCGTGCTGGCCAACCGCCTGTCCGCCGACCCCAGAACCACGGTGTTGTTGTTGGAGGCGGGCGGCAAGGACGATTATTTCTGGATCCATGTGCCCGTCGGCTATCTCTTCACCATGAACAATCCGCGCACCGACTGGATGATGCGCACGGTGGAGGAAGCCGGCCTGAACGGCCGCGCTCTCGGCTATCCCCGGGGCAAGGTGTTGGGCGGCTGTTCCTCGATCAACGGCATGATCTACATGCGGGGACAGGCCCGCGACTACGATCAATGGCGCCAACTCGGCAATCCGGGCTGGGGCTGGGACGAGGTCCTGCCCTATTTCCGCAAGTCTGAGGACCATCACGCGGGCGGCGACGAGATGCATGGGGTCGGCGGCGAATGGCCGGTGGAGACGCCGCGCATCTCCTGGGACATCCTGGACGCCTTCCGCGACGCCGCCGCCGAGGTCGGCATTCCCAACACCGACGATTTCAACCGCGGCAATAACGAGGGTGCCGGTTATTTCGAGGTCAATCAGCGACGCGGCGTGCGCTGGAGCACGGCAAAGGCGTTTCTCGATCCGGTCCGCGCGCGGCCCAATCTGCGAATCCTCACCCAGGCCCATGCGGAACGGCTGGTCCTGGCCGGCAAGACCGCCACCGGCGTCGACCTAAATCTCGGCGGCACGCCGGCGCGGGCCCGGGCCGGCCGGGAAGTGATCTTGACCGCCGGCGCCGTCGCCTCGCCGCAGCTGCTGGAGCTTTCCGGCATCGGCAGGCCAGGCGTGCTGGCAAGGCACGGCATCCAGGTCATTCATCCGCTCGAAGGCGTCGGCGAGAACCTGCAGGACCATTTGCAGATCCGCACCGTTTTCAAGGTGGAGAACGCCGTCACCTTGAACCAAATCGCCAACAGCCCCCTCGGCAAGGCGAAGATGGCGCTGCAATACTTTCTCTTCAAACGCGGGCCGTTGACCATGGCGCCGAGCCAGCTTGGCCTCTTCACCAAAAGCGATCCGGCCAAGGATACGCCGGATCTGGAATATCACATCCAGCCGCTCAGCACCGATAAACTGGGCGATCCCCTGCATCCTTTTCCGGCGATCACCGCCTCCGTCTGCAATCTCAGGCCTGAAAGCCGCGGCAGCATTCATATCGACAGTGCCGATTTCCGCGCCCAGCCGACGATCAAGCCGAACTATCTGTCGACCGACGGCGACCGCTTGATCGCGGCGGAATCGATCCGCCTGACCCGACGCATCATGGCGGCCCAAGCTGTGGCGAAATACGCGCCGGAAGAGATGCTGCCCGGACCGGATGTGCGGTCGGACGCCGATCTTGCCATTGCCGCCGGCGACATCGCCACGACGATTTTCCATCCGGTCGGCACCTGCAAAATGGGGCAGGACGAGATGGCCGTGGTCGACGCCGACCTGTGTGTGCGGGGTATGGATCGCCTGCGCGTGGTCGATGCCTCGATCATGCCGACCATCACCTCCGGCAACACCAACTCCCCGGTCATCATGATCGCCGAAAAGGCGGCGGACCTATTGCGCGGCAGCCGCGCCGCCTGAATTCCGAACGGCACCGCGCCATCCTTCCCGATGGCTATACGATCAGCTTGCGTAGAAGGCCAATCAATGCCTGGCGCTCTTCGGCGTCGAGACGGTCGGCAATGCGGTCTTCATGGCGGAGAACGTCCCGTTCGGCCTTGCGCAGCGAATCGCGGCCAACGTCGGTTAGGTGTAAGGCATAACTGCGGCGGTCGTTCTCGGTTCGCACGCGGCGCAGCAGGCCCCGTCCCTGCAGCCGGTCGATGACGCCGACCACGGTGGAGCGGTCGACATTCAGGGCATTGGCCAGGTCGGTCTGCTTCAGTCCCGGATTGGCCTTGACGATTTGCAGCACACCGAACTGACCCGGCGTCAGATTCAGCGCCTTCAGGGATTTCATGAAGTCCTGGAATACCACGACCTGCGCCCGGCGTAGATTGTAGCCCAGCAGATCCGGCAACATGCCCAGCGCGGTATCGCTTTTCGTCACACCCGGTTCCCCCATCCAGACGGCCACTATAATCAGTTTCGTTGGGGTACCCAACTGCTTACTTGTCCAACTGTCCCGCGGGCGCCTATTCTGCGCCTTGTCACAGATGTCGACTTCACAATGCGAGCCTCTCCAGTAATGAGCGACTTTTTCGAGCGTGAGGAAGATCCCGCCCTGACCGACTATCCCGGTCTGCAAAGCGCCGCCCAGTTCGCCCAAATGGTCCGCCAGGTGCCCTGGTTCGCCGCCTTGGGCGCCAGCTTGGAGGAGCGCGAAATCAATATGGCCGAGGATTATCTGATCGGCCTCGGTTTTCCCGACGCCGAGATCTCCCCGGTATACGGTTGGCACGAAGCGGGCGATGCGGCCGGCGAGTTGGACTTCAACGACCTGGCCTGGGAGGCGGAGGAGCAGTTGCGCATGGGCCTGATCGCCGAGGCCTGCGAGCGTTACGACGAACAGGTGGTCAATCTGGTCCTCAACCATGTCAGCAACCAGGCGGTCGAGGCGATTGAAGAGGCTGTCATCGCCACCGCCCAGCTCGACCGCATCGCCGACGAGGAATTGCTGCGGGCGGCGATCGGCGGTGCCGCCCAGGCCTGCTATCAAGCCGCCCTCGTCTTGACTGCCGAGCATGAGGACGAGGAACGCCATCCCTTCGCCTTGAAATACCGGCTCTACGAATATGGCCGCTGGCCAATCGGCGTTGTCGGCGCTAGTTTCCATCTGTTTTAAGGTTAAGGAGTTTGGCGCCGACATGTCTTACGTTTTCGCACCACCGGCAACGGCCAGCGTGGCGGTGGCAGGTACGGACGCGCGCTTTCCCGTGCACCGGGTTTACTGCGTCGGCCGCAATTACGCCGCCCATGCCATCGAAATGGGCCATGATCCGGACCGGGAGGATCCGTTCTTCTTCCAGAAACCGCCCAGCGCCCTGATCGACAGTGGGGCCGAAATCCCCTTTCCGCCGGCAACCCGGGATTTGCATCATGAGATCGAACTGGTCGTGGCCTTGAAGGACGGCGGTGCCGATCTCGACAATGCGGCGGCGCGCGCGGCGATTTTCGGCTACGGGGTCGGTCTGGACATGACCCGGCGCGACCTGCAGGGGGAAGCGAAGAAGCTGGGGCGGCCCTGGGATACGGGCAAGGGCTTCGACAATGCCGCGCCGATTTCCGTTCTGCATCCGATCGAGGAGACCGGTTATCTCGACACCGGCCGCATTTGGCTGAAGGTCGACGGCGAGATCCGGCAGGACGGCAATCTCAATCAATTGATCTGGAAGGTGGATGAGACCATTGCCTATCTCTCCACCTTGTTCAGACTAAAGGCCGGCGACTTGATCTTCACCGGCACCCCGGCCGGCGTCGCCGCCGTAAACCCGGGCAGCCATCTCGAAGGCGGCATCGACGGTCTGACGCCGCTCGATATTCGATATCAGTCGTAAAGTGTGGGAGTTTTGTGACCATGGTGCTTAGGATCGCGACCTGGAACGTCAATTCGGTGCGGGCGCGGGTCGATGCGGTGGCCCAGTTCATCGAGGCCGAAAAACCGGATATCCTTTGCATGCAGGAAATCAAGGTGGCGGATCATTTGTTTCCGGTACAGGCCTTCGCCGATCTCGGCTATCCCAACCACTGCCTGTTCGGTCAGAAGGCCTATCACGGCGTCGCCACCTTCGCCCGCGAGGGCATCGAGCTCGAAAAACCGACCCGGCGCCATTGGTGCGAGATCGAAGACGCCCGGCACTTGCATTGCGTGATTCCGGGCGGCATCGAGCTGCATAATTTCTATATCCCCGCCGGCGGCGACAATCCGGACGCCGAGGCCAATCCGAAATTCGCCCACAAGCTGCAGTTCATGACCGAAGTGGCCGACTGGTTCCGCCGCCGCAAACGCAAGAATAACCGCTTCATCCTGCTCGGCGATCTCAACGTCGCGCCGCACGAAAACGATGTCTGGAGCCACAAGCAGCTTCTGAAAGTGGTCTCCCACACCCCGATCGAGGTCGAGCATATGGCCCGCATGTATCAGAGCCATGACTGGATCGACGCGGTGCGCCAGTTCACCCCGGAAGAGGAGAAGCTCTATACGTGGTGGAGCTACCGCTCCCCCGATTGGCGCAAGGCCGATAAGGGCCGCCGCCTGGACCATATCTGGGTCACCCCGGCGCTCGCCCCCGACGTGAAAAACGCCTATGTCCACAAAGACGGCCGCGCCTACAAACCAGCCACCGACCACGCCCCGGTCATCGTCGACGTCGAGATTTGACCGGCTTTAACTACCCCGCCGTGTCGGGGGGCAGGACGCCGATATAGGGGAGTTCGCGGTATAGATGGGCGAAGTCGAGGCCGTAGCCGACGACGAACTTGTCCGGAATGACATAGCCGATGAATTCCGCTTCCAGCTCGACCACGCGCTTGCCCGGCTTCTCAAGCAACACGGCGATATCGACGGATTGGGCGCCGCGTCCGGACAAAAGTTTCTTGGCGAAGGCCAGGGTGCGGCCGGACTCCAGAATATCGTCGACCAACAGGATCTTGCGGCCGGCGACATCGTCGGCGATGTCGCGGATAACTTCGACATTGCCGCTGCTCTCCTTGCCGGAGCCATAGCTCGACAGGGACATGAAATCGATGCGCGGATGCGCGCCCTTGTGATGCATGGCGCGCAGCAGATCGGCGGTGAAGACAAAGCTGCCCTTCAAAACGGCGATGACGGTGATATCCGGGCCCAAGGCGTCAACGATTTCGCCGGCCAGCACATCGACCCGGGCGGCAATCTCGCCGGCGGAGTAAAGGATTTCGACTTTCGGCGTGGCAGACATCAGGATTATTCCTTGGTCATGGAGACTTCCAGTTGAGCGGCGTTTTCCGGCGGCGAGGGAATGGTGGTGGAGAATTTGACGGTGGCACCCGCGGCAATCCGGTCCTGGGGCGGCACGATCTTGACCTTGGAGAGCAAGGCACCCTTCTCGTCCTTGATACCGACAACGATGAAATGCAGCGGGCGTTCCTGTTTCGAGGTGTTGTGAACCTGCCCCGACAGACGCCAGACCCGGCGGCCGGCTTCGAATTTCGTCTCCGTCGGGTCGAGGCGGATTTCCAGGCCAACAAAGGGATTTTCGGGTACATCGCCGCCGGGTTTAAGTAATCGATCGGCAAGACCGTAAAGTTTCGTCGCCGGCGGCCAGAAGGCGACAATCTGCGGCCTGGCATAGGCCAAGGCCAGCCCGATCGCGGCCAAGACCAGCAGCAAAATCACCCAGCCAAGCCAGCCGCGCCGGTTCGATCGCGCCTCCTTAACGTCCCTGGTTGTCGGCGCCGCTTCGTCCGACAGCACCTCGGCGGCCCAGTCGAGCGACGGCGGTGGATCGACATCCTGTTGTTCCTGGACGGCTTCGGCGGTTTCCGCTTCATCCGGATCGGCTTCGGGCGCGTCGAACACCTCCTCTGGCGTCCGCGGCTCCGGATAAGCCTGCCAACGGTGCTGGCAGCGGCCGCACTTGACGTTCCGCCCTTCAGCGCCTACCGCGCCGTCGGCGATCTGAAATTGAGTGTCGCAGGACGGGCAACGCAAATACATCCGAACAAACAGGCTCCGCTGGCTGCGAGGTCAATACCGTTTTAGGGGGTTGCCGTGGCCCTGGCAAGCCTCGCCGTCGTCGTCAAATTGCCCAAATTCACCCTCCTAATCGCGATGCGACACACTGGACCCGAGGGGACGCCCCATGGCATCCTCGCTCAGAATCGCTGAGGGCATCGGCAGCACGGTACGCATGGCATTGGACCAGCTTATCCACCTCGACAGAATTGCGCTCCGCTACGACGGCGGCCCGGAAGTGCTGCGCGATATCGACCTGTTGCTGACGCCCGGCAGTTTTCACTTCCTGACCGGATCCAGCGGGGCCGGCAAATCATCCATGCTGCGGCTCCTCTCTCTGGCGCAGCGGCCGTCGCGGGGCAAGCTGCTTCTGTTCGGCCGCGACAGCGCGAGTTTGAGCCGGGACGAACGCGCCGCCATGCGCCGCCAGATCGGCGTCGTCTTTCAGGATTTTCGCCTGCTCGACCATCTGAACGTCACCGAGAACGTCGCCCTGCCGCTGCGCATCGCCGGTATCAACCAAGCCCGCATCCGCGCCCATGTGCAGGAGCTTCTGACCTGGGTCGGCCTGGGCGACAATCTGGATGCCAGCCCGTCCGCCCTCTCCGGCGGCGAGCAGCAACGGGTCGCCATCGCCCGGGCGGTGATCGCGCGGCCGCGCCTGCTGCTGGCGGACGAGCCGACCGGCAATGTCGACGACCGCATCGCGCTCCGGCTGATGCGTCTGTTCGAGGAATTGCATCACAGCGGGACCACCGTCGTGGTGGCCACGCATAACATGCTGTTGCCGGAGAGTTTCCCCCATCCCGTGATCCATCTCGAAGAGGGCCGCATTGCCAAGCGGGAGGTCGCCGCGTGATCGCGGGTTTGACAACGCGCGGCCGCAGCGGCGCCCTGATCCCGGATTACGAGGGCGCCACGCGGTACCTGCCCTGGGTGATCGCCGTCATGGTCTTCCTTGGCGGTTTGGCGATCGCCGCCGGCTATGTCGGCCAAAACCTGGCCAGCGGCGTTTACACGCGGCTTACCGGGACGATCACCGTCGAAATTCCGGTGCTGGCCGGTCAGGACCGGGCCGCGCGAACCGCCCGCGCGCTCGACATTCTCCGCGCTACCGCAGGAATTATCCAGGTTCGTGCCTTGGATCGGCGGGAGCTTGTCGACCTATTGGAACCCTGGCTGGGTCGCGGCAATATCACCGACGACTTGCCGGTGCCGCAGTTGATCCATGTCGGACTGGATCGGGGCCACCCCGCCGACCTGAATTTCCTGGCCCGACGCCTGAACAAGGAGGTGCCCGGCGCGCGTATCGACGACCATCACCTATGGGCCGGTAAGCTGAAAACCTTTGTCGAAGCGGTACAAGCCTTGGCCGTCGGAACCACTGGTCTGGTGCTGCTGGCGGTCGCTCTGGTGGTTGCCTTCGCCGCGCGGGCCGCGTTGGCCGCCCATAGCGATATTGTCGCGCTGCTTTACACGCTCGGCGCACACGATAGTTTCGTCGCCGGGCATTTTCAGAGAACCGCGTTGGCCATGGGCTTGAAAGGTGGTCTCGTCGGGTTATTGCTGGCACTGGCTGTGGTCCTTGCGCTCGCCACCTTTCTCGACGGCGATGTCCTACCGCTGCGACCCGCCATGGTGCTGGAGCCTTTGTATTTGTTGTTGATGGTGCTGCTGCCTCTGACCGCGGCCGCCGTCGCCGTTGTCACCGCGCGTCTGACGGTATTGCGCAACCTGCGGCGCCTGCCCTGACGCCCGAACATGCGGAATGAAGGAGATTAGACCCTGCTCGGTTTTCTCGCCCGCTTAATTATCGTCGCAGGCTGCCTTTGGCTCGGCGGCCTGCTGCAGTTCGTGCATGACTTACCGGATGCCAATGTCGCCGCGCCGACGGAGACCCTGGACGGCATAGCCGTTTTCACTGGCGGCGAGCTACGCATCGAGATGGCGGCGCAGATGCTGAAAGCCGGAAAGGTCAAAACCATGTTCATTTCCGGCGTCGATGCCGGCACCCGGCGCCGGGAACTGCAAGCCCTGCTGCAACCGATTCTAGACGAGGCAAGTTTCGCCTGCTGCGTCCGGCTCGGCCGTAGCGCCAGGGACACCTACGGCAATGCGCGGGAGACCGCCGCTTGGGCCCGGCGGGAGAAGATCGACAGTCTCTATTTGGCCACGTCCTTCTATCACATGCCGCGCAGTTTGCTGCTGCTGGCCGACGAGCTCGACGACCGGCGGATCGTGCCCTATCCGGTGGCGAGCAACCGGATCAAGCTATCGGGCTGGTGGCAACGGCCGGGTACTCTGCGCCTGATGGCGGAGGAATACAGCAAGTATCTTGTCGTCCTGGGCCGACGCCTGGCGGAGACGCTGGGTCAGCGGCTGGAAGGGGGTTGATCCCGCCATGATCTTCCTCCGTTCGACCGTCTTCAATCTCGTCTTTTACGCCTGGTCCGCCTTTTCGGTCATCTTCTTCAGCTTCCTGTTCCTGCTGCCGCGCCGGCATTTGCAGCATGCGCAATGGCGCTGGGCCGGCCAGGTGAACTGGTTGATGGAGAAGATCACCAACACCAAGGTGGAAATTCGCGGCCGCGAACTGCTGCCCGATCGGCCCTGCATCATCGCCTCCAAGCATCAATCGGCCTGGGATACGATCAGTTGGCTCAACACCGTGCGGGCCGCCGCCATCGTCCTGAAATCCGACCTCCTGTGGATCCCGATCTACGGCCAGATGTGCCTGAAGTCGGGCATGATCATCGTCGACCGCAAGGGTCAAGCGAAAGCATTGAAGAAGCTGATCGCCGATAGCCGGCAGGCCCTGGACGACGGCCGGCATGTACTGATCTTTCCGCAAGGCACGCGCACCGCGCCCGGAGAGACGACGGAAGCCAAACCCTATCAGGCCGGCATCTCCGCGCTCTATTCAGGCTTGGACACGCCTGTGGTCCCGGTGGCCCTGAACTCCGGCGTTTTCTGGCCGCGGCGTGGCTGGCTGCATTATCCCGGCACCATCGTCGTCGAGTTTCTGCCGCCGATCGAGCCGGGGCTGAAGCGGCGCGAATTCCTGTCTGAGCTGGAAGCGCGGATTGAAACCGCCACCGACCGCTTGGTCGCGGAAGCCGGAGACGTGCATTGACGCCGTCGGTAATCGGTACGGTGATTGTCACCGGCGCCAGCCGCGGTATCGGCGCCGCTATTGCACGCACCTTGGCCGACACCGGCTACGCTCTATGCCTGACCCATCGCGACAGCGCGAGCGAGGCGGACGCCTTGGCGGCGGACCTATCGGCGCGCACGGATGTATGGGTGCAACAAGCCGATATTGCCGGAGAGGCGGACGTCCTGGCGCTATTCGAGCGGGTCGACGTGGAAATGCCGCCGCTGCATGGCTTGGTGAACAACGCCGCTTATCTTGGCCAGGTCGGTCGCCGAGTCGAGGACGCGTCATTCGAGGTTCTGCGTGCCACCTTCGATGTGAACGTCATTGGCCTGATGCTCTGCTGCCGGGAAGCGGTGCTGCGGATGTCGACGGTACGAGGCGGCGCCGGCGGCCGCATCGTCAATATCTCCTCCACGGCGGCGGAGCGGGGCAGTCCCGACGATTGGGTCGACTATGCCGCCTCGAAAGCGGCGGTGAACACCATCACCAAAGGCCTGGCGCTCGAAGTCGCCGACGCCGGCATCCGGGTCAACGCGGTGGCGCCCGGCCTGACCGATACGGAAAGTCACGCCCGCGCCGGCCAGCCCGACCGGGTCGCCGACATGGCGCCGCGCATTCCCCTCAACCGCGCCGCCGACCCGGCGGAGATCGCCGAGACCGTGCGCTGGCTGTTGCGGGATGCGCCCGATTACATGACCGGCGCGGTGCTGCCCGTCGCCGGCGGATTTTAGGGAATTCGATCCATGCCCCTTACCCTCGCCGATGCCCAACGCATCCACGACGACAATCTGGCGCCTTGGGTCCAGGATCTCGGTATCGTCTTCGAGGATATCGGTCCGACGGGCGCGGTGTTGCGGGTGCCAGCCTCACCGCGACTGAACCGCATCGGCGGCACGGTTTGCGGACAGGCGATCATGACCCTGGCCGACACCGCCATGATCTTCGCCATTGCCGGCCTGCTCGACGAATTCCGGCCGATCACCACCGTCAATCAGACCAGCGCCTTCCTGCGGCCGGCCGCGGATGCCGATCTGACCGCGGAGGCGCGTATCATCAAGCCCGGCCGCACCCTGATGTATGGCGAGGTCGGCTTGCATACCGGCCAACCGGACAAACCGGTCGCCCACGTCACCAGCACCTACATGCTGCTTTGAAGTTCTTTGCAAATCAGTCGGCGTCTTCGGCGAGGAAAGCGCGGACTTCCTCCAGGAACCGCGGGAAAGCGGGCTCATCTTCCAGCATCAAATGGTTCTGGCCCTCCAGCGCGACGAAGCGGGCGCCGGGAATCACCGTCGCCATCTTACGGCCGGCATCGAAAGGGACGATACCGTCGCCGCGACAGTGAATCACCAGGGTTGGCACCGCGAGGCGCTTGGCCGCCTCGACGACATCGAGATTGTTGGTCACCGTGCGCAGCCGCGCGGCGTTTTCCGGGCTGGCGGTCATGCGCTGCAGCTCGTTGAAATCGTCCATCTGCTGTTTGCTGGCGCCGGGGACGAACAGGGACGTGAAGAACTGGCGAAACGCCGGATTGTTCTTGCCCCAGCCGCGAGCGATCATCTGCAGTTGGATCTCGGCGTTTTCCTTGTCCTCCTCGGACCCTCGCCGCATGGCGCCCGCCAGGAAACCGCCATAGAGCACCAGCCGGCTCACCCGCTCCGGATGCTTGGCGGCATAGTCAATGGAATAGGCGCAACCCTGGGAAATGCCGATCAATGGGAACCGTTCCAGACCGCTGGCCGAGACCACCGCCTCCATATCCTCGATCATCACGTCGGCGTCGATGGTCTCCGCGTCCCAGTCCGATAGGCCGTTGCCGCGTTGGTCGAAGCGCACCAGGGTGTGATCGGCGGCCAGCTCCCGCAGCAGATGGCCCCAAACCAAACTCCGCCAGTCGTATTCCAAGTGATTCATCCAGTTCGGCGCCTTGAACAGCGGCGGCCCCGCGCCCACGGTGGCATAGGCGATGGTGGTGCCATCGCGGGAGCGGCAGAACTGCACCTGCTGTTCCGGGCTCGCATGATCGTCGACATTGCGGTCGGAACGCCAACGCCAGACCCGGATCGGCATCTCGATATTCTTCAGGTTCTGCGCGCCCATATCCTCGAAACGATAGCCGCCGCGGCCATGGACGATCTGATAGACCACGTCGGAAATGCAAACCCCACCGGGCGTCGCGATTTCCTCAAGGCGGGAGGCCAGATTGACGCCATCCCCCTGGATATCGTCGCCGTCGATCACCACGTCGCCGAGATTGATGCCGACGCGGAAGCAGATCGCCTGCCCCTCTTCGTCCATGCGCCGCGCCGCCATGGCGGTTTGGATTTCGATGGCGCAATCGACCGCTTCGACAACGCTGGGAAACTCCGCCAACAGTCCGTCGCCCATCAGCTTGACCATCCTGCCCTCGTGACGGTCCAAGCTCGGCTCCACCAGTTCTCGCCGCAGACCGCGCAAGGCTTCGATGGTGCCGACTTCATCCTCACCAACGAGCTTGGCATAACCGACCACGTCGGCGGACATAATGGCGGTGAGTTTTCGGTGAACGTCGCGCATGCCGGCTCCCGGTATATTCGTATTTTCGAATATTACATGCTCCGGCCCGCCAGGTCGATTGGCGAGGATCCTCGCCTGAAAGGATTATTCGAGCTCAGACCAGTCGGGTCGCTTCCTCGACCAGGTCCTCGGCGCTTTCGGCGAGCAGGTCTTCGTCGGCCTGGCCTCGCACAGGCTCGAATCCGATTTCCAGCATCAGCGGCACCGCCAGGGGCGAGACCCGGTCGAGCGCGACAAAGCGGATATGGCCCTGGGCCCGGGCCAATAGGTCGGCGACCCGGCGCACATCCAGCAAGCCGCGGGCGGCATCATGGCGGGTCGCTTGCAGAAGAATGTGATCCGGCTCGTAGTCGCGCAGCACGTCATAGATCAGGTCCGACGACACGGTCATCTGCCGACCGGATTTCTCCTGCCCCGGAAAACGCTTCTCGATCAGACCGGCGATGATGGCGACATTCTTGAACGTTCGCTTCATCAGATTCGATTCGTTCAGCCATTCCTCCAGATCGTCGCCCAGCATGTCCTCGCCAAACAGGCTCTCCACCGCCTCGGCCTCGACCGGCCGCAGGCTCCAGACCGCCAGGGCGTATTCGGAGGCGACGAAGCCGAGCGGACGCAGGCCCGCCCGTTCCATCCGGCGGGTCAGCAGCATACCCAGGGTTTGATGGGCCAGACGCCCCTCGAACGGATAGACGACGGTGTAATGTTTACCGTTGCGGGGAAAGGTTTCGACCAGCAAATCCGACGGCGCTGGCAGGACCGAGCGCCAGGTCTGGATACCGAGCCACTCGCGCACATAGTCCGGCAGCTCCCGGTGCCGCACCGGATCGGCCAGCATGTCGCGCACCCGGCTGGCCAGATAACTGGAAAGCGGGAATTTGCCGCCGTAATAAGAGGGCACTTGCGGCTGATCGCTTTTCGCCCTGGTGACGATGGCCTGCATCTCCACCAGGCCCTCGAAACGCAGGATTTGGCCGGCGAATGCAAAGGTGTCGCCGGGGGCGAGCTGCTCGATGAACCATTCCTCGATCTCGCCCAGCACTCGGCCGCGGCGGAAGCGGATCTTAATCATCGCCGCCGCCACGATGGTACCGGCATTCATGCGGTACTGCCGCGCCACCCGCGGATGGGCGACGCGGTAGCGACCGTCCTCCATACGTCGCAGCCGATGATAGCGCTCATACCGGCGCAGGGCATAACCGCCGGTGGCGGCGAAGTCGAGCACTTGCTCGAAACTCTCCCAAGTCAGGTTCCGATAGGGTAACGCCAATCGGATCTCGTCATAGAGCGGCAATGGATGAAATGGGCTCGAACAGGCCATACCGATGAGATGCTGGGCCAATACATCGAGAGCGCCGTCGGGCAACGGCTCGTCGTCCAACTCCCCCTCCTGCACCGCCTCGGCGGCCGCCTGGCATTCCAATACCTCGAAACGGTTGGACGGTACCAGCAGGGCACGCGAGGGCAGATCGAGTTGGTGATTGGCGCGGCCGATGCGCTGGGTCAACCGGCTCAACCCTTTCGGCGCGCCGATCTGCACCACCAGATCGACGGCGCCCCAGTCGACGCCCAGGTCCAAGGTCGAGGTGCAGACCACGGCGCGCAGATCGCCCCTGGTCATCGCCGCTTCCACCTTGCGCCGTTGCTCCGGCGCGAGGGAGCCGTGATGCAAGGCAATCGGCAGATTGTCCTCATTCAGGCGCCAGAGCTCCTGAAAGATGATCTCCGCCTGGGCCCGGGTATTGACGAAAACCAGGGTGGTGCCGTGCTCGCGGATGGTGTCGTAGACCGCCGGATAGGCGTAGCGGGCATAGTGACCGGCCCAGGGCACCCGCTCATCGGAAACCAGGATCGACACCGCCGGTTGCGGTCCCGGTTCGCCCCGTACGACCCGCACCTTGTCGCCATAGGCGATATAGTCGGCCAGCATCTCCGGCCGGGCCACGGTCGCCGAAAGACCGAGGAAGCGCACATCCGGCGCCAGGGTCTTCAATCGGGCCAGATCGAGGGACAGCAGATCGCCGCGCTTGTTACCGACCAGGACATGCAATTCGTCGATGACGATGTATTTCAAATGGCGGAAATAGCGGTCGCTGTCGGCATAGGCGAGCAAGAGCGCCACCTGCTCCGGCGTCGTCATCAGGATTCGCGGTGGATAGCGGCGCTGGCGCTGGCGGCGCGAGGTCGGGGTGTCGCCGGTCCGGGTTTCCACCTTGATCGGCAGCTGCATCTCTTCAACCGGCGTCATCAGGTTGCGGGCAACGTCCACCGCCAGAGCTTTCAGCGGCGAAATATAGAGCGTATGCAGATGATCCTCCGCCGGCGCCGCCGTCAGATCGGTCAAGGCGGGCAGGAAGCCGGCCAGGGTCTTGCCGCCGCCTGTGGGGCGCGGTCAGCAGCACGCTTGCCCCCGCCCGCGCCGCCCGCAGCGTTTCGAGCTGATGGCGCCGGGGCTGCCAACCCTTACCCTCAAACCAGGCCCGGAAGGGGCCCGGCAACGTCTGTTTGCGCGTCGTGACGGTCATCGTCCGCCGACTATACCTCCAATGCCAGCGTGTTCCAGTCGCCCCAACGGCAAGCTTACTTGAAACAAAACAAAGTCATACCGGCCTTGCGCCGGTATCTCGTCGAAAATGGAGCCCCTTTATTCGACGAGATACCGGATAACGGCTCCGCCGTTTCCGGCATGACGACTTGTGTCTACTTTCTTTCGAGATTCCGTAGCCGGCTAACCGCTGTTTCTGAGGCCCGCGGAAATGCCGTTGATGGTCAGTTGGATGCCGCGCAGCACCTTGGGGTTCTCCGGATCCCGGCGGTATTGCCGCATCAGTTCCACCTGGATGTGATGCAGCGGATCGATATAGGGGAAACGGTTGCGGATCGAGCGGTCGAGCAGCGGATTGGCCTGCAGAAGCTTTTCGTGCCCGGCGATCGCGAGTATGGCGTCGATGGTGTCGCGCATCTCCTGCTCGATGCGGCCGAAGATGCGGTCGCGCAGCGCCTGGTCCGGCACCAGATCCGCATAACGTCGGGCAATGGCGATGCTGCTCTTGGCCAGCACCATGTCCATATTGGCGAGCTGGGTGCGGAAGAAGGGCCAGTCGCGGTAGAGCCGGCTGAGATCGGCCAGGCCCTTGTCCGGATGGTCTTCGCACCAGGCCTTTACGGCGCTGCCGAAGCCGTACCAGCCCGGCAGCATCAGACGGCATTGCGACCAGCTGAAAACCCAGGGGATGGCGCGCAAATCCTCGATCTTCCGGGTTTGCCGACGGGAGGCGGGGCGGGAGCCGATATTGAGCGTGCTGATCTCGTTGATCACGGTGGAGGCCCAGAAGTACTCCTCGAACCCCTCGGTCTCGAAGACCAGCGCCCGATAGGACGCGAAAGCCGCCGCCGACAGTTCCTCCATGGTCGCCAGATCGTCGGCGGGGGGCGCCGGTCGGTCGGCCTGCAACAAAGTCGCTTCCAACGTCGCGGCGGCGTGGATCTCCAGGTTACGCCGGCCGAGCTCCGGATTGGAATATTTGCTGGAGATGATCTCGCCCTGTTCGGTCAGTCGGAACTGACCCTGCACCGCGCCGGCCGGCTGGGCCAGGATGGCATCATAGCTGGGGCCGCCGCCACGGCCGA
>CBDCGJ010000039.1:0-8176 GCA_965216645.1 Alphaproteobacteria bacterium | reverse complement strand
GTCGCCGTCGGCGATCTCATCTATCTCAGCGGCTGCACGTCCTTGAGCGATGACGGCGTCGTCGCAGCGCCGGGCGATTGGGCGGCGCAATACGACCTCTGCCACCAGAGAATATCTCAGGTGCTGGAACAAGCGGGGGCGCGTCTCGACGACGTGATCTGCCGGCGCATTTTCACGGTGGCCGAGGCGGAGCAGAACCGGCCTATGGCGAAGGGCCGGGCTGGTTCGCCGACAGCCGTCCGGTTTCCATGGGCTGTCGCGTCGCCGGCTTGGCCGTGCCGGAAATGTTGGTGGAGGTGGACGCTTTCGCCGTGAAGGGCGCGCATCGTGACATTGAATGGCGCGAAATCGGTGACTAAGGCCGCGCCGTTAGGCCACCGTCCACGATCAACTCCGTCCCAGTGATATAGCTCGCGCGCCGGACAACAGGAACAAAGCGGCTTCCGCGATATCGCCGGCTTGCCCTAAACGTCCGAGCGGGACGGCGGCCGCGACCTGGTCCTGCAAATCCGGGCGGTCTTGCCAGCGGTCCTGCATCGGTGTCAGGACGGGGCCGGGCAGGATGCAGTTGGATCGGATCCCGTCGCCGGCGAACTGGATCGCCGCTGATTTCGACAGACGGATCACTGCCGCTTTCGCCGCGCCGTAAGCGTCCTGCGGCTTGTCGTCGCCGCGTAGGGCGTCGATGGAGGCGATGTGACCATGGCGCCGCCACCGGCGTTCCGCATCAACGGCACGGCGCCGCGGATCGTCAGAGCGAAGGATTTCAGGTTGATCCGCATAACGTCGTCCCAGACATCCATATCCATCTCCAGCGCTGACCGATCGCGATCGAACCAAAGCACGCCTGTGCAATTGACCAGCAGATCGAGCCCGCCATGCTTCGCATCGATCTCGGCGAACATGTCCGCCACGGCTTGCGTATCCGCCAGATCGATCCGAAAGTCGCCGCCATTGATGTCGGCGACCATGACCCGCGCGTCTTGCGCGCTAAGTCGTTTCGCCACATCGGCACCGATCCCGCTGGCGCCACCGGCGATCAATGCGCGCTTCCCCTGAAACTCGTTCGCCATCGGATTTCCTATGGATTTCCTATTTGCCAAATCGGTGGCTAGAATAGTCGGGTATTGAAAGCGAGGCGAGATCATGTTGGACAAATCCAAGACCGCCTGGGCGGCCAAGCTCTCCAAGTCAGAGCGGGTCGAATTCGGGCCTTTAGCGCATTATTTCCCGTTGGTTGGTGACGACGAAACCCCGATCCGCACCGGGATCCAGGTATCGGAGCCGGGCTATGTCGCACCCATCCACTGGCATCCCTATGTGGAAATTTTGCTTTTTTGGAAGGCGAGGCGGAAGCTTGGCTCGAAGGCGCGGAGGATCAAAAACTGGCTCTCAGCGCGGGCGACTGTGTCGTCTTGCCGGCGAATATCCCCCATACCTTCCGCACTGTCGGCGACAAAACCATGCGTCTGCTTGGTATCCATCACAGCCCTAAGCGCATCGTGGAGTATCACGATCAGGACAGTGACGAAACGGCTACCCGATCCTGAGCGACGATCTGACCCCCATCATGCGCGCCTAGCCGCACTGAAGTAAGGAGGGCGAGATGTCCGTTCTGATCAAAAAGGACGGGCCGGTGACCATTGTGTCCATCAACCGGCCCAAGGTCCGCAACGCCGTGAATCCGGAAACCGCGCTGGCGTTACGTCTTGCGTTCGAGGAATTCGACGCGGATGACGCACAATCAGTGGCGATCCTGACCGGCGCCGACGGCGCCTTTTGCGCCGGCTACGATCTCAAGGTAGCGGCCGAGGGGGGCCGCAATACCGATTGGAAGCCCGACGACGAAGGGCCCATGGGTCCGACACGGATGCTGCTATCGAAACCGGTGATCGCGGCGGTGGAGGGCCATGCGGTGGCCGGCGGTCTGGAACTGGCGCTTTGGTGCGACCTGCGGGTGGCGTCGGAGAGGCGCGGTCTTCGGCGTCTATTGCCGGCGCTGGGGTGTGCCGTTGGTGGACGGCGGCACCATCCGCCTGCCGCGCCTGATCGGCCACAGCCGGGCGCTGGACATGATCCTGACCGGCCGACCGGTCGACGCCTGGGAGGCACAGAATTTCGTCTTGCAAATCGTCTGGTGCCGGAAGGCGAAGCGCTCTCTACCGCACTTGAATTGGCCGAAGGCCTCGCCAAGTTCCCGCAAGTTTGCATGCGCAGCGACCGCCGTTCTTCCTACGAACAATGGGGCATGGATCTGCCTGCAGCGTTGGTCAACGAGGCGGTCCGTGGCCGCGAACCGATGCTCAGCGAAACCCAGGCCGGCGCCGCCCGCTTCGCCGCCGGCAAAGGCCGCGGCGGCGATTTTTCGGATATCTGAACGGGACTTGACGATGGCAAAAGTGCTTTTCGAACGAACCGACCGTATTGGCCGAATTACCCTGAACGGCCAGTGGTGATGAATGCCATCGATCGGGACGTCCCCGGCGAATTGGCCCAGGCGGTCGCGGAAGCAAATGCCGACGACGGCGTGCACGCGATCGTCCTGTCCGGTAACGGGCCGGCCTTCTGCGCCGGCTACGACCTGACCTTGTTCGCCGAGGGTGGCGATGGGCCCGCGAAGATGCCGTGGGACCCGATGCAGGACTACGCCATGATGTCCCGGTATACGGACCAGTTTATGTCGCTCTGGCGCAGCCACAAGCCGGTGATCTGCAAGGTGCATGGTTATGCGGTGGCCGGCGGATCGGATATCGCGCTGTGCTGCGACATGGTGGTGATGGCGGAGGACGCGCAGATCGGCTACATGCCGGCCCGGGTCTGGGGCTGCCCGACCACGGCCATGTGGGTCTATCGCCTGGGCGCGGAGAAGGCCAAGCGCTTGCTGTTGACCGGCGATAAGATCGATGGGCGGGAGGCGGAACGTCTCGGTCTGGTTCTGAAGGCCGTGCCCGCGGACCGCCTGGACGATGAGGTCGAGGCCCTGGCCGACCGCATGGCGTCGGTGCCGATCAATCAGCTTATGATGCAGAAGATGGTCATCAACCAGGCCATCGAGGCCATGGGGCTCGGCGAAACGCAACGCTTGGCCGTGCTGTTCGACGGCATTACCCGCCATTCGCCCGAGGGCGTGAATTTCGCCAAACGATCGCAGGAAGCGGGTTGGAAACAGGCGGTCGACGAGCGGGATCGCGGTACTTACGATTGGACCGCGGACCGCCCGATCAACGCGCCGAAGTAGTGCTTGGTCCCGGTCTCTAAGCAAAGTCGAAAACCCGCGCGGCCGCTGACTACGCTCTGCTCCCCGCGCTTGCAATCCAGGTTGACGGTGACGTGCTCGTCGGACAGGTCCGTCACCCATCCTTCGTAGGTCAGTTCGTCGCCGGGCCAGACAATGTCGGTCATTTTGGTGTCGAAGAAGCGAATGCGCTTCGGGTCGAGCCAAGCCACCGCATAGGTGGCCAGATAGCCGGCATGCAGCATGCCGACGGAGAACCAAGTCGGGAAGCCGAAAGCGCGGGCCGCCGCAACGTCATGGTGACCCGGGCTGTCTTCGCCGGACGCAAATTGGTAACGCACCACTTCGGTCAGGGTCAGGCCGGGTAGGGCGATGGCGCCCGGGCCCTCTCCCAATGTCAATTGGCCGCGATTTTGGCGGGGAAGGGCAAGGAACTGATCCCGCCTTTCGTCCCGCCGCATAAAAGGCGGCAGCGCCAGATCGTCGGCCACCGCCACCGCATTGTCCGGTGCCCGTTCCGGCACGACGGAGACCGGGCGCCAGTCGGCAACGGTCTCGCCGGCCGCGTTCTTGAAAGTCGAGCACATCTTGATGAAGCTCAGGCGCCCGCTGGAACGACTCTGTTTCTGCCAGACATCCTCGACGAAGGTGCGGGCCGTCAGGGTCTCGCCGGCCCGCGGCAGCGGTCCGTGATAGGTGAAGCTTTGACCGCCGTCGAGGGACATCATTTTGTCGGCACCGATCCGCGCCAAGTCGGTATCGCCTGGCCGCTCGAGCAAATAGCCCCAGAAATAGGCGGACATCAGTAGATAGGTTGGCGGTACGATGGGATGCGGGTCCTCCAAATAATCTGGCAGATAGCTGCCGACCGACGCGGCGAACTCGCGGATCTTGCCGCGCTCCAAAGGCACCTCAAATTCGGGGCCGCTGAGACCGATCATGGATTGGTCAAACATCGTCATTCGCCATGCGGATTACGGCGTCGACGGCGACGACGCTGTCATCGGCCAACACCAGCAAGGGGTTGATGTCGAGTTCCGAAAGACTTTCGCGATGGTCGGCGACGAAGCAGGCGACCGCATGGGCCGCCTGGATAATCGAGCCGGTCGCATCGTCGAAAAGTCCAAGCATGTCCGCGACGTCGCGAACGGCGCGTGCGATCGCGGCATCGCTCGCTGGCAATAGCAACAGGCGGCTTAGTCCCAACCGCTCCACCGCGACGCCGCCGACGCCGACCAACAGCGCATGTCCGAAGCGCGGATCGTGACTGACACCAAGGATTATCTCAGCGACGGTTTGCGGTGCCATGGCCTCGACGAGAAAGCGGTCGGTGCGATGGCCATGAGCCGCCAAACTATCGGTGATCTCGGATACGGCGGCGTCGACCTCGATCTGATTGGTTAGGTTTAAGCGGACGCCGCCGATCTTGGATTTATGTGCGATCTCCCGCGAGAGCACTTTCAGCACGACGGGAAACCCGATCTCGTCCGCTACCGCCGCCGCGTTATCCGGCGCCGCGTCGCTATAGGGCAGCAGCGGTAGGCCGCTTGCCCGTAGCGCGTCCTTGCTGGTGATTTCATCCCACAGCTCGCCTTCCGCGATTGCAATGGGTTGCGGGAGCGGGGCTTCGGGATCGAGATCCCGGTTGCTCGCGGCCTTCACGGCGCGAGCGATTGCCGCCATGCTGTCGTTGATGCCCTGTAGCGGGACGATACCCCGGTCGAGGCAGAAGTCGCGGCTGACCGGATGGAAGGTTTCCGGCATCTGGCTGGCCGCCACCGTCGGTTTGCCGAAGGTCTTGCCAGTATCGGCCCAGGCTTCCAGGGTCGGACTGTCATAGGTGCCCCATTCGCCGACCGGCCCGGAAAACTGCCCAAACATCACGGCGACGTCGAAATCGTCCCGCAGCATGGTGGTGAAGCAGGTCTCCAACGCCGCCTTGTTTTCCATGCTGAAGACCTCCGTCCCGGCATAGGCGGCATTGTAGTCGAGTGGATTGGATGCGGTGGCGAAGTCGGGAATCTGTTCGCGCAGCGCCGCCTTCGTCGCCGGCGTCAAGTCCGGCAATTCTAATCCATGCTTGGCCGCCAGGTCCGCCGCCATGGTGCGAACCGCGCCGGAGTTGGTCAGGACCGCCACTTTGTTGCCGGCGGGCGGGTCGGCGACGGTGAGCATCTTTAGCGTTTCGTCGAAGGCGGGAACCGAATCGACCGTGACGATGCCGTGGCGGTCGAACAGCGCGTCATAGAAGGCCTGACCGCTGGCCATGGAGCCGGTATGGGTCAGCGCCATGCGAGCGCCGATCTCCGTCACGCCGACCTTCAGGGCGACGATGGGCAGACCGCGCAACTGCGCCTTCCGGGCCGCGGCGGAGAAGCCGGCGACGTCGCGCAATCCTTCCAGGAAAACCCCGATCGCGGTGACCCGCGGATCGCCGGCCAGGACGTCGACATAGTCGCCCAGATCCAGCGCCGCCTGATTGCCGGTGCTGACGATATAGGCGGCGGAGACCCCGCGAATATTGTCCACGTAATTGAAGGCGACACCGCCGCTTTGGCTGACGATGGCGATGCCTTTGTCCAAGCGTTTCGGCGTGTGGCTCTTCACCGGCCAGAGGGTCAGGCCGTCGAGATGGTTGATCAGGCCATTGGAATTCGGGCCGACCAGAGCGAGATCGCCCGAGGCTTCGACCAGTTCTTCCTGTAGCGCCGTGCCGGCCGCACCCAGTTCGCCGAAGCCGGCCGCATGGCAGACCACGCCGCCGCTGTCTCTGTCGTTCAAGGCGCGCACGATATCGATGCTGGCATCGCGGCCGATGCCAATGAAACAGGCGTCGGGTCCTTCCGGCAGATCGGTTACGCTGGCGTAAACCTTTTCGCCGCCAAGCTCGTCATAGGTCGGATGCACCGGCCAAATGTCGCCCTCGAACCCAGCTTCCCGGCAGATTTCTATGGCTGGCAGGTTGGCGCGCCCGCCTACAAATGCGATGTGCCGGGGCTTCAGCAACCGGGTCAAATTCTCACGTTGCCGTTTGTTCACTCAGGCGGCTCCGGCTCTCTTCAGGATAGCGCCGAAGTCCGCATTGCTCGGCAGACCGCCATAAGCCCCGCCAAAGCGGTCGCCAAGGCGCGACGCACAGAATGCATCCGCGACGGCGGCCGGTGCGTGGCGAACCAGCAGCGCGCCCTGCAAACAAAGCGCCATGCGTTCAACGATGGCGCGGGCCTGGAGTTCGAGGTCCTTGGGATGCGTCAATCGATTCCTCAGGTCGTCGACGGCTCTGTCGAGATGGGCGTTGCCGCCGCGCGCCGCTTCGAGCTCGGCCAACAGAGTTGGGACCGCGGCCGGCTCCCGCGCCATGGCGCGCAGAACATCCAGGCACATGACGTTGCCGGAGCCTTCCCAGATGCTGTTCACCGGCGCTTCGCGGTAGAGCCGCGGCATGATCGATTCCTCGATATATCCGCCACCGCCGTGGCATTCGAGGGACTCGAAGATATGCCCAGGCGCCCGCTTGCAGATCCAGTATTTGCCGATCGCCGTGCCGATGCGGGCCAGCGCGGCCTCGGCCGGATCGTCCTCAGCCTCATCCATGGCGCGACCGATACGCAATGTCAGCGTCAGTGCCGCTTCGACCTCCAATGCCAGATCGGCGAGGACGTTGCGCATCAATGGTTGCTGGATCAAGCGCTTCTGGAAGGCCGTGCGATGGCCGGCAAAGTACAGCGCCTGCACCAAACCCTGACGCATCAGCGCGGTGGACGAGAAGCAGCAATAGTAGCGGTTGAGCTGCACCATCTCGATGATGGTGCGGATGCCGCGGCCTTCCGGACCGACCATTTGTCCCCAGGTGTCTTGAAACTCCAATTCCGTGGATGCGTTGGAGCGGTTGCCGAGCTTATCCTTGAGCCGCTGGATGGCGAGATTATTACGGCTGCCGTCCGGTCGCCAGCGCGGCACCAGAAACAGCGACAGGCCGCCCTCGCTATAGGCCAGGGTCAGGAATGCGTCGCACATGGGTGCGGAGCAGAACCATTTATGCCCCGTCAGCAGATAACCGACACCGTCGCTTGGCACGGCGCGGGTACTGTTGGTGCGCACGTCGGAACCGCCTTGCTTCTCGGTCATGAACATGCCCATGGTGGCGCCCGCTTTCTCCGACACCGGAATGTCGCGCGGATCGTAGTCGGTGGAGAAGAGGCGCGGCAGCCATTCCTCCGCGATCTCCGGGCTGGCGCGCAGGGCCGGGATCGCGGAATAGGTCATGGCCATGGGGCAGAGCACCCCGCCCTCAGGCTGGTTCAGCATATAGCTCAACCCGGCATGCACCACATGGCCGCCGGGTTGCGGATGGCGCCAGGCGAAGTTGGGCACCTCGTGACTGATCGCCAGGGTCATCAGATCGTGATATGCCGGATGGTAAGCCACCTGATTGACCCGCATGCCGTAACGGTCGTAGGGGCGGAGCTCCGGCGAATGACGGTTGGCCTGATCGGCTTTGTCGAAGGTTTCCGCCGCGCCGGTCAGTTTGCCGAATGCCGCAAGTTTATCCTCGGCCCAACCTCCGCCCTCCCGCGCGACACCTTCGCGTAAAACGATATCGTCCGCCCATAGATCCTGGTCGCCTAAATGGGGCGGCATGTTGGTGACCTCATGGGTCGGCAGATTGGCGAGCGGGTCTCGTGGAATCATGGCCATAGGTCTCTACACATGGCAATGTAAACACCGCATGCTACACGAAACTGTCGGGTGGCGTGAAACGAATAAAGGCCAATTTCAGTTGCGGGTTAATAGGGTCGGGGCAAATAGGTTCGGACCTCTTTTGCGTGTTTGGACGTCATCCCGGCCGCAGCGCAGTGGAGAGCCGGGATCGTCACAGGTTCGGCGTCCGGAAAGATCCCGGAAATCGCCTAAGGCGATTCCGGGGTCAAGGTTGTGGCC
>CBDCGJ010000038.1:0-8906 GCA_965216645.1 Alphaproteobacteria bacterium | reverse complement strand
CCGTGCCTTCGCCAATGTGGCTGGCAACACCGTGTCGGCTTGGGCGGTCAAGAAAAACCCGATGATCGAATTGTCCTATCTCTTCTCAACCGGCCGGGTCTTCTCTATGCCCTTCCGCAAGGACAGCGTCGCGCTGCGCAACAAGGTCGAGGGCGCCATCGAATGCATGAAGCTCGACGGCACCATGGCAAAACTGAGCGAGAAATGGTTCGGCGTCACGCCGGCGCCCGGCTCGGCCGCCGTTACCGTCTATGCCGGCTTTGGCCAGCCTGGTTTCGAAGGGTATGAGGCAACCCCCCACGTGCCGGACTGCAAATAGGCCGGCATGCCGTGGCACATGACGAACCGATCCTACATACAAAGGATCTGAAAAAGTCGTTCGGCGAGGTCGAGGTCCTGAAGGGTATCGACTTTGCCGTGCAACCCCGCGAACTGGTCTTCATTATCGGCCCCTCCGGTTCCGGTAAGAGCACCTTGCTGCGCTGCCTGAACAGGCTGGAGGAACCGACCGGCGGGTCCGTCGTCGTCGACGGCGTGGATTTGATGGCCAAGGGCACGGACATCAACGCCATGCGCCGGCGCATCGGCATGGTGTTTCAGCAGTTCAACCTCTATCCCCATCTGACCGTCAACCGGAACATCACGCTGGCCCTGCGCAAGGTGCTGAAGAAAAGCGCGCGGGATGCCGATGAGATCGCCCAAAAGATGCTCGACATGGTCGGTCTCGGCGACCGCGGGTCGGCCTATCCAGGCGAATTGTCCGGCGGCCAGCAGCAACGGGTGGCGATTGCCCGCGCAATGGCGCTGGAGCCCAAGGTGATGCTGTTCGACGAGCCGACCAGCGCCCTCGATCCCGAACTGGTCGGCAGCGTTCTGCAGGTGATGCGGGAGCTGCAGGATAGCGGCATGACCATGGTGGTGGTCAGCCATGAAATGCGCTTCGCCCGAGAAGCGGCGGACCGGGTCGTCTTCATGAGTGACGGCCAGATCGTCGAAGAAGGCGCGCCGGAGCAGATCTTCACCAATCCGCAGCACCAGCGTACCCGCGATTTCGTCGCCGAGGTGGTACGATGACCAAATCCGGCCCGGGCCGTTGGGAATTGTTCGTCGACACCTTCTTCCGCGAGGACTTGATCCGGGAATACTGGCCGGCCATCGCCAAGGGGGTGTTGGTGACCTGCGAAGTCGCGGTGCTGGTGGTGATTTCCGGCATCGTCCTCGGTCTGCTGCTGGCGATGCTGCGTAGCTACCGCATCGCGCCGATCAACTGGTTGCTGATCGGCTTCGTCGACATCATGCGGGCGCTGCCGCCCCTGGTGTTGATCCTGCTGTTCTACTTCGGCTTGCCGTCGGTCGGCATTAACCTGTCGAGCTTCATGGTGCTTTATCTGGTGCTGACTCTGGTGCTCGCCGCTTTCGCCGAGGAGATTTTCTGGGCCGGCATCCTGTCGACCCATAAGGGGCAGTGGGAGGCGGCGCGCTCCACCGGTCTCGGCTTCACCCAGACACTGGCCTATGTGGTGGTGCCCCAGGCCGTGCGCATGACCGTGGCGCCGCTGACCAACCGGACTATCGCCATCACCAAGAACACCGCGCTCGGCACCGTCATCGGCGTCGCCGAAATCCTCAATCAAGCGACTACGGCGCAGTCCTTTTCCGGCAGCGCCACACCGTTGATGATGGGCGCTATCGCCTATGTGCTGCTGTTCATTCCCATTGTCGCCGTCGGTCGTTGGATCGAGACCAAGTTCGCTTGGAGGCGCGCCTGATGGAGCAGCTCTATCTGAATTTTTTCAATCTTGAGATTATGTCCCAGGCCTTTCCGCTGCTGCTGCGCGGGCTCGGCATGACCGCACTGCTTTGCCTGGCGGTGATCCCGCTCGGCCTGCTCGGTGGTCTGATCGTCGCCGTGGCCATGAGCACGCCGCATCGAGGTCTGCGCTATCTGATCGTGGTTCTTGTGGACTTCTTCCGTGCCGTGCCGCCGCTGGTGCTGCTGATCTTCATCTATTCCGGCCTGCCCTTCGTCGGCATCGAATTGCCCGCCTTCGCCGCGGTCTGTCTGGGCTTCTTTCTCAACAATTCCGCCTATTACGCGGAAATCTACCGGGCCGGTATCGACAGTATCGGCGCCGGCCAGACGGAGGCGGCGCGCTCCACCGGTCTGAACAAGGCGCAGACCATGGCCTATGTGATCCTACCGCAGGCAACGCGCAATGTGTTGCCGGACTTGCTGAGCAACACCATCGAAGTGGTCAAGCTGACCTCGATCGCCAGCGTCGTAGCCATGCAGGAGCTGCTTTACTCGGCCGATATGGCGCGTTCGGTTACCTATAATTCCTCGCCCATCGTCCTGGCCGCGCTGATCTATCTGCTGTTTTTATGGCCGGCGGTACGGCTGCTCAGCCGCCTCGAACATCGCGCTGGACATTAAGCGGAATAGGAAAGAGCCCCGGTTGGCGCGCCGGGGCCCTTTCGTCTGCGTTCGCGTCTTCGCCTATGGGCGATTGAGCGGCCGGATCGAGCGGCGGGCAGCTACCGCGACCCGGCCGCTGCCGCTAAGCGGACTTACGCGGCGGAGAAGCGACGCAGGGTGTGATTGATCCGTTTTACGAGCCAACCGGTGAGGTTGTGCGCCTGCCGGCTGCGCTCGTAACGGGCGCGGGCCAGGGCGATTTGGACTTCTTCGTCTGTGAGAATTGGGTTGCTCATGATGCGATCCTTTCTTGAAGCTGGTTGGTTAGGCGCGCCAGAATGGCTTGGCGATCTCGACGTTACGGACGGCGGCCGTGGTGCCGATATCGTGCAACTCGTAATCGCTCATCCGCGCCAGTTGCCGGCGTTCCCGGTTCCGCCGGGCCCATAACGATAGGGTTTTCCGCAGAGATTGAAGCATTGTGACAGCCGTTGAGCGGTCGTTCGATAGATGAGTTGTGTTCAGGGTAATATCAGTCATTTTTTTAACCTTTCCCGCCTGTAGCGCTTGTTATTAGGGATATTTGATTTGCCCCTTGAAATTCAAAAGGAAAGATTTCATGTTTGAGATGAAGAAAATTCATCATGAGATTGGATCATGAAACGCCTGCCGCCCCTGACCGGCCTGAAGGCCTTTGAAGCCGCCGCCCGGCTGATGAGTTTCAAGGACGCCGCTGACGAACTGGCGGTGACGCCGACGGCCGTCAGTCATCAAATCCGCCAGTTGGAAGCCGATATCGGCGAGAAACTCTTCGTCCGCGGCGGCCGCAGCGTCGACCTGACCAGCGCCGGCCGGCTGCTCTATCCGGACGTGCATGAAGCCTTCGCGCTGTTGCATCGGGCGGCCGGTCGGCTGCAGCCGGAACCGGGCTGCCGCCTCACCGTCTCGACCGTCGCGTCCTTCGCGGTGAAATGGCTGATCCCGCGCCTCGGCAAGTTTCAGGATCTCCATCCGGACATGGACGTGCGCATCACCACCGACATGAAGCTGGTCGATTTCGAGCGGGACGATGTCGACCTGGCGATCCGCTACGGCACCGGGCAGTGGCCGGGCCTGCGGGTCGACCGCCTGATGTCGGAGGACTGGCGGCCGGTGGCGAGCCCGGAGCTGGCCGCGCGCATTCCCTTGGAAACGCCGGCGGATCTCGCCAACCATACGTTGCTGCATCATTCGAACTACCCGGACGACTGGCAGCGCTGGCTGCGCATGGCCGGCTATCCGGAGCTGGCGGCGGCCCGTCATCTCACCTTCGACGATTCTGCCGCCGGCGTGCAGGCGGCGATCAACGGTCTTGGCGTGGCGCTGGGCCGGCGCGCCTATTCCGACGCGGACATCGCCGCTGGGACGCTGATCGAGCCGTTCGATATCCATTTCCCGCAGGAGACCGCGTTCTACATCGTTGCGCCCGAGACCCGAGCCGACGAGAAAGCCATCGCCGCCTTCCGCGACTGGATCCTGGCCGAAGTCCCGCCGGACTGACCGCCTCAGCCTCGACACCCCCGCCGCTAGCGCCTCGATCTCTAATCAAAGGGTCAGACCCTTTGAATTAATTACTCGCTGTTTCGTGAGGTTTTCTAAGCAAAAATGCTGAATCCGGAAATCAAAGGGTCTGACCCTTTGATTTCGGCGTGACGGGTGTGGGTTTTGCTTGGCTCGGCCCATGCGGCAATGCGACAATTGCCGCTGAGATGAGACAAGAGGGGAACGGCAACATGGGAGAAGGTCGTTTGGCCGGAAAGGCCGCCATCGTCACAGGTGCCAGCCGGGGTATCGGTCGGGCCGTTGCGGAAGGTTACGCGGCGGCGGGGGCCGATCTGTTTCTCACCGCCACCGGGCTGGCGCAACTCGAAGAGGTGAGGGCGGCGGCGGAAGCGGCCGGCGCCCGGGTCGAGCTGTTTGCCGGCGATGTCTCGGACCGCGCCGTGGTCGAGGATCTGTTCGCGGCCGCCGTTGCGGCCTATCCGGCGTTGAACGTGGTCGTCAACAATGCCGGTATCTATCGCGGCGCGCCGTTTCTCGATTACGCGCCCGAGGATTTCGATCGGGTCATGCAAGTCAACACCTATGGCGTGTTCCATATGATGCAGCTCGCAGGCCGTCAGTTCCGCGAACGCGGCGGCGGCAAGATCGTCAATATCGCCTCGACCGCCGGCAAATGGGCCTCGCCGCATCAGGCCGCCTACAACGCGTCCAAACATGCCGTTGTTGGCCTAACCCGCTGTGCTGCCTTGGATCTGGCGCCGGATAACATCAATGTTAACGCGATTTGCCCCGGCATGGTCGAGACCGACATGGTCGGTGACTTCAAACCGACTGCCGACAGGTTGGGCATGACGATGGCTGAAATGCGAGAATCCATCAGAAGTACCATCCCCCTCGGCCGTTTCCTCGATCCGTCTGAAATCGCTCATCTGGCCGTCTATCTCGCTTCGACGGAATCCGACGGCATGACGGGGCAGACCATCACCATCTCCTGCGGTATGCGGATGGGTTAGCCGGCGACTTTCCGCGCCGTCAGGTCGGCGATGTCGGCGGCGTCGAGCCCGGCTTCGGCGAGCACTTCTTCCGTATGTTCGCCGAGCAGAGGCGCGCCGTGGCGGTATTCCGGTGTGGTGCCGCTGAAGCGGGCGGCGGTGCGGGTCTGGCGCAACCGGCCGGCATGGGGATGATCGTGCTCGACGATCATCTCGCCGGCCAGGATTTGCGGATGCTCGATCAGCTCGTTGCGGGTCAATACGGGGGCGCAGGGTACGCCGGCCTTCTCCAACCGCTCCAGCCATTCGGCCGTGGTTGCGGTGATCAGCTCCGACTGGATCAACTCGAGCCGCGCATCGATGTTCAGGTCCCGCAAGGCCGGTGTGGCGAAGCGCTCGTCCTCCAGCCATTCCGGGTGGCCGAATTCGTGACAGGCGGCCTGCCACTGCTTGTCCGCCATCACCGACACGCTCATATAGCCGTCTTTGGTTTCGTAGATCAGGTCGATGAAGCTGGCGGCGCGCTGCTGGCTGACCTCCTTGCCCACATAGGTTTGTTGACCCATGTCCGAAGACCAAAGGAAGGCCAGAACGCTGTCGATCATGGAGAGACGGACATGTTGACCTTCGCCCGTCCGCTCCCGCGCCAGCAGCGCGGCGGTGATGGCTTGCGACGCGGTAACGGCGGTCAGCTTGTCCGGCAGGATGGTGCGGATCAGCCGCGGCCGCTGCGCGTCCGAACCGCCTTGCACGGAGGTCAGGCCGGACAGCGCCTGAATGATCGGATCGTAAACCGGTTTTTTCGAATAAGGCCCGACCTCGCCGAAACCGCTGATCGAGACATAGACGATGTTGGGCGCGACCTCGCGGATCGCCGTCTCGCCGATGCCCATGCGGTCGACCACGCCGGGGCGGAAGTTCTGCACCAGCACGTCGCAGGTGGCGGCGATCTTCTTCAGCGCCGCGATGCCGTCCGGGTCTTTCAGGTCGAGGGCGACGGAGCGCTTGTTGCGGTTATTGTTCAGGAATACCGCCGACAGGCCGTTGCTCTTATTGCCGGCGGCGCGGGTGAAATCGCCGCCGTTTTGCGGCTCCACCTTGATCACGTCGGCGCCCTGGTCGGCCAAGATCATGGTCGACAAGGGGCCGGAAATCACCGCGGTCAGGTCCAATATTCGATATCCATGCAGGGGTCCAGGCATGTCATGTCCTCAAGAATTGGGTCGTTGACAGATAGATGTAACAACTTTCGCTCTTGAGGCAAGTCCGTCGAATTTGCTAAACGGGCCGGCGGAAATGCGAAACGGCGTAGAGACGATCATGGCGGATACGAAAGAAACCAAAAAGAAAGACGGCAAAAAGAAATCGGACGACAGCAAAAGCACCAGTTCCGAGACTGCCTCTAAAAGCAGCAGCGGCGGCGGCGGTAGCGGCGGCGGCGCGCGACCGATCAGCTATTTCTCCAGCGTCTCGACCGACGACTATCGCTCCGGCTGGGACGACATCTTTTCCAAGAAAAAGGCCGCGAAACCGGCCCGGCGGAAGCCGACCAAGGCGCCGCTGACCATTGAATTGGAAATCGACCAGTTGGGCGACGAACTTCAAAGTCTGCTGACCGACGCGGCTCGCCGGCAGGCCAAGAAGAAACGCCGCAACTTCGATAAGTTAGCGGCCGACGGCCAAGTCCATTGGCAGCTGAGCTGCCGGATCGAGCCCTGAGCCATGGCCTGGAAAAACGTCTGCCTGGAGATCGGCATGGGCACGGACATCCGCGGCGGCGACCCGACCAAGGCGGCGGTGCGGGCGCTGAAAGACGCGCTTTGGCATAATTCCCTGACCGTGGCGACGGCGGTCGGGCAATCCGCCGACGATATGCGGGTCGACATCACCATCGGCGTCCCTGAATCAGACAAGGTGGACAGGGGGCAGGTGCTGGCGGTGCTGCCCCATGGCGGCGGCCAGGTGGCGGTGGTTGAAGGTGGCCTGAAGATCCCGAACGAAGCTGGTACGGACGCCACTTTGATTGCCCACGCGGCGGCCGTTGTCCGTTTGGACTTGCCGGAAGAGGCCGCGTCGTGACCTGGCGCCGCGTCATTCTGGAGCTCGGCGCCGGCAACGATCTGCATGGCGGCGATTACACAAAAGCCGCTAAACGCGCGGTGCAAGACGCGTTGCATCACAGCTCTCTGACCATGCTGCGCAGCCTCAACGTCGATCCGAAGACGGCAATGCGCGTCGACGTTACCATCGGCGTACAACGGCCGAACGCAGTGGACTGCAACGCGGTTGCGGCGACCCTGCCGGTCGGCCAAGTCACTGTCCGTGCCGAACATGGCGGCCTCGACGTCAACGATCCCGACCATGACGACCCCGCCGTCATCGCCAGCGCGGCCATCGCCGTCAGCCTGGATCTTCCGGAAAGCTAGCGTCGTGCTGTATCACAGCCAGCGGCCGTCTGAAGCCATTAACTTTTCCGGCAACGCTCCAATAGCTCAATTAAGACGCAAAGTCATAAAGTGAACGCCATCTCCTGACAGCTGCGGTTCGTGGACGAACCCGCATTTCTCATAACAACGAATGGCCCGTGCGTTATCCGGATCAGGATCGACTGAGAAACGGCCTACTCTCTCGCGGTCGCGAATCAGGTCAATGAATTGCGAGATACTCCGGCCACCAATGCCGAGCGAGAGTTGATCAGCGTTCGCCAAGAATTGATCGATGCCAATTTGGCCGGACGCCAATCGGCAATATTGGAAGTATCCTGCGGGCTGACCATCTAGTAGCAAGATGAAGCGAAACGTCTGGTCCGGATTTTTACGGTAATGTTCGGCGACTTTCCTCAGCGTGTCATCGCCGTCGTCCCACCATGCCTTGATATGCGGTCGCTGCAACCAATCCAACAACAAGGGATAGTCGCTCGCCATCAATGGGCGGAAAGCGAAGTCCGGTCCACTCTCTCGCGTGGATGATGTCATATCAACCCAAGTTTGCGGGCGGCTTCGCTGCCGCAGGCAACGACCTTGTCATTGACGAAATAGGCCGTGAATTGGTGGCTTTCAAAAAAGAAGCTAACCTGATCGTGGCTGGCATTGCTGCTGATATGACTGATCTTGATACGATCCATCGATTTGCCCGGTAGGCGATAGCCACCCCGGGTTTCTTGCATGACGCAGCGTTCGCCGATTTGCGTGCGGAACAGATCGTGTTTCGGATGCTGAGCGCTGTCACTCGTCGTTTGACAACTTGCAGTCATGAGGACCAAGCACAAAAATAGTGTCGTTTTCTTCATCGTGTAATTGCCTGCTTCAAAAGCGATTTGATCAATTAATCTACGTAATCGATATAGCTCATTCTAACGGTGCGAATTTTATTGGCAAATATGGCACCCAACCCAGTTCGATAAAGGAGATCACCACCATGCCCCATCAACGCATCCGTCCCTTCACCATGGCCAGGCGTTATCCGTCCGGGTCCGGGCATGATATCGACTTCGATCTGTGCATGGCGGTGCGGGCGGGCAATCGGGTGTTTCTGCGCGGCCAGGCCGGGCGCAGTTTGGACGGGGTTTGGGCCGGCGACGACCCGGCCGATCAGGCGCGTCAGGCCATGGAGAATGTGAAAGCCCTGCTGACGGAAGCCGGATCGGACATCAGCCATGTCTGCAAGACCACCATTTATGTCACCGACCGGGCTTACCGAGAGCCGGTCTATGCCGCCATCGCCCCCTATTTCAAAGGCATCCACCCATGCTCCACCGGCCTCATCGTCAACGGCCTGGCGTTGGCCGAGATGAAGATGGAGATCGACGTGGAGGCGGTGATCCCGGATTGAATAGCGCGCGGATTGGACCATGTCCAATTCCCGTCCACGAGTCGGGCCCCGAAAAAGGGGTCGGAGGGAATTAATTTGCCAGACGACGCAACGGGATAAATTCCCTCCGACCCCTTTTCTGTGAG
>CBDCGJ010000037.1:0-32300 GCA_965216645.1 Alphaproteobacteria bacterium | reverse complement strand
CCGCGCCACGGCCGAGCGCATCGCCGCCGGCGCGCCGCTGGTCAATCGCTGGCACAAGAAATTCGCCGACCGGCTGCTGAGCGGCGGCGATCCTTTGAGCGAAGCGGAGCGGGCGGAGGGCTTCGCCTGCTTCGACACCGAGGATTTCCAAACCGGCTACCGCGCGTTTCTGGCCAAGGAAACGCCGGCATTTAAAGGACGCTGAGACAATGACCATGGGATTGCTGGATGATCTAAAAGTGGTGGAGATGAGCCATGTGATGGCCGCCCCCACCTGCGGTCTGATGCTGGCCGATATGGGCGCCGACGTGATCAAGGTGGAGCGGATGTCGAGCCAGGACGATGTCCGCAATAACGCGCCGTTCAACGACGGCTATTCCGTGCCATTCGCGATGATGAACCGGAACAAGCGCAGCTTCGTCGTCAACACCCGCAGCGATGCCGGTAGGGCGGCACTGAAGGATCTGATCGCCAGCGCCGATATCTTCATCGAGAACTACCGGCTCGGCGCCATGGCTCATTTCGGCGTCGACTATGGCACCATGAAAACGGTCAATCCAAAACTGATCTATTGTTCCCTGAGCGGTTTCGGCGCCACCGGCCCTTATGCCAACCGCGGCGGCTTCGACCTGGTGGCGCAAGGCATGAGTGGTCTGATGAGCATCACCGGCGAGGGACCCGGTCGGCCGCCTGTCAAGGTCGGCTCGCCCGCCACCGATATCACTGCCGGCATACTTTCGGCCATGAGCATCCTTGCCGCCGTCCATCAACGCGCCCGCACCGGCGAAGGCCAGTTCGTCGACACCTCCCTGTTCGAGGCCGGCATCACGCTGACTTATTGGCAATCGGCGATCTTCTTCGGCTCCGGCGAGATACCCGGCGCCATGGGTTCGGCCCACCCATTGATGGCGCCTTATCAGGCCTTCGAGACGGCGGATGGCTGGATCAATGTGGGTGCCGCCAATCAGAGCAACTGGCGCAAGCTGACTGAATGCCTGGAGGCGCCGGAACTTGCCGACGATGCCCGTTTCAAGGACGGCAACGATCGGATGAAGAATTTGGCCGTGTTGGTCGAAATCCTGACCGAGCATTTCCGCCGTCGCGGCAACGAGGAATGGTTGGCCCGGCTGGAGGAATTTGGCATCCCCGCCGGTCCGGTGCTTGACGTGAAGCAAGTCAGCGAGGATCCGCAGACCCAGGCCCGCGAAATGATCCGGGAAATCGGCGGCGACGGCCATCCGCCGACCCGAGTGTTGGGCCATCCGGTGAAGTTTTCCGCCGCCGATACGAAGATCCGCCGCGCCGCGCCGCGCCCCGGTCAACACAGCGCCGAGGTGCTCACCGAAATTGGCTATTCGGCGGGGCAAATCGAGGCTCTGACGGCGAATGGCGACGTCCTGCAGGACGGCTAGATTTCCGTTGACAGCCTCCCGCGAGAGAAGTATTTACGCGCGGTCGGTTCCGGCGATCTCGGTTGCGCGGAACCTTGTGTTTTGGCCGCTTTTGGCCCGACAATCTCATGGAACGGTCGATGTTCGCAGTCATACAAACCGGCGGTAAACAATACCGCGTTGAACAAGACGATGTGATCAAGGTCGAGAAGCTGGCCGGCGAAGCCGGTGACAGCGTCTCCCTCGATCAGGTGCTGATGGTGGGCGGCGATAAGCCGACCGTCGGCAGCCCCACCGTGGCGGGCGCCAGCGTGCAGGCGGAAATCGTCGAGCAAACCCGCGGCGCCAAGATCGTCGTCTTCAAGAAGAAGCGGCGCAAGGGTTACCGCCGGCGTCATGGTCACCGTCAAGATCTGACGATCCTGAAGATCACCGACATTCTTGCCGACGGTAAAAAGAAGAAAGCCGCGCCGAAGAAGAAGGCGGCGCCGAAAGCCAAGAAGAAGGAAGAGGCCCCGGCCGATGACGCGCTGGCGGCGGAAGAGTAAGGAGCGGATAGATGGCTCATAAAAAAGCGGGCGGTTCGTCCCGGAACGGACGCGATACGGCGGGCAAACGGCTCGGCGTGAAGAAATTCGGTGGCGAGCATGTCATCCCCGGCAACATCATCATCCGCCAACGCGGCACCAAGTGGAAGCCCGGCGAGAATGTCGGTGTCGGCCGCGACTACACCATCTTCGCCTTGATCGAAGGCAAGGTGAAGTATCAGACACGCGCCGGCGGCCGCACCTGGGTTTCGGTGGAGCCGATCAACTGAGCGCGCCCGCACGCGCGACATAATCGCGGGGGAATGGGAAACCGTTCCCCCTTTTTTATTGGTGATTTGAAACGAGAAGAAACGTGGAGCCGCCCGAACGCAAAACGTCATCCCGGATGCACTGCGGTGCGCAGTACCGCTGTGCTGGTCCGGGAGCCATGTCGAATATTGGTGTTCAACAGGCTGCCATGGACCCCGGACCAGCAGCGCATCATTCCATGCTGCGCCGCATCCGGGGTGACGCCACTCTAAGCTGACTGCGGATCCCCATGAAATTTCTCGACCAAACCAAGATCTACGTGAAGAGCGGCAATGGCGGCCATGGTTGCGTTAGCTTCCGCCGCGAAAAGTTCGTCGAGTTCGGCGGTCCGGACGGCGGCGATGGCGGCCGCGGCGGCGATGTGGTGGCGGAAGCGGTCGAGAACCTGAACACCCTAATTGATTATCGCTACCAACAGCATATCAAGGCCAAGAACGGCCGCCCCGGTGAAGGCCGCAACCGCACCGGCGCCTCCGCCGATACGGCAGTCATCAAAGTACCGGTCGGCACCCAGATTCTCGACGAAACCCGAGAGCATCTGTTGGCCGACTTGTCGAACTCCGGCGATCGCTTCATCCTCGCCCATGGCGGTATTGGCGGACGCGGCAACGCCCATTTCAAATCCTCGACCAACCAGGCGCCGCGCCGGGCCGACGACGGTATGCCGGGTCAGGAGCTCACGGTCTGGCTGCGCTTGAAACTGATCGCCGATGCTGGCCTGATCGGTCTGCCCAATGCCGGCAAGTCGACCCTGCTGGCCGCCTGCACCCGAGCCCGGCCGAAGATTGCCGACTATCCCTTCACCACCATCCATCCCAATCTCGGCGTGGCTCAAGTGGACGACCAGGAATTCGTCCTGGCCGACATTCCTGGATTGATCGAGGGTGCGAGCGAAGGCGTCGGCTTGGGCACGCGCTTCCTGGGTCATGTGGAACGCTGCGGCGCCCTACTTCACTTGATCGACGTTTCGGAAGACGACCCGGCCACCGCCTATCACACCATTCGCCAGGAATTGGCTGCTTATGGTGCCGGTCTGGTGGATAAGCCGGAAGTGATCGCTCTCAATAAATGCGATTTGGTCGACGAAGATGAATTGGCGGAAAAACGAGCGGCGGTGGTGCAGGCCAGCGGCGGCGACGTGTTGGCGATCTCGGGTTTGGCGCAGCAGGGGATCTGGGATGCGCTGCGCCGACTGCTGACCCATATCGATGCCCGCCGCCGAACCGAAGAGGAAGAGCGCGACGAGGCCCGCGCCGGGGGCTGGACGCCATGACGGACGCGGGCAAACGCATCGTCGTCAAAATCGGCTCCAACCTGCTGATCGACGGCACCAACGGCAAACTGCGCCGGACCTGGTTGGACGCCCTTGCCGACGATCTGGCGGTCTGGCATCGCCAGGGACGTGAGCTGATCGTCGTTTCCTCCGGCGCCATCGGCCTCGGCCGCCGACGCCTCGGCCTGAAATCGGGGCCCTTGAAGCTGGAAGACAGTCAAGCCGCCGCCGCGGCGGGGCAGATACAACTTGCCCATGCCTATGAAGCCGCCTTGGCCGAACACGACATTCCCGTCGCCCAATTACTGCTGACCAGCGAGGATACGGAGCAGCGGCGGCGGTATCTGAACGCCCGCACCACCATCGACAATCTGCTGGCCCGCGGCGCCATTCCCGTGATCAACGAAAACGACACCGTCGCCACGGACGAGATCCGTTTCGGCGACAATGACCGCCTGGCCGCCCGGGTTGCCGCCATGGCGTCGGCGGATTGCCTGATCCTGCTGTCGGATGTGGCCGGGCTCTTCGACCGCGACCCGAAGGATGCCGACAATGCCGCATTGATCCCGGTGATCGATGGGATCACGCCGGAGATCGAAGCCATGGCCGGCACCACGACCTCCGACTATGGCCGCGGCGGCATGGTCACCAAGATCAAAGCGGCGCGGATCGCCATGCAAGCGGGTTGCGACATGATCATTACGTCGGGTCAATCGGAACATCCGCTCAAGCGTCTGACGAACGGCGGCGAGCACAGCTTGTTCAAAGCCCAGGCCAATCCGACAACGGCGCGCAAGCGCTGGATCGCCGGCAGCTTGAAACCGATGGGTCGGTTGCGGGTCGACGACGGCGCCGTGCGCGCGTTGAAAGACGGGAAGAGCCTGCTGCCCGCCGGCGTCACGGAAGTTGAAGGCCGTTTCGAACGGGGTGACGCTGTGGTGATCGAAACCTTGGCGGGAGAAGAGGTTGCCCGCGGCCTCAGCGCCTATTGCGATACCGACGCAAGCCGCATCAAAGGCTGCCGCAGCCAGGATATCGAAACTATATTGGGCTTCAAAGGCCGCACGGAGATGATCCACCGCGACGATCTGGTGATTTTGTAAGCAGGCGCGTGTTAGAATGACGTGGAAGGAAGGGATGGAACGATGAGCATTGCCGAAACCATGCAAGCAAGCGACGATCTGGCGCAACAGATGGCCGACCTGGGCCGTCAAGCCAAGGCCGCGGCGGCGGTTTTGGCAAAAACGCCGGCCAGTCAAAAGAACGAAGCCCTGCGCGCCGCCGCCGGCGCCATTCGGGCTCGGATGCCGGAAATACTCGCCGCCAATGAAAAGGACATGGAGTTCGGCCGCGGGCGGGGCTTAAGCGATGCCTTCATGGACCGCCTGTTGCTGACCGAGGATCGGATCGAGGCCATGGCGAAAGGGCTCGAACAGGTGGCGGAGCTTGACGATCCGGTCGGCAGCGTGATCGCCGAATGGGAACAGCCGAACGGCCTGAAGATCGCCCGCGTGCGTACGCCGCTCGGCGTTATAGGCGTGATCTACGAAAGCCGGCCCAATGTCACCGCGGACGCCGGCGCGCTCTGCCTCAAGTCCGGCAATGCCGCCGTGTTGCGCGGCGGCTCGGAGAGCTTCCATTCCTCCCGCGCCATTCTCGACTGTCTGGTCGATGGGTTGAAAGCGGCAAGTCTACCGGAAGCGTCGATCCAATTGCTGCCGACCAGGGATCGCGACGCCGTGGCGATCATGCTGACCATGTATCAGGATATCGATATCATCGTCCCCCGCGGCGGCAAGGGCCTGATCGAGCGGGTGCAGAACGAGAGCAAGATCCCCGTAATCGCCCATCTGGACGGCAATTGCCATGTCTTCGTCGATGCGGACGCCGATCCGGAAATGGCGCGCGAGATCACGCTGAATGCGAAGATGCGCCGCACCGGCATTTGCGGCGCGGCCGAAACGCTGCTGGTTCACAAGGACGCGGTGGCGGCCCAACTTCCCGGCATCCTCGACGATCTGATCGCCGCCGGTTGCGAGATCCGGGGCGACGCGGCCACGCAAGCTCTCGACGACCGGGTCGCGCCGGCCCGTGAAGAGGACTGGCACACCGAATATCTCGACAAGATCCTGGCCGTCCGCGTGGTCGACGATGTCGGCGCGGCGGTCGCACATATCGCCCGCTACGGCTCCAGCCACACGGAAGCGATCGTGACCGACAACGCGGCGACGGCGGAGATCTTTCTGAACGACGTGGACAGCGCCATCGTCATGCACAACGCTTCGACCCAATATGCCGACGGCGGCGAATTCGGCATGGGGGCGGAGATCGGTATTTCCACCAACCGGCTGCATGCCCGCGGCCCGGTCGGGGTCGAGCAGCTGACCACCTACAAATATCAAGTACGCGGCAGCGGCCAAGCCCGACCCTAATCGGCGTCCTAAATGCCAGCATTACAAACGACCCGTCATCCCGGACAAGCGCAGCGCGATCCGGGATCTCGTGCAAAATCGAGGGCATTGCGGACAACGCGCCCATACCTGCCTGAGATACCGGATAACGGCTGCGCCGTTTCCGGCATGACAGTCTCGTTGCAAGCGGTTGTCGCCATCATGCCTAGACGAACAGCATGACGGCGCGGCGCGGGTTGAAAGTCGGGCTGCTGGGCGGTTCCTTCAATCCGGCCCATCGCGGCCACCGGCATATCAGCGCGGAAGCGCTGAAGCGGTTGGGTTTGGCCCAGGTATGGTGGTTGGTCAGTCCGCAAAACCCGTTAAAGTCGGCGGAAGGGATGGCGGATTTCGACAGTCGGTTTGCCGAGGCCGAACGGATGGCCGCACATCCGCGGATTAAGGTCAGCGACATCGAACAGCGGATCCGGACCCGTTACACCATCGATACCCTGCGTCTCTTGAAGCGGCAGTATCCGCAGCATCGGTTCGTCTGGCTGATGGGGGCCGACAATTTGATCCAAATCCCCGCCTGGCGCGGTTGGCGCGAGATATTCGCGGACGTGCCGATCGCCGTTTTCGACCGCCCCGGCTATACCCACCGCGCCGTTCGAGGTCGGGCCGCACAATATTTCAACGATGCAAGAATAAAGAATTCGCACGCGTTATTGTCATGTTCGGCACCGGCCTGGTGTTTCCTGTTCACGCCGCGAGATCACATCTCGGCGACCGAATTGCGAAGAAAGTTAAAAAAACTGATATAATACATGTAGTTATAGAAACTTGATGCCGATAACACCGTGACATCTCCATGAAATCGACCGCGCGGATTGAAAAAATCGCCAAAACCGGGCATGCTTCTCGTGGTTGCCGAGGGTAACCAACAAAAGTCGATTCATTTTGGGAGCACGACACCATAGCTAGTATGCATCAACCGCCTTTGCGGAAACAGCCGCCCGCTTCTGACGAATTGAGCGCGCTGATCATACGCTCCTTAGATGCCGACAAAGCCGAAGACATCACCACTATCGACCTGGCGGAAAAGACCACCATCGCCGATTTCATGATCGTCGCCAGTGGCCGTTCCGCTCGACAGGTCGGCGCCATGGCCGATCACCTGCTGCGCAAGCTGAAGGATGCCGGTCTGGGCAATTGTCAGGTCGAAGGCCTGCCGCAATGCGATTGGGTTCTGATCGATGCGGGCGATGTCATCGTGCACTTGTTCCGGCCAGAGGTGCGTGAGTTCTATAACCTGGAAAAACTTTGGTCCGTCGCCATGCCGGCGGATACGGTGGAACGGGTGGTGTAGGCGGTTCGGCCGGGCATCACCCGGCCATCTGCGTTCTGAGTTTGCGTTTCGAGTATGGTATTTCGGTGAGATGAATATTCTCATAGTCGCCGTGGGCCGGATGAAGGATGGCCCTGAAGCGACCCTTATGGCGGCCTATTTGCGCCGTTTGACCTGGCAGGTGGATCTGCGGGAAATCGATTTGCGCGGGAAAACCTCCGATGCCGATCGCAAGCGGCTTGAGGGGGAGAAGATCCTTGCCGCCCTCCCCGATGACGCGCGTGTCGTCGCGCTGGACGAACGCGGTCGGGATCTCAGCAGCCGGGAATTGGCGACCTGCTTGGAGAATTGGCGCGATCAGGGACAACGCCGCGTCGCATTCGTTATCGGCGGCGCCGACGGATTGACCGACACCGTGCGGCAACGGGCCGATACCGTGATCTCGTTCGGACGGGCGACCTGGCCCCATCTGCTAATCCGGGCGATGCTGGCCGAACAGCTTTACCGCGCCGCCAGCATCCTGACCGGCCATCCTTATCATCGAGCCTGAATGCCATGATCGTTGCGATCACGAAAGATTGCCCTTGCATCGGTCTCTTTTCGGCCATATTCAGTCGTCAGCGTTGCGTTATTGTTGTTAGGAACTACCGGCCATGAGCCAGAATGAACGCCGCCCTGTTGTTTTATGTATACTCGACGGTTGGGGAAATGGGGAACCCGGCCCGGCCAACGCGATTTTTTTGACTCCAACGCCCCATTACGACCGACTGTTGGCGGATTTCCCCAACGCCGAATTGCGCACCTCAGCGGGCGATGTCGGCTTGCCGGCGGGACAAATGGGAAACTCGGAAGTCGGGCATCAGAATATTGGCGCCGGCCGCGTGGTGTTGCAGGACCTACCGCGCATTGACGCCGCGGTCGCCGACGACAGCCTGGGTGACAATCCGGCACTCGGCGAATTTATCGAGAAACTTCGCGACAGCGGCGGCCGTTGTCACCTCATGGGTCTGATGTCGCCGGGCGGCGTCCATGCCCATCAGGATCATATCGCCGCCTTGGCGCGTCTGCTGAACGACAGCGGCATTCCGGTCGTCGTCCATGCCTTCCTGGATGGCCGCGACACGCCGCCGCGAAGCGCATCCGAATTTATGGCGACGTTCCTGCGGGAGACGGCCGATTTGGATAAGCTGACGATCGGCACCGTCATCGGTCGCTACTACGCCATGGACCGGGACAAGCGCTGGGACCGGGTCGACCGTGCCTATAACGCCTTGATCGACGCGAAGGGTACAGCGGTTTCTGATGCTGTCGACGCCATCGAAGCCTCGTATGCGGCGGACATCAGCGACGAATTCGTCGAGCCCGCCGTGATGACGACCTATACCGGCATGGCCGACGGCGACGGCCTACTGATGGCCAACTTCCGGGCGGACCGCGCGCGAGAGATACTCACCGCCCTACTCGATCCGGCCTTCGACGGATTCGACCGAGGCCGTCGGGTCGACTTTGCCGCTGCCTTGGGCATGACCCAATATTCCGACGCATTGAGCACCTTCCTGCCGGCAATGTTCCCGCCGGTCCAACTCGACAAAACCCTGGGTGACGTTGTCGCCGCGTCCGGCGGCCGGCAATTGCGCATCGCCGAAACCGAAAAATACGCCCATGTCACCTTCTTCCTAAACGGCGGTGAGGAGCGGGTGTTCGACGGCGAGGAACGCATCCTGATCCCTTCCCCCAAGGTCGCGACCTACGATTTGCAGCCCGAAATGTCAGCGCCGGAGGTGACGGACCGCCTGGTGCGGGAGATCGCGGAGGGCAGCTTCGACCTGATCGTCGTCAATTATGCCAATCCGGACATGGTCGGCCATACCGGCATCATGCCGGCGGCGCAGCAGGCCGTCGCCACCATCGACCGCTGTCTCGGCCGGTTGCGTCAGGCGGTCGAAGCGGCGGGCGGTGCCATGTTGATCACCGCCGATCATGGCAATATCGAATGTCTTGTCGATCCCGACAGCGGTGAGACCCATACGGCCCATACCACCAATCTGGTACCGCTGATCTTGGTCAATCCGCCGGCCGGCGCCGCGCTGAACGACGGGCGCCTCGCCGATGTGGCGCCGACCTTGCTTGAGTTGATGGGGCTCGCCAAGCCCGCGGAAATGACCGGCAGCAGTCTGCTGACCGGCGCATGGATTGCCCGTGCCTCGGCCTAACACCATTGCCTCGGCAACCTTGGCCGCGCTGCTGGTCTGCCTTCCCGCTGCGCAAGCCGCCGAGAAGAAAACCGATGCCGCTATCTCCTTGAAGCGGGTCGAAAGTGAGCTGGCGGACCGTAAGCGCGAGCAACAGGAGCTAAACAAGAAAGTCGACTCCGTCCGACGCGCGCAAGCTCAGGCCAAGCGACGGCTGATCGAAATGGCACGGCAGATCCAGCGCCGCGAGGAACATTTGAACGCGGCCGAGACGCGTCTTGCCAAACTGGCCGCCGAGGAAACCAGCATAACCCGCCGTTTCCAAAGCAGGCAGCAGGCCTTGTCCCGCGTCCTGGGCGCGCTCAGTCGGCTCGAACGCTCGAATTCGCGCGTCATGCTGGTTGGACCGGGGAACGCGCTGCAGAATATGCGCGGCAGTCTGATGCTGGCCTCCGTGGCACCGGCGCTAGAAGAGCGCGCACGCGACCTGCGGGCGGAACTTGAGGAGTTGCGGCGGCTCCGTGCCGACATCGTGAAAGAGCGCGACGTGGTTGCCCGTACGCGGCACGAGATGACCGGCAAGCGGGCCGAATTGCGGCGCTTACTGAAGAAGACAACGAGCGAGCGCCAAGCCCTGTTGGCCCGCGCCGACGGCGAAAGCAAGCGTATCTCGAAATTGACCGCGTCGGCGAAGGATCTGCGCGAATTGATGGCCCGGCTCGACCGGGACCGCTCCTCGGCGCAGCGGGAAGCCAAGCTGCAATCCCGTATCGACGAGTTGAAGCGATCGGGTCCCACATCGTCCGAAGCCAAATCTTTCGCCAAAGCCGCCCAACCCGGCCTACAAGCGGGCAAGTCGAAAGGCATATTGCCGTTGCCGGCACGCGGACGGATCGTCGAGAACTTCGGCAAGAGCAATGCTTATGGCATCGTCAACAAGGGCATCCGGTTGGAGACCCGGCCGCAAGCTCAAGTCATCACGCCATTCGACGGCGAAGTGGTCTATGCCGGACCGTTTCGCGGCTATGGCCTGCTCTTGATCATCGCCCATGGTGAAGGATATCATACGCTTCTCGCGGGATTTTCGCGCATCCATGTGGTGGTCGGCCAAATTCTGTTGGCAAACGAACCGGTCGGCGAGATGGGTGGTGGCGATGACGGTGAAAGTCCGAAATTATACGTGGAGATGCGGCACCGGGGGGAAGCGTTCAATCCGCTGACCTGGCTGACCGCGAACAATGGAAAGGTGAAGGGCTGATGCGCCGCACACTTATTGCCGGATTGGTATCGATTTTTCTATCCGCGGGATGCGCCGTCGCGCAGGACACGACGTCGGAAACCTATAAACAGTTAAATCTCTTTGGCGACGTATTCGAACGCGTCCGCGCCGACTATGTGAAGGAAGTCAAGGATTCGGAACTGATCGAATCCGCGATCAACGGCATGCTGCGCTCCCTCGATCCCCATTCCAGCTATATGAACCCGAAGACCTTCCGGGAGATGCAGGTGCAGAACCGGGGCGAGTTCGGCGGTCTGGGCATCGAAGTGACCATGGAAAACGGCTTCGTCAAAGTGGTCTCGCCGATCGACGGCACGCCGGCCTGGCGCGCCGGGCTGAAAGCGGGCGATTTCATCACTCATCTCGACGGCGAACAGGTGCTGGGTCTGACCTTGTCTCAAGCGGTCGAAAAAATGCGTGGCGCGGTCAATTCGGAAATCGTGCTGACCGTGCGCCGGCCGGGTGACGAAACGCCCTTCGATGTCACCATCGTCCGCGCCATCATCCAAATCCAATCGGTCCGCGGACGCGTCGAGAAGGATGTGATTTATCTTCGCGTCACCTCGTTCACGGAGAAGGCGGCCTCCGGCATCAAACGGCAAATCGAAAGGCTGAAACAGGAAGTCGACGGCAACTATGCCGGCATCGTCCTCGACCTGCGCAACAATCCGGGCGGTCTTCTCGATCAGGCGGTCGCCGTATCCGACGCGTTCCTGGACGACGGCAAGATCGTCTCGACCAGGGGCCGACGCAGCGAAGACGGGCAAGTCTTCATGGCCAAAGACGGCGACCTGTCGGAAGGCCGGCCGATCATCGTCTTGATCAATGGTGGCTCGGCCTCGGCGTCGGAGATCGTTGCCGGCGCGTTGCAGGACCACGGCAGGGCGATCATTCTGGGCACAAAATCCTTCGGCAAGGGCTCGGTCCAAACGATCATCCCGCTCGGCGGCCGTGGCGCGGTGCGCATGACGACAGCGCTTTACTACACGCCGTCCGGCAAATCGATCCAAGCCAAGGGGATTATTCCCGACGTCGAAGTCGAACAGGCGGTGTTGCAGAAGGTCAATGGGCCGAAACGGCGCTCGGAAGCTGATCTGCGCGGTCATATCGAAGTCAAGGAAGGCGAGAAAAAGCCCGGCGATCCGTCCGCGCCCGATGCCGAGGGCGAACGTAAGGACTATCAGTTGAGCTACGCCCTCGACTTGATGCGCAGTATGGCGATCTTAAACAACCGGCCGAAAGGCAATTAATCGGCCTGCAGAGGCACGAAGGTGGCGAAACGACGACCCCGGGTCAGCGCTCTTTCCATTGTCATCGCTCTTCTGGTGCTGGGCGCGGCGGGGGCGATCGCTTGGGCGTCCATCACCTATGACGCGGAACAAGCGGCGCGCGCGGCGGCGGCCGAGCCGACGTCCCCCAAAGTCGCGGCGAAGGCGCCTGTCGAGGACGACGACAAGTCCGAAGCGCTACCGAAACAAGATGGCGGCAAGTCGGAAGCGCCGCCAAAACAAGATGGTGACAAATCCGAAACGCCGCCCGCGCCGAAAATCGACCCGAACAATTTGCCGCCGGCGCCCGACCCTAAATTGGTTGAGGAAACGCCGCTCGGACCCGTCCCCAAAATCGCCGACGACGGCCGGACCGCCTTGTCGGTCTATGCCCGTCCCCACAGCTCGGACGGGCGGCCCCAGATCGCCATCATCATCGCCGGGTTGGGCCTGAACGGCGATACCACCGCGGCGGCGATCGACGAACTACCGGGCCTGGTGACCTTGGCGTTTTCCCCCTATGGCGAGGATTTGCAGCGCCTCGTCAACAATGCGCGCAGCAAAGGCCACGAGATTTTGCTGGAAATCCCGATGGAGCCGCGCAACTACCCCAGAGACGATCCGGGTCCGAATACGCTGTTGGTCACGGCCCCGGCCCGGGTCAATGTAGCGCAGACGCGCCGGTCTTTGGCTCAGGTCACCGGTTATGTCGGCGTGATGAATTTCATGGGCGGGCGCTATGTCGGATCTGAAATCGCCTTGCGCCCCGTTTTCCAGGTTTTCAAACAGTCCGGACTAATGTTCATAGATGCGGAAACGGGGGCGGAGAGCAAAGCCGTTTCCGTCGCCGACGGCATGGCGCTACCGCGCGTTTTCGCGGACCGCTGGATCGACGACAAACCGAGCAAGGCCGCCATCGAGGCGAAGCTGCGGGAGTTGGAGAAGATCGCCTTCGACCGCGGGCATGCCGTCGGGATTGCGCATTTACATCCGGTAACCGCCAACATTCTCGCCCGTTGGAGCCGGGAAGCTGACGGCAAGGGTTTGGATTTGGCGCCGATATCCGCCTTGGTGAACAAACAGGCGGCGCGTTGAAATGACCCTCCCATATCGTGATCGACCCTATCGGCCCTGCGTCGGCCTGTTGATTTTGAACCGTCTCGACCAGGTCTTCGTTGGCCAGCGCATCGACCAGACGGCGGAAGCGTGGCAGATGCCGCAAGGTGGCATCGATCCGGGCGAAGACCCCAAGACGGCGGCGTTGCGCGAATTGAAGGAGGAGATCGGCACCGACCATGTCGAAATCCTGGCCGAAAGCAATGACTGGATCCCTTACGATCTGCCCGAGGACATCGCCGACAAAGTCTGGAAGGGTCGGTTCCGCGGGCAACGGCAAAAATGGTTCGTGCTGCGGTTTCTCGGCCAAGACAGCGAGATCGATATCGAAACCGAACATCAGGAATTCAATGCCTGGAAATGGTGCGATTTCGACGATCTGGAACGCTATATCGTCCCCTTCAAGCGTGACACCTACCGGCAAGTCATGGCCGAATTTCGGCATCTTGTTGATGGCTGATGCATGCTAGTTCCGCCCAGGCAGTTGATGCAGCAAAACAACCTTAGTATTTTTTCGTCATGATCCCTGGCTCACTCATGTTGATCCCGGGCGCCTTCGCCGGATCATGGTGCTGGGCCGAGTGGCAAGATTGTTTCGAGGCGGGGGGTTGGCAGGTTCATTCGCCGGAATTGCGGCATCATCAGCCAACAGAAGATGGCATGGCCCCATCGGGCTTGGCGGGGACCGGCTTGCTCGATTATGCGGATGACCTCGCCACCGAGATCGAGACATTGTCCGCATTGCCCGTGCTGGTCGGCCATTCCATGGGCGGATTGCTGGCGCAGATGCTGGCGGCGCGGGGATTGGCAAGAGCCCTCGTGCTGGTGACGCCCTCACCACCGAGCGGCATCTTGCCGACATCGGAAGACGAAATCGCCGCCGCTCGGGGATTGATGTCACTCGGTCCGTTCTGGAACGATGCTCTGGTGTCGGATTTCGACATCGCCCGCGGCAATTCATTGACCCACATCCCTCCGGACAACCAGCGAGATGTATTCGAGCATTTCGTGCCTGAATCCGGCCGCGCGATCTTCGAGGCGATGTTTTGGATGTTCGATGCCACCCGCGCCAGCGCGGTCGATGCATCGACGGTGCGTTGTCCGGTTCTCTGCCTTGCGGCCGATGGCGACAAGGTCGTGGCGCCGACCACCGTCGAGAAAATCACCGAACGTTATAACGCGACATATCTGCTCGCGTACGATCACGGCCATATGTTACCGTTCGAACCCGGTAGTCGACATCAAGCAGAACGAGTGCTCGATTGGCTATCGGCGGCAGCCTAATTCAGAGTGAAATTTACCAATTTGCAACAGATTTTCTGCTAATTTGGACTATGCGGGAAATATTCGCCGCGATGGCCCGGTGCAATGATTAAACAAAAAATTCTTCGCTGGTTTTCACCTGATATCCGCGCGTCCTACCTCGTATGCGCCGCAATTGCGATCGGTCTTGTCTGGTGGGGGGCCGTCCATTTTGTATCGGTCGAAAAAGAACAAATCACGCGCCAGAGCGCCGATCGGGCCGCCCGTTTGGCGACCGTATTCGAACAAAACACGCTGAAAATTCTCAGTTATGCCGATCATTTCATCATGATGCTACGCCGCGACTATATGAACAGCGTCAGTATCGATACGATCAGGCAAATTGTTGGCGATCATGGATATAACCGGGATATGGTGTCTCATTTCACCATTATCGGTCCTGACGGCACGCCGCTATACGTGTCCGGGCACGATATCAAACCTGGGGCAACCGCCAAAGATCGCGATTATTTCAAGCACTTTGTCGCGAACGAAAACGATGGACTTTATATTTCGCCACCGCATCGCGGACGCAATACGGGCAAACTGACAATGCGTCTCGTCCGCCGGATCACGTTGCCTGACGGCGGGTTCGGTGGGGTCGTATTCGCCGCAATCGACGTGACGTCACTTACCGCGTTCTTTACCGAGATCAATATCGGCCCGAAAAGCGCCGCGACACTCATCGGTTCCGATAAGATTATCCGGGCCCATGCGCCGGCCACTTGGCTCGGCCCGGGGCAGAATGTCAGCGCTTCGCAGCTCTGGTCGGAATTGGAAAAAAGCCCCTCCGGCGTTTACCGTCAAACAAGCTTGGTCGACAATGTGACCCGTTACCACGCCTATCGCAAATTGGCGGAATTTCCGTTGATCGTTTCAATCGGCGTTTCGACCCAGGATCTAGAGGCTGAAGTTGGCGAATTCGAGCTGCCGGCATATCTGATCGCCGGTCTGATCAGCATCATTATCATTGTGGTTACGATCCTGGTGCATCGTAAGGTGTACCGCGTCCGCTATGAGTTTCTGGCCAATATGAGTCACGAGTTGCGGACCCCCTTGAACGCCATCATCGGCTACGCGGAGATGATGGAACACAAGATCTTCGGTCCCCTCGGCGATCCGCATTACGAGGACTATGTAAAAAGCATTTCGACAAGCGGTCAGCACCTGCTGTCCGTGATCAACGACCTGCTCGACCTGTCTAAGATCGATGCCGGCAAACTGGAACTTGAGGAGGATCAAGTTTTTGTCGGTCAAGCGATCGGGTTCGCCCTCGACATCAATAAATCGATGGCGGAAGCCAAGAACATCGATCTCATTACGAGCCTGTCGCGTGACGATCTGGGGTTGATCGCGGACGATAGATTGGTCAAGCAAATCCTTCTGAATTTGGTATCCAACGCGGTCAAGTTCACACCAGAAGGCGGACGTGTTTCCGTGATGGGTTCCGTCAAACGAAATGGCGCTATCGAACTGATCGTACAGGACAATGGCGTTGGCATGGACGAAGACGGGATCGCCCGCAGCCAAGTTCCCTTTGCTCGGATTAAAGACCCGAAACTCCGCACCGTCGAAGGCACCGGACTTGGTCTTTCTTTGACACGGCAGTTAGTCGAGCTGCACGGCGGTCAGCTGGAGATCGAAAGCCAGCTGGGGAAAGGCACCCGTGTGACGGTGCGTTTCCCGGCGCGGCGCACAGTCAGAATAGCGGCCTAGCGCACCGTTGTCCGTAATGAACGTCGCGGCCGGCGGCTATAACAGGAGCCCTAAAACGTGCGATTGCATAATATCCATGAAAACCAATTTAGATTAAGGACAGGAATCCGAGGTGCCGCAAACACTAAAACTGATCGAAAGCGTCGTCGGCGAACCGACGCGACATAGTTTCCAGCTTAAGCTGGTCAGCGAAACGGTGACGGCCAAGGAGATCGTGGCCCAACATGTGGCCGCCGAAGTCGGCCGCGAAAATACCCGCCGCGCCAAAACGCGAGCGGATCATGATCGGGCCGCTTCCTTCCTGGTCGGCATCGCCCAGCATCCGGACGAGGCGCGGTTGAATAAGACTAAAAAACGGCCGAAGCTACCGAAGCTCGATGCGGACGCGGAAATCGATGCGGCCCAGGCGGCGTTTGAGGCGCGTCAGGTCATCATGCTTGTCGACGACAAGCAGATCGAAGACCTCACCGCGACAGTTACCGTAACGGACGACAGCGAAGTACAGTTCCTGCGGCTCGTTCCCCTAGTAGGCGGTTGAATATGGTTTTGGACCGTTTGAAGCGGCTGCTCAAGTCGGCGTCGCCGCCGGCCCATTCCGCCAAGTCCAAAGCGACGGTTCGAGCTATCGTCGAGGAAATCGTCGGAGACCGGGAGGATTGGGCCGATCGCATCAAGTTGACGAAGTCGGCCACCTGGACCGCGTTGAAATCCGCACCGGCAAGCGAACAGATCGAGGTCGCCCTGGCCGCGTTGTTCACCGTCAAGAAAGAACTCGGCGGGTCGGGACGAGACGATTACTGGATGCGGCGCGATATCCCGCCGCTAATCGCCAGTCAATTGTTACGTAAGAAGCTGCCGTACGAGGCCGAACATCTCGTCCCCATGCTTTACCGCGCCGCGAAACAGAGTTATCTCGACTTTGGGTTTCCGACGCTGCCGTTGCTTACGGCTTGCGAGCGCCATTGCGGCGGCGCGGCGGCGAGCGGAGATCTGCGCCCCGCGCTGGAAGCGGTCTTGGCGCGACTCGACCATATGGCCACGGTGGCGCCGCCGAACCAAACGCTCGTCAAAATACGCCATCGGGTTCTCGCACTTTTGGAACCGGACGCTACGGCCGAGGCGGACGCATTTCCGCCGGGTCCCTGGGGCGACTCCGCCCGGAAGAGTTTGACGGAAGAACCGGCGGCGCAACAAGCTGCTTGGGTGGCGTTGCTCAGCCATGCGGCGACGGCGGCGGACAAACCGAAGCCGACGAAGAAATGGCGGGATACAGCGCGGCCGCTTGTCGCAGAAATCGGCGCTAACCGCGTGGCGAACCGCCTGACCGTCTGGCTAGCCGACACGGTGCCCAATCCGGAGGAGACGGATTTCAGCCTCGATGCCCTCAAGGGCCTGATCTGGCTTTGTCCCGAATTGGATGACAATCGCGTCGTTGCCGCCATCGGCCGGTTTGCGCTGGTCTGTTTCCGCAAAGTACCAAGCGTCGGTGCGCGCTCCGTCAAACTCGGCAATGCCTGCCTGTTGGTTTTGCATGCGATGTCGGAAGACAACGAGGCCTTGGCCGAGCTGACCCAGCTGCGGGCGGCAATCAAATATGCATCCGTCCGGGACAAGATAACGGCCGGACTGTCCGAGATCGCCACCGCACGAGGCATAACGCTTGCCGATCTCGAGGAAATCAGCCTACCCGACTTTGGCCTCAATGCCGGTGCCACTATAACGGCGGAGCTGGACGGCGTGCGAGGCATCATCACCGCGACGGCGGCAGACGTGAGCTTGAGTTGGCTTGGCGCCGACGGCAAGAGCCGAAAAGGACCGCCCGTGTCCGTCAAGCGCGACCATCCGGAAACGCTAAAGGCCTTGCGCGCCCAGGTCAAAGATATCGATCAAGCCCGTAAAACTCAACTAGCGCTGCTGGAAGATTCCTGGCTCGATGACCGGCAATGGCCTTTCGCGATTTGGCGCGAGCGCTATGTCGACCATCCGCTACGCCGTCCGATCACCGAGACCCTAATCTGGCGTGTCGCGGCAGCCGGCGGCAATCGCGCCGTCATGCTCGACGGCGAAACGCTGCGTGACATTGCCGGGACGACGGTCCAACCGGTCGACGATGCCCGCTTAAGACTCTGGCACCCGATGAACAGCGATACAGACGAGGTGCTGGCCTGGCGCCGCCGTATCGTTGAACGCGGTCTGACCCAGCCGATCAAACAGGCCCATCGCGAGATATACGTGCTGACCGATGCCGAGCGGCAGACGGAAATCTACTCCAACCGCTTTGCCGCCCACATCCTGCGCCAGCATCAGTTCCGCGCGCTTTGTCGGGCCCGGCGCTGGGAGTTCGAGTTTTTGGGCGGCTGGGATAATTGGAACGTGCCGACCCGACATGTACCGCAGCACGGCCTCAACATCGAATATCACGTCGATGCCGTCGACAATGACGAACGCAGCGAGGCTTGGATTCCGCTGCACCTAGCCGCCGATCAAGTCCGCTTCGTCGACGAGGACGGTGTCAACATCCGCTTGGAAGAGGTGCCGCCGATCGTCTTCTCCGAAGCCATGCGCGATGTCGACCTGTTCGTCGCCGTCTCTAGCGTCGCCAACGATCCGGATTGGACCGACGGTGGACCGGACGGTCAGTTCGGCCGCTACTGGCATGAGCACGCCTTCGGCGAATTGAACCAGTCGGCGGCGATCCGTCGGGAGTTATTGCAGGCGATCGTGCCGAAGCTTGCCTTTGCCGACCGAGCTCGTATCACCGACCGCTATCTTGAGGTCGACGGGAAGCGGAAGAGCTACCGCATCCATCTCGGTTCCAGCAATATCCAGATAATGCCGGAGAATCGATATCTCTGCATCGTCCGCGGCCGCCCGGCCAAGGGTACAGGTCAGGTCAAGCTACCTTTCGCTGGCGACATTATGTTGTCGCTTATCCTCAGCAAAGCCTTCCTTCTGGCCGACGACGACAAGATCACGGACGAGACCATCCTGTCGCAAATCGGCTAGCCAAGAAATCCACTGGGCGGTTATTCGCCCACCCGGCGTTTTTCGATCGTGGCTAGCGCCGATGAGGCCTCTATTTGTTCAACCGCGACCGGCAAATCGACGTAGAACGTGCTACCGGACCCGACCTCACTGACAAAGTCGATCCGACCACCCATCAGGTCGATCAATTGCTTCGAGAAATAGAGGCCGACACCCGTACCTTCCACACTGACATTGTTCTGGCTCAACCGGCTGAACTGCTGGAATATCTTGTTCCGGTCTTCGGCCGCGATGCCGCATCCGGTGTCGCTGACGGCGATGCGCACATGATCGTCGTCCAGGTCTTGGCATTGGATCGAGAAATGGCCGCCCGGCCGGTTGTATTTGGCGGCGTTGGAGATCAAGTTAAGCAGAACCTGCCGAAGCCGTTTCGGGTCCGCCTGCACCGCGCGGTCGCTGTCGCCGCTGCGGGCGAAGGTCAGCTGATTGCGCGCAGCCATTTCCTGTATCAAGGGCACAGCTTCGTCAATCATATCGCCGGGCCGCACCGCCTGCTCTTCCAGAACGATCTTACCGGCCTCCACGGCCGCCAGATCAAGGATATCGGTGATCATATCCAGGAGGTGCCGGCTGGCATAGAGGATATCGTCGCTTATCCGACGTAGATGGTCCTGGCCGTACTTCGACTCCGGCAAGCCGATCAGTTGGGCATAGCCCATGATGGTATTGAGCGGTGTACGCAGTTCATGGCTCATAGCGGTCAGGAAGTCGGTCTTGGCATGGTTCGCCGACACCGCCTCCGCAGTTGCCGCCGTCAGGGCCGCGTTCAGCCGCTCCATTTCCAGCTTTTCCGCCTGCAACTGCGTCGCCAGAGCTTCCGCCTCAAACTGGTCCAGACTGGCTTGCTCGAAGGCCTTGCGGCTCAACCATGCGGCCCGGGTCAGATAGGCAAAGAAGATCAAAGCCAGCGGCACCAAGCCTTGTACCAAGGGATACTCGGTAAGCAACGCACCGATGCAAACGCAGATCACGATGATCGCCTCGAACACAATGAACGAAATGAACACCATATATGTCGTACTGACTGTCGCGGCCGTGACGCCAACGATGATGATAACGGACACCGCCTGCAATTCAACGGACGGCAAGCCCACACTGAGCGGCAGCAACATCCCCCATGCGGCTCCCGTAAAGCACGCAGACAAAATCATCAGGTTGCGCCATTTCAGGTAATCGACGGGATCCCGAAAGCTAACATTGATCCGCCAATGGAGAGCCGTCCGAAAGCTCATGGCGGCCAGCATACAGACGAACCAGAAGATGAACTCGCCGAAGGCATTTTCCGGCCAATAGGCCCAGTAAACCATGGGTGGAGCCGCCAAACAGCCGGCCAACACCACGGCGGTATTGCTCATGCCGAGATGGATCGCCCGCTCTTCCAGCCGCGCGGACTGGTTCTCCGTCGCCTCTTTTAACGTGCCACGTCCCATACCGGCTTCAATCGCTCAATCGCCCACGGTCAATCACCAAGGTTGGCCGGCCATACCACCCGAAGACTGAAGATCGACCTCGAATTCCGGCTACCTGCCGACACGCTAGGTGGAAATAGTTAAAGAACTCCAAACGCCGGGACTCGTGAAACACCCGAATTATTCACACACAGATAAGTACCGTTTGGATTGCTCCGAGTATCTATGTCCCTACCAACGTGACGACAGGCCAGTAATTTCATTGCCTTTGGCCAAAGACATAAACACCGTCCCCTGATGCATTCCGGCAACAATGCGGCATTTTTCCCGCAAATAACTGTTGCCGGGACGGGGGCGGATCAGTTACAACGCCAACCAACACAGGGTATGGACCCTTTATGATCATCGAATAGGAGTGTTCCTTTGGTACAAGTCTTTGTACGGGACAATAATGTCGACCAGGCGCTGCGCGCGCTCAAGAAAAAGCTGCAACGTGAAGGCGTGTTCCGGGAGATGAAGGCCCGGAAATTCTACGAAAAACCCTCCGAAAAGCGGGCTCGGCAAAAGGCCGAGGCGATCCGCCGCGCCCGTAAGTTGGCACGTAAGCGGGCGCAGAAGGAAGGCTTGATCTAAATTCGATTTTGGATCACCGCCGCCTTAGACCGAAAAGACTTCAAAAAACGAAACACCGCGCGTTGGCCGCGCGGCGTTTGTCTTGTTTTGCCGATTAGGCGGATTTTACACCGGCTTACGGCTCCAACTCCGCATCCCAATAAAGATAGTCGCTCCAGCTCTCGTGCAGAAAATTGGGCGGGAAGCGCCGGCCGTTTTCATGCAATTCATAGACCGTGGGCCGGCGTGCAGGCCGATAGGGATGCATACCGCACTGCTTCGGCATCCGCCCGCCCTTGCGTAGATTGCAGGGCGCGCAGGCCGTCACCACATTTTCCCAGGTGGTCTTGCCACCGCGGCTGCGCGGGATCACGTGATCGAAGGTCAGGTCTTCCGGCGCACCGCAATACTGGCACTCGAACAGGTCCCGCAGGAACACGTTGAACCGCGTGAAGGCCGGATATTTAGCCGGTTGCACGTAATTCTTCAGCGAAACCACGCTCGGCAGCCGCATCTGGAATCCGGGCGAATGGATATAGCGGTCATACTCCTCGACCACGTTCACCCGGTCGAGGAACACCGCCTTCACCACGTCCTGCCAAGACCAGAGAGACAACGGATAATAGCTCAAGGGCCGGTAGTCCGCGTTCAACACCAAAGCAGGCTTCAATTCAGTGATCGTCCGCATCGCCTTCTTGCCGCGGTAATATTGTGCCGCGGCACTCTCTATACTTGTTCGGTCCATATTTTACAGCACGCCCGCCCGTTGGCCAGCGAAAACTATATGGAGTATTTGTTTCACGTCCCGCTACAGCATCTGGTTAATCTTGTGACGCGAAGATCCGAGCCAAGAATTTGCAAGCCAGAACCAACCCGTCCTGCGCGATACCGTGGCCCGTTCCTTGGCTGACATGCCATTCCGCCGTCAGCCCCGCCCCGGCCAATCCTTGCACCGCGTCGAACATGGATTGGGTCGGCACCATCTGATCGCTGTCGCCGTGGATCATCAACACCGGCGGCCGGGTCCGTATCTCTTCCGGCAACCGATCCGGACCGATCAGGGCCCCGGAAAAACCGACGATGCCCGCAATCGACTCGCGCCGGCGCGGGCCCACATGCAGCGACATCATCGTCCCTTGGGAAAATCCGACGAGGGCCAAGTCCTTCTCGCGCAGGCCCGCCCTCTCCAACTCCTGGGAAATAAAATCGTCCAGGACGGGGGCGGCTTTTGTCACACCCTGCCAGCGTTCGTCAAGGGAAAAGCTTTCGATGCCCCACCATTGGTAGCCGAAGCCGCCTTGCGCGCAGCGTTCCGGTGCGTTCGGCGCGATGAACGCGGCGTCGGGCAACACGGTCGCTAAATGGGGCGCCAGGCCGATCAGATCTTCGCCGTCGGCGCCATAACCATGTGCCAGAATGACGAGTTGTCGCACCGGCCCACCACTGGCCGGCGCCACACGCGGGCCGTCGATATCCACCATATTACCTCTACTCCTCGCTACGCCTCACTGCCGAGCGGCTGGGCGATCCGCCCGCGCTTGCCGCCATAATAATGCCATAACATACGGGCGGCGACACTGCGGTATGGGCGCCACATTTCGGCGAGGTCCCGAAGCTCCTCCGCCTTCGGCCGGTTGGGTAAGCCTTTTAATTCCTGCGCCGCGGTGATCAGCGCCACGTCGGCGCCCGGCCAGATATCCTCTCGGTCCAACGCGGCCAACAGATAGATTTCCGCCGTCCAGCGGCCGATGCCTTTGATCCGGGTCAGGGCCGCAATGGCGGCCTCGTCGTCCAAACGCGCGAGATGGTCGAATACCAGCTCGCCATCCTTTACCGCTTCCGCCAAAGCCTGAGCGTAGCGCACCTTGGGACCGCTGAAGCCGACATTGCTGAGACCGCCGAAACCAAGCTTCAGTATGCTGTCCGGATCGATGCGCTTGAGTTTCTTGTCGAGCCGGCGCCAGATCGCCGCGGCACTGGCGGTGGAGACCTGCTGACCGACGATGATCCGCAGCAAGGTTTCGAAGCCCGGCGGCCGGGACCGTGACGGCGGCGGGCCGAATTCATCCAGCACCGGCTGGAAGTCGGAGTCGATTTCGATCAGGGCCTGGATTTGTGGGTCGCTCATGGTTATGCCTTAAATAAATACCGTCATTCCGGCCAAGCGGAGCGCGAGCCGGAATCTGGTGCTGAATAAAGCTCTACCATGCCCGAGATGCCGGATAAACGCTGGCGCGTTTCCCGGCATGACGACATTACAAGGAACGATGGCATAGCCGAAATGACCATAACGTCGCGTTTCGCCCCCAGCCCAACCGGGCCCCTGCATCTGGGTCACGCATTCGCCGCTTGGCAGGCGCATGATTTGTGCCGGGCGCGGGGCGGTCGTTTTCTATTGAGGATCGAGGATATCGACAGCATCCGCTGCCGGCCTGAGTATGAAGCAATGATCCTGGAAGATCTGGACTGGCTCGGCATCACCTGGGACGGTCCGGTGCGCCGGCAGTCCGATCATATGGCCGACTATGCCGATGCCCTTGCCAGGCTCAAAGCGCGAAATGTGCTCTATCCCTGCTTTTGCTCGCGGAGGGAAATCCGGGCCGAAATCGCGGCAAGCCCGAGCGCGCCGCACGGGCCGGACGGTCCGCTTTATCCCGGCACCTGCCGTGGCCTCGACCCGACGGAACGGCTAGCCCGAGGCGACGCGCATGCCTGGCGGTTGGATGTCCAGAAAGCGCTTGACCTGACCGGGGCGGAACTGACCTGGATCGACGACTTGAACGGTGAGCAGATTGCCGATCCAGCCGTCCACGGTGATGTGGTCTTGGCACGCAAGGATATCGCTACCAGCTACCATCTCGCCGTCACGGTCGACGATGCCTCACAAGGGGTCACCTTGATAACCCGCGGCGAAGACCTTCTCGAAGCCACACATGTACATCGGCTGCTGCAAGCGCTACTCGATTTACCGACACCCATCTATCGCCATCACCGACTGATCCGGAATTCGGCGGGACGCCGCCTAGCGAGTCGCGACGGAGCGAAATCGCTACAATCCTATCGGGATCAGGGCATATCGCCGGCAATGCTAAAGGAAATGATTTCCTCCTGACAGCAGCGGAAAGTGTCGTAAACTCAATGCGGATCGCCCGACCATAGGAAGTTTTTTATGAACGATCATTTTGAATCAGGGCGCGATTGGCAGAGCCATCCGCCTTATCTTTATCAAGACTACAAGTCGACGCCTCTTCGTGCACCGACGAAACCCTTGGTGCCACTGCCCGCTGGACTGTCGGAGATGACCGGGCCGATCTACGGGCATGACGCTATCGGATCGCTGGATGCCGATTTGACGAAGAACGCGGTCAAAAACGGCGCGCCTTTAGGGGAGCGCATCGTCGTCACCGGGCAAGTGTTGGACGATGCCGGTCGGCCGTTGCCGAACATGCTGGTCGAAGTTTGGCAGGCCAATGCCGCCGGCCGCTACATTCACGCGGTCGATCAACACGACGCGCCGTTGGATCCGAATTTTCTCGGCGCCGGCCGCTGCGTCAGCGATGCCGACGGCCACTACCGCTTCTACACGGTGAAGCCGGGCGCCTATCCCTGGGGCAATCATGAAAATGCCTGGCGGCCCAACCATATCCACTTCTCCCTCTTCGGCCCGACCATTGCCAGCCGTTTGGTCACGCAGATGTATTTCCCAGGCGATCCCCTGCTGCAGCTCGACCCGATCTTCCAGGGCACGCCGGCGAACGCTCGCGATCGGCTGATCGCCGATTTTTCCCTGGACGTGACGGAGCCGGAATTCGCCCTCGGTTATGTTTTCGATATCGTTCTGGCGGGCGGGCGGGCGACGCCGATGGAGAACGGAACATGAGCCGCAAGCAAACGCCGTCACAAACCGTCGGCCCTTATTTCGCCTACGGCCTGACGCCCGAGCAATATGGCTATCCCTTAAGCCAATTCGCCGATGGCCGCATGGCCGGCGACGACAGTCAGGGACAACCGATCCGTCTGCAGGGTCAAGTCCTGGACGGCGCCGGCGCACCGATCCCGGATGCGATGCTCGAAATCTGGCAAGCGGACGGCCAGGGCCGCTACAGTCATCCGGCCGACAAGCGCGGTTCCAATACCGGCTTCGCGGGCTTTGGTCGCGTCGGCACCGGCACCGATCCCGAAACGCGATTTACTTTCAACACCGTCAAGCCCGGCAGCATAGACGGCGCCCAAGCCCCTCACCTCAACGTCATGCTGTTCATGCGCGGTCTCTTAAGCCATGCCTATACGCGGATCTATTTCTCGGACGAGGAGAAGGCGAATGCGGCCGACCCGATTCTTCAATCGGTACCGGTCGAGCGCCGCGCTACTCTGATCGCAAGCCGCGAAGACACCGCCACCGGCCCGCTCTACCGCTTCGACATTCACATGCAGGGGGCACGGGAGACGGTGTTCTTCGACATCTAACCCGCCTAACATTTGCCATGCGCCAATCCTTTCTCGACGCGCCGCTCCGCGATCCCGACATGGATGAGTTGCTGTCGGAGGGAACAATAATTTCTACCTTAATTGAAGTTGAGGTCATGCTGGCGAAAGTTCAAGCAAAGCTGGACTTGATCCCGCAGGAATCGGCGTCGATGATCGAGGCGGCGGCCGGCGAAATGACGGTAGCACCGGACGACCTCGTAGAGGCGACAATGCGGGACGGAGTGCCGATCCCGGCGTTGGTCGCCAAACTGCGCAAAGCCGCGGGAGTGGCGGCGGATCATGTCCATCTGGGCGCCACCTCCCAGGATATTCTGGATACCGCGCGGGCCTTGCGGTGTAAGGCTTATCTCGAGCTCTGCGAAGGTCGGCTAACCGACGTGACCAGAAATTTGGCTTGTTTGGCCGACGACCATCGCGGCACCATTTTGGCCGGGAGGACACGGACCCAGCAGGCCGTGCCGATCAGTTTCGGCTACAAGGCGGCGGGGTGGTTGGCGCCATTGTTACGCCATCGGGACAGGCTGGCGGAACTGCGACCGCGATTGCTGATGGTTCAATTCGGCGGCGCAGCCGGCACCCTTTCGGCCTTCGGCGGCAAAGGCCCGGAGGTGGCGGCGGCATTGGCTGAGGCGTTGGATCTTGTCCCCGCCGACACGCCCTGGCATACCCAGCGCGACGGACCGGTGGAATTCGGCGGATGGCTCGCCGGGTTGACCGGTAGCCTGGGCAAGATCGGCGCGGACCTCATGCTGTTGACGCAGACCGAAGTAGCGGAAGTCACCGTCGTTGGCGGTGGTTCCAGCGCCATGCCGCAGAAAAGCAACCCCATCCTTGCCGAAGCCCTGGTCGCTGCCGCGCGATTAAGCGGCGCGCTGCAAGGCGGACTTCTCCAAGCCTTGCCCGCACCGCAGGAGCGTGGCGGCGTCGAAATGATGGTCGAAGAAGCAATACTACCACAGCTGATGACACTGACTGGCGGTGCATTGCGCAACACGCGATCGCTGCTGACGGGACTGCGGGTGAGCCCCGAACGCATGCGCCAAAACATGACCGACGGGGTGTTTGCCGAAGCGGCAACCCGCTTGCTTATTGGCAAAATGGACCGAGCCGATGCCCTTGAGCTTGTCAAAATCGGATTGGCCAGTGGGGATCTGTTATCCTATCTGAGCGAACATGCGGACATCGATGGCGAGAATCTAGCCGACCCAAGCAACCACCTCGGCGCCGCGAATACATTTATCGACCGCGTATTGGCGCGGGTTTGAGGAGGACGACCATGGCCCAAGCCCCCTATCGCGCCGATCACGTCGGCAGCCTGCTGCGCCCCGAGGCGGTGAAGGCCGCGCGCATCGGCCATTTCGAGAACGGTTCCGTCGACGCGGACGAACTGCGGACCGTCGAAGACACCGCCATCCGCGACGCCGTGGCGATGCAGGAAGCTGCGGGCCTTCAGGCCGTGACCGACGGCGAATACCGCCGGGCCTTCTGGCACTACGACTTCATGGGCGGTCTCACCGGCTTCGACCTGGTTGAGCGGGACGAAGGATTGGCATTCAAGGGCGCGACGTTGAAACCGATTTTTCCGACCATCACGGGCCGCCTCGACTTCCCGGACGATCATCCGATGTTGGATCACTTCCGCTATCTCAAATCGGTCGCCAGGGTCCAACCGAAAATCTCGATCCCGGGGCCGAGTTGTTGCCATTTTCGCACCGCCGCGGCGGACATCACGCCACCGGAATATGCCGACGCCGCCGTCTTGTTCGACGATCTGGCGAAGACCTATGCCAAGGCCGTGCGCGCCTTCTACGACGCCGGCTGCCGATACCTGCAGATGGACGACATCTTTTTCGCCTATCTCTGCGATTCGAAGATTCGCACGCAAAAACAGGCGGAGGGTTTCGATCCGGATGAGCTCATCACTGCCTATGCCAAGATCATGCACGATGCCATCGCCGGTCGGCCGGACGACATGGTGATCGCCATGCATCTCTGCCGCGGCAACTTCCAGAGTACCTGGATGGCGGAGGGCGCCTACGATCCGGCTGCCGACGCCGTATTCAACCAGACCGGCATCGACATTTACTTCATGGAGTATGACAGCGAACGGGCCGGCGGTCTGGAGCCCTTGCGGTTGCTGCCAAAGGGAAAGAAGCGGGTCCTGCCCGGCTTCATCACCACGAAGACTGGTGAATTGGAAAGCCTCGACGACCTGAAGCGCAAGTTCGACGAGGCGTCCAGATACGCCGATATCGACCAACTCGGCATCGCCCCGCAATGTGGCTTTGCCTCGACGGAGGAAGGAAACTTGATCAGCGAAGACGATCAGTACCGCAAGCTCGAGCTTGTCGTGCGAGTGGCGGAAGATATATGGGGCGGCGTGACGGCATGAATGTGAAACTCGGATACTTGCTGCCGACACGTGAGCGCGCCATGCGCGGCATCCATGAGACCGACGAAATCCTGGCTCTGGCCGATCACGCAGAAGCAGTTGGGCTCGATAGCGCCTGGATCGGCGACTCGCTGTTGGCCAAGCCGCGCCACGACCCTTTGAGCTTAATCGCCGCCATCGCCGGGCGGACCGAGCGCGTCGTTCTGGGCACCGCCGTCTTGCTGCCGATGCTGCGCAATCCGGTCGTGCTGGCGCAGCAATTAGCAACCATCGACCAGATCGCCAAAGGCCGTTTGGTCTTGGGCGTCGGCATTGGTCAGGACATGCCCGCGGCGCATCGGGAGTTCGAAGCCGCCGGCGTCCCGTTCGAAAAACGGGTCGGCCGCATGCTGGAAGGCCTGCGTCTGTACCGCGCGCTCTGGACCAGCGACGCGCCGGTGAACTGGGACGGCCGCTGGACCTTACGCGATGCCGAACTGGCGCCAAAGCCCCATACGCCAGGCGGGCCGATCTTCTGGGGCGGCGGCGGCGTACCCAATGCCCTACGCCGGGCCGGTAAGAATTTCGACGGCTGGTTCCCGGCCGGTTCCGGCGACGCCGCGGCCTGGGCTAAAGGCTGGCGACAGGTGACCTCCGCGGCCGAGGAAGCGGGTCGTGACCCAACGTCCTTGACCGGCGCGGCCTATGTCACGATCGCCATCAACGAAGACGTGGCGAAAGCCAAAGCCGAATTGGACGACTATCTCGGCAGCTACTACATGATGGATCCGGCCAAGGTGCGGCGCGTTCAATATACCTGCGCCGGCGACCGGGCCGCGGTCACGGCCTGGCTCGGCGCATTCGCCGAAGCCGGCTGTAGCCATTTCTGCGTCCGCGTCACCGGCAGCCGGGACCGGGAACAGATGGACATGCTCGTGAAGATAAGGGAGCAACTGACCGCATAACGGGATCGGCTATGATGAAGGTCATGACAAAACTACGGATGAACGCTGATGGCGCCACACATTAGTCCACACAGCGCTTATCCGTATTTATCGGTGGCACCTCCCACCATCATCCCGGCCGCAGCGAAGCGGAGCGCCGGGATCCATTCCAAGCAGATTTGAAGACGATCGTTATAATGTCATCCCGGAATCGCCAACGGCGATATCCGGGATCGCTGCAAGCACCGCACCCGGGGGCGATCCCGGCTCGCGCTGCGCTTGGCCGGGATGACGTATCGTCAGACGCCCTACCTCTCCAGGATCTCCCGGAAAGCAGCATTGACAGGTGTACTGCGGTGGCGGGCGACTTTATTACTGGGCTCCAACGGCTCGTCGTAGAAGAAGTCGGGGAGTTCGTCGTCTTCTTCGGTGAAGCCGGCCTGCTTATTGAACTCCCACTCCATCTCCAGTGCCTCGCGGCCGATCTTCTCCATGAAGGAGGGATCGAGATTGGTGCCATGGGCGTCGTTCAACGCCTGCACCATCAGATCCGCCGAGGTATTGGTGATCGAGCGGCCGAACAGGCAAAGACCCAAACTGTCCGCCGTGGCGCTTTGCACCTGGATTTCCATGCTGGCGTCGACCAACTGCTCCGTGGTCTTATCGGCGCTTTTGTGAGCCGGGATATTGCCGGCGGTGTGATCGGCGCCCTGCGCCGTTTTCATCATCGAAATGCCGGTCACTTCGATCACCCGGGGATCGTAGGCGCTGATGCCCTGCTTCTTGATGGTTGGGATGCGTTCGACATTGAAATGCTTGCCGACCCGATAGGTGCCCTGGGCGTAGAGTTTGCCGCGTTCGTTGCCGGCCCGCAGATCGTCCATAACGCCGTGCATGAATTGGGCGTCGCCGAACTTACCCTCGCCGGCCTCCATCAGCACGCCGATCATGGCGCCGAGCTCGATGGTGTCGACGCCCAGATCGTTGGCCACATCATTGAGGCGGGCGACGTCATCCGGGTCCGTGAGACCGCAGTTGCTGCCGACCAGGCCAAGGGTTTCGTATTCCAGCGGCGAACAGATTTCCTCACCGTTCTCGTCCGCATAGATGTTGCTGCATTGGATCATGCAGCCGGGCATGCAGGCATGGGTCGGCTCCCCGCCGCGGGCCAGGTTCTGCTCCCTGATAAACGTGCCGCCGAGCTTCAAGGTCTCTTCCGAAGCGTCAACGATGCGGCCGGAGGAGAAGTTACGGGTCGGCAGGCCGCCCAGTTGGTTGGTCAGGTCGGCAACGATGGCGGTGCCGAACTTGGCGAAGCTTTCGATCGCAGGGTCCGCCTTCAGGCGCTTGCCGTATTCGCGCACCGAGCCCATCAGCTTCTTGCGGTCGTGGAAGGTCGGCATTTTATGCATGTCGACGACGATGGCCTTGACCTTCTTCGAACCCATGACGGCACCGACGCCGCCGCGGGCGGCGATGCGCACCGGGGCGTTCCTCCGGATCGGTGAAGGAGATGCCGGCCATCAGGCCTTGATATTCCCCGACCGGGCCGCAGATGCCCAGGCTGACCTTCTTGCCATAGGCCTCGAACAGCATCGGCGCGACCTCGAAATTGGATTTGCCGAGATAGGGGCTGGCGTCGTCGAAACGGATATCGCCTTCCCTTGTTCAGATAGATCACCACCCAGTCGTCGCTGGCGCCGTTCAAAGTCAAGCCGGCAATCTCCAATTGTCCCAGGGCGAAGGCGAAGGTGCCACCGCTATTGGCTTCCTTGATGCCGCCGGTCAGCGGGCTTTTACAGCCGACGCTGATGCGATTGGCGTTGGAGAAGTTGGAGCCCGCGAAAGGCCCGGAGGAGAAGATCAGCGGATTGTCCGGTGACAGCGGATCGACCGTGGCCGCGCCCCGGCGCAGCAGATCCTTGGCGATGTAATGCCGGCCGACGCTGATGATGTCTTCGCCGTGCATCTCCTCGGTTTCGACGGATTTATCGTTCAGGTGAATTTGCAGATATTTTCGCATGTCTCTCGCCGGTAATGGTGAAATCTGGGAAGGTCTATTGCCAACCTAGCCAAATTTCCGGCCCTAGACAACGCCCGAAAAAGGCCCATTCCACGACCCATCGCCGCCGCAATCCCATGTCTAACTGCCGGCATGAAACGACGATGTCTATTCGCCCTTGTCTGTACCGCTATCCTGGCGCCGGCGACGGAGTCGGGCGCACGGGCCGACCTGGTCGCCTGCCTTGGCCTGGCCCAGGCGATTTGCAGCGGATTCCGCTGCCTCCGGCGCCGTTATTCGGCTGAAAAACAAGCTGCATTTGTCAATGGAAGCGAAGCGCCTGACCACGGCCTTGGATCGGCACGAGATATTGGCGCTTGAGCGGACCGCGACAATGTGGGCCAAGAACACCCGCGCGCTAAACCGCCATAGCCCGGCATTCCGTCAGCGCTTCAGCGAAGGCTATCGTGCTTGCGGCCGCCTCGGATATCACCTGCAGCCGCTAATCCGGCGATTGAATTAGACAACGCCCAACACCGCCTCACGGAGTTGAGGTAATTGGTCCGCACCACACTGCCCGTCATTAATCCGTCACCGGAAACTCGCGCGGCCAAAGCTGGGCGCCATGGACAACCGCATGTATGTAAATACGCTGGCGCGAGGTGTCGAACTCATAAGCGACGATGAACGGAGTCCGTGTCACCACCAGCTCGCGCGTACCATCGACACGACCGGGTCGGCCAAGTTTCGGATAGGTAAGAAGTTCGTCGACGCTCTCGAATAGACGTTCATGAATGGCCAGCGCCGCGTTCGGATTGTCTGTCGCAATGTGATCGAAAAACATCATCAAGGTCGGAAATTGAGTTTGGAGACCAAATGATCTCCATCAATTCTCGCCGGCGCCTTGCAATCCGTCGACCTTGTCACGAAACCGAGCGCGGACCTGCTCATGGGGGACACCTTCACCGCGTAAGATTTGAGCGCGACTGTCTTCGATTCTCTGTACCCATTCGACATTGGCTTGTAGGTAGCCTTGGATTGCCGCTTTCGCGATCTGTCCGGGAGTCTGATCTGTGGCATCCGCCAACTCATCGATCGAACTGGCTGTCGCGTCGTCGATCTCAATTGTGATTGAAGGCATGAACTCCGCTCTTTATCGTTTATAATCATATATATGGGCAGGACGTAGCGGCAAGAAAAGCACATTACCCAATTGATGAAACGTAATACACTTTTGCCTAATACAATGACGTAAAGTAAGCTGACTACGGGTTCAAGGAGTTATCTTGAAAACTCG
>CBDCGJ010000036.1:0-2516 GCA_965216645.1 Alphaproteobacteria bacterium | reverse complement strand
GTACTCGTCCACCCATTTCTCGATCTGGCTGTTGGTGCCGTGGGCGAGTTTAATCCAGGTGATGTCGAAGCCGGCCTTGCGCGGGTCCGACGTCGCATCCTGTTTGACCTTGGCCGCGTAAAGCGTACCCGAAGTCAGGTCGGCCTTGTGGTCGGCGACGAACTTAAACAACACGCCGCCCGAGTTTTCGTTGTACTTGGCGTTGGTGTATTTCGCCGAGTCGTCGTCGGACTGATAGACGGTCTTGCCGTCACCCATCACAACGATGTTTTCGTGGCTGAACCGGCCCAGCGTATAGAGCCGGGTGAACGATACGTCGTCCTTGCTGGCGGCGTTGTTCATCTCAATGTTGTATCCGTACCGGTAGGGGTTCGACGCCCGGCCCAGATGGATATTCATCATTTTGGGCTGGTGGTAGGTGACGTCATTGCCCTTGGCAAAGCTGGGGCGCTCGTCGTCGTCGTGATTGTCCGGATGGTTCCATAGCGCGGTGTTGTAGAAGTAATACTCTTCCGAGAAGACCGGCGTGCCCCAGGGGGTGATAGTGCCGTAGCACAAGATCCATCCACCCTCGATGGACGACAGATCGATCATCTTCGATTGCGACAGGTCGGTGCTCCACCTGCCTTTGGACCGGGTCATCTTCAGCCGGCTGATTGAGGCGACGCCCTTGCGGCTGGCGCCTTCCCAGGCGGTATAAAGATAGGCTTCGTTGGCGTTCAGCGGGATGAACGCGTTGAAGTCCACATCGTTGGAGATGAACATCAGGTTGCCCTTGTGGTCGTAGACCCCGCCGAGTTTCTTTCCGTCGCCGAGGTCATCGCCGGCCCTGCCGAGGATCACGTACTCGCCGCCGGCCACGTGAACCTTGTCCATCATCGACTTGTCGGGAATCGCGACGCTGGCGCCGCCATAGGTGTTGATGTTCATGCCGTCGATATAGCCGATCAGCGCCGGCGGTTTGCCTTTCTCAAGCGACCCCTTGCCAAGCGGATGCTGGGCATTGAAGAACAGCTCACCGAGATCGTTGACGGCAATGCCCGTCACTTCCGCGCCCGTCGGCATGGTCGCGATACGGATCAGATCGCCCCCCGCCCAGGCGGCACTGCCAAATGCCAAGGTCGCGGCTACCGCCACGCCGCATAAGAGTTTCGATTTCAGCATGTCTCTCCTCCCTGATATCCGGTCTGATTTCGACCGTGCCCGTTATTGAGCCGCCATCTTAGGTGGACTTCCCATGACCGCGCAAGCTCGACGCCTAATGACCTTGAGTGTCGGATGCGTGACGGGTGCCGTGGTTTGTTCACGATAATCTGAGATCGCGCTTCGGGCGGTTGCAAGACCCCGAACCGACTGCCTAAACTTGGCCGCGCCGGGGCGGCGAAAGGCATCGACCAAATGGAGCGGCAGGACCATCCATGCGACCCCTGAATTCGACAATCGCGCTTGCCGCGGTGTTTGTGACCGCGATCTGTACACAGTCCGCCAACGCCCAGCGTTGCGGCGGTGCCGCCGGCTTCAAGCCGTGGCTGAAGAATTTCGAGCGTTATGCGGTCAAGCAGGGAATCTCCCCCGCCACCGCCGCCCGCGCCCTGAGGGGGCTGACCTACAATCGAAAGGTTGTCCGGCTCGACCGGTCGCAGAAGTCCTTCAAAATGACGTTCCAGCGCTACTGCCGGCGGCGGGTCAACAACGCCATGATCCGCTCCGGCCGCCGCAAACTGCGCGGCTACGCCCGGACCATACGCCAAGTCGAAAAGCGGTATGGCGTGCCCGGGCCGGTTCTGGTCTCCATCTGGGGACTGGAAACCGGGTATGGCGGCTTCTCCGGCAACATGAGCGTCCTTCGGTCGCTGGCGACGCTCGCCTATGATTGCCGACGCAAAAAAATGTTCACCAGGGAACTGATCGCCGCTCTCAAGATCGTCGACCGCGGCGATATGACGGTGCGCGAAATGCGCGGCGCCTGGGCGGGCGAGATCGGCCAGACCCAGTTCCTCGCCTCCAACTATGTGCGTTTCGCCGTGGATTTCGACCGCAACGGCAAGCGCGATCTCATTCGCAGCGTCCCGGATGTGCTTGCCTCGACCGCCAACTATCTCAAGGGCTATGGCTGGCGCCGGTCCGAAGGATGGCAGCCCGGATCGCGCAATTACGAGGTGATCAAGAAGTGGAACCGCGCCAAGGTCTATCAGCTGACCATCGCGCGCATGGCGACGGCGCTGGCCAAGCCCGGCAAGGCGTCGATCGGCGAAATCTGCCGTTAGAGCCCCCACAACCGGATTCGGAATCACAACCTCAGCGGCCTGAATCAGACTTGGGAAAACCCCAGTTAAGCTTCTGATTTTCTTGAGATAATCGGATCTCTCCGCGCCATCGCGACGGAAGCCGGCCCATCACCGCTGATTCAACACATCAAGCGCCTCGCACCGGATCGCAATGAACCTGGACGCAACTCCACAAAGTTAGTTAAACTGTTGGTATATATAAATAAATGCAAAACGGCGCCCCCATAG
>CBDCGJ010000035.1:0-9916 GCA_965216645.1 Alphaproteobacteria bacterium | reverse complement strand
CCGACCGCCATGGTCACGCGGGCGCCATAGACGATCCCGATGAAGAGATCGCGGCCCAGATTGTCGGTGCCAAAAATGTGACCGTCCTCGCCGGGGCGCAGGAACGGCGCATTGACGATTTCGAACGGGTCGGCGTTGATCAGGATCGGCGCCAGCAACGCCGCCAGCACGATCAGAACGAAAATGCCGAAACCGATGACAGCCGCGGTATTGCGGGCATACATCTTAACGAATTCGACAAACGGGTTCTCGATCTTGATTTCTTCATTTTCATCCGCAAAAGGCGGCTTGGTATTTTCTGTCGTAGACATGGCCGTGGCTCCCTTATGCGGTATTGGACAGACGGATGCGCGGATCGACGATCCGGTAGGCCAAGTCTGTCAGCAGGTTGAAGATGATCACCACGAAGGCGGAGAAAAACAGGATCCCCATGATCGTCGGCGTGTCGCCGCGCAGGATCGATTCGAACGCCAGCGTGCCAAGGCCTGGCCAGCTGAACACCGTCTCAATCACCACCGCGCCCGACAGGATGTGCGAGAACTGCAGACCGGCGATCGTGATCACCGGAATGACGGCATTGCGCAGGGCATGTTTGTAAATGATCATCCGCCGGCCTAAGCCTTTGGCGCGGGCGGTCCGGATGAAGTCGGATCCCAGGATGTCCATCATGCTGGCGCGGGCGAGGCGGCTATAAGACGCCAGATAGACCGAGGCCAGCGAGAGCACCGGTAGGAATAAGTGATGGGCCACATCCAAATACCAGCTGAACGTTCCCGGTTTCGTCAGCGGTTCGGTCAAGCCGGAGAGCGGCATGATTTCCAACATCGAAACGAAGAAGATGATCAGTAGGAAGGCGGTCCAGAACACAGGCGCCGAAAACCCGATCAAGGCCAAGACGGTGACGAAATGGCTGAACAAACCGTTCGGCCGCTGCGCCGCGACCACGCCGAACAAGGTCCCGACGAATATCGCCAATAGAAGCGATGTCACCACCAAGAGCAGGGTCGGACCCAAACGCTCCAGGATCAGATCGAGAACCGGCACATTGAAATAATATGAGTCGCCTAAATCCCCGACGAGAATCTTCTTTATATATGTGAAAAGCTGGACATAGAACGGCTGGTCCAGGCCATAGGCTTTGCGGATCTCGGCCATCAGTTCGGCACTGCCGCCGCCGCTTTCGCCGGCAATCGTCTCGGCGATGTCGCCTGGAACGAGCGACAAAAGCAAATAGTTAAACACAATAACGGCAAGCAGCAGCAAAACGGCATAGGCCACTCGTCGTATGATAACGGATAGAAATTGCATGACGGATATCCTCAGTTAGCGGCGCGCCGGTGGAGAAAACGGCATGTCTTCCCCACCGATCACGCTGCGTCTTAGACGCCGGTTAACCTACGGACTTACTCACTGCTTGATATACACGTTGTCCATTGGCGACGACGTGCCCCAGATCGAGTCGGTCGGTGGATTCCCCACACGCTGATTGTTGTAAATCGTGTGATAAGGAGACGCATTCACGAAGATGACCGGCGCTTCCTCGACAACCAGCTTCTGGAATTCCGCATAGGCCGCTTTCCGCTTGTCCAAATTCACCTCCGCGCCGGCTTTCGCCATCAGCGCATCAACCTCGGCGTTCTTGAATTGTTGCGTGTTGTGCCACGGCACGCCTTTACGAATGTTGGTCGAAGAATACGTGCGGTGGACGCCGATCACAGGGTCGCCCCAGTTGAACACCGAATCCAAGGTCATATCGAAGTCATGCTGGGTTACGGTCTTCAGCCAGCCGCGGAAATCGGGGGAGGCCTTGATGGTGACCTGGATGCCGACTTTCTTCAGCTGCGCCTTGACCAATTCCGACCAGCGCTTGAAGACGGCGCCGCCAGGAATGAAGTTGATCGTCGTTTCGAACCGAACGCCGTCCGAATTGGGCTTGTATCCGGCTTCGTCCAACAAGGCTTTCGCCTTCTCGACGTCGAACTTGTAGTGCTCGACATCACCCGAATAGAACTGGCTGCCCGGGTGGATCGGGCCGGTCGCCCGCTCGGCGAATCCGGCATACAGGATCTTCATCTGCAGATCCTTGTTCATGGCGTAGCCGATGGCCTGACGGACCCGCTTGTCATCGAACGGTTTGCGTTCGGTGTTGAACGCGACCCAGTTCAGGGGACCGATGGCGCCGTATCCGTCCGGCGTCAGGGTCAGGTGCTTGCTGCGTTTAAGACGCTTCAATTCCTGCGGGTCGGAGGCAAAGGACGTCATGTCGGCCTTGCCGGTTTCGAGCGCGATAATCCGGCTGGTGGATTCGGCGATCTTCTTGAAGACGATACGATCCAGATAAGGCTTGCCCTTTAGGAAGTAGCCGTCATAGCGCTCCATGATGACATGCTCGCCGGGTTTGAATTCAGCCAGCTTGAACGGACCGGAGCCGACAATGTCGTTACTGTTGCGCGGGTTCTTGCGGATGTCGCCTTCGCCATAGATATGCTTCGGGATGATCGCACCAAGCTGCGACGACATCGCCAGCTCGATGGCCGGATGCGGACCGGTCAAGTGAATGACCGCGGTCTGCGGATCGGGCGTTTCGATCTTGGTCACAGGTCCGAACATGGTTTTGAACGGATGATTCGCCTTGATGGTTTCGATCGAGAAGGCGACGTCTTCCGAGGTGATGGGCTTGCCGTCATGGAAAGTCGCGCCTTGGCGTAGCTTCACCGTAACGGAAAGACCGTCGTCGGCGATATTCCAGCTTTCGGCCAGATAAGGTTGCGGGTTCCATTTGTCGTCGTAGCGAATCAACGCCGCAAACATTTGCGTGCCGGGGATACCCGTCGGGGTGCCCGACGCGATCGCCGGGTTAAAGTGACCCGCGATCGTTCGATAAATGAAGTTCAGCGTGCCGCCTTGTTTCGGCTGCGCCAGCGCTGGCGCAGTCGCCAGGCTCGTCGCGGCCAGCAAGGCGGCGGCGCCTGCTGCATGGGTGAAGTATTTTCTCATATGAGGTCTCCCTTATAGCCCTATTTCACTTGAGCGGCCGACGCGCTCCATTTGAAGTTTTCCTGTGAACTGAAACCTGAGAAAGCAGATACGGGCTCCAACATGCTTTCTCCCGGAGCGTGGGTTTCAGTCCGCGAACTATCTCGCCCGGCAAAATCAATCAACTATCGAACCAATCGTTCTAATTTCGATGACACATTTCAACATTAAACAGATTGCACCGCTGCGACGACACTGTCGGATTGGACCGCCGAAATTTCGGTCCGACGAAGTTGCTCTTTCAAATAACTGTCGTCCAGCTTATCGGCTAAACCGATCAAGACCAACCGATTATCGGCTTCCGGCGCGTTTTCGATCTCCACAATCCGGCCGCTACGCTGCACGGCGGCGGCGCCGTTTTCGGTCGCGACGAAACCCTTCACGCGCAGGATGGAAGCCGGCAGTGCCGCCAATGCGGTTTGCAGGCGGTCAATCTCGACCGGCCCGTCGAACTCGATCGTCAGGGCGCGGAATTCCGTTCCGTGATCGTGTCGGTGGTGGTCGAGCATGTGGTCGCGCGGTTTGATCTCGGCCAGCAGGTCCAACGGTATGTCGGCCCGAACCGACTCCAGCCGCGGCAGGTCCGGGTGACGGTCGTCAAACCAGGCCCTAAGGCCCGCCAAGTCGTCGGAACTCGGTAAGTCGCAGCGGTTGACGATCAACAGATCGGCGGCGTTTATTTGCCGCGCCAAGGTGTCGGAAAGACGTTCGTCCTCGGCGCGTTGCCTGACAGACTGGGCATCGACTAGAACAACGATCAGGTCTCGGCGCAGTTTCGGATGTAAAACCGCGATTTCCGCGACCGACTGGGGGTCCGCCACGCCGCTAGTTTCGACGACGATATGGTCGAAGGCCGCCGGTCCCTTCAGAATATCCATTAAGGTGGCGAGGAAGTTGTCGCCCATCGTGCAGCAAACGCAACCGTTGGCAAAGGTCATCGTATCGCCGCCATGTTCGCGGATAAGACGGTCGTCGACCGCCAATTCGCCAAAATCATTGACCAGAACCAAATACTTCCGGCCATGGGTCTCCGTCAGCACGCGGTTCAACAAAGTTGTCTTACCGGCGCCGAGGAAACCTCCTATGACCGTAAATGGGATCATGAAACCGCGGTGATATCTGCGTTCGAAAAGGTTTTCCCACTCAACATCGTACCCCAAACCGGGACATCTTTCAGTTCCATTGGGTCCACGGCGAGCGGGTCTTCGTCCAATATCGCGAAATCTGCGCGTTTCCCAGTCTCCAAGCTGCCGAGTTCATGATCCAGCTTCAGCGTGTAGGCGGCGCCGAGCGTAATCGTGTAAAGCGCTTGTTCGACACTGATCTTTTCTGCTTCGCCCAAGGTCCGGCCACTGGCGCTTTGCCGGTTGACGGCGCACCAGGCGGTAAACAACGGCCCGAGCGGCGTTACCGGCGCGTCCGAATGGATCGCGAGCGGTACGCCGAGCCGAAGCGCCGTGGCCGCCGCATTCATTCGTTCCGTCCGTTCCGGGCCTAGGGTGATGGTGTAGTGCTGATCGCCCCAATAAAAGAGGTGATTCGAAAACACATTGGCGCAAACGCCAAGCCGCGCCATCTTTCGGTAGTGCGCGTCATGCGCCATCTGGCAGTGCTGCAGCGTAAAGCGGGCGTTCGGATCCGGATGCTTGCGCAGCGCGCCTTCGATTGCGTTCAGGGTGTTTTCCGTCGCCATGTCGCCGTTGGTATGGATATGCACCTGCAGGCCGGCGGCGAGGTAGCCCTCGATAACACCCTGGATCTCGTCGGGTTCGATGTACCAAAGCCCATTTTCGTGGCCGTTGTAGTAGCCCGGCGCTTTCAGGCGGCCGGTAAATCCTTGGATCGACCCATCGGCAATCAACTTTACCAGGCCTAAGCGCAATCGATCCTGGCTCTTTGGTTTCAATTCCAGAACTCGCGCAACACCGTCTTGCGTCGGCACAGCGTTGCCCATGAACGCCGGCACAATCCGCAAGGGATAGTTTTCGTCGGCCGTGATCTGAAGCAGTTGGTCAACGACCTCCGGCGTCAGCGGATTGGCCAAGTCGGTCGCCGTGGTCACGCCGCTGAGCTGAGCGGAATGGGCGAAGCGCCGCATCGACGCCGAATCCGCCGCGCTAATCGCGCGGTCGCGGCCGATGAAGTCATAGGCCATATAACGCAGCGGCATGCCCATCAATTCGCCCGTCGGATTGCCCGCCTCGTCTTTGGCGATCCCCTGCACGTTGGTCGCGCCGGTGATGTTCGCGCCCTTCAGGATCATGCTATTGACGACGATTATGTGGCCGCTGGCATGGGTGATGACGACCGGCCTTGTTGTCGACACTTTATCGAGATCGGCGGCGGTAACCCGGCGATCGCTCATATAAATCGGGTCTATCCCCCAGGCGACCAAAGGCTCGTTGGCGTCCGACATATTCGCCTCGACATCGCGCAGATGGGCGACCACGGCGTCGATAGTCTTCAGGCCGGGATGGATCTTCCCGTCCGGGCCCTGCCGATCGTAGTAGCCGACATAGACATCCTCCCAGGTGGAACCTTCCATGGCATGGCTATGTCCCTCGATCATGCCGGGCATGATCACCTTCTCGGAGAAGCGGTCGTCCAACTCGTAAGCGCCCCAACCGGCGAGATCGTCGAGATCGCCGGTTCCCAGAACCAAGTCATCCCGCACGGCAATATGGCTAGCCTCGGGCCGGCGCGGATTCATTGTGAGAATCTTTTTTGCCCGGTAAATTTTTATTGGACCCATGCCCCTGCTTTCTCTTGGTCCTAGCCGATCTGCTCGCGTGCCTTAGACGGGTAATAAACCACAGAAATCTTTTGTTTTTTTGATCTAATCACGATTTAGCGATACGTTAATAAACGCTGAGCCACGGCAACTGAAAGACCAGATAGCTTGAATTTATGGTGCCAATTGGAGCCATGCGGCACTATCCCTGGCCCCATCACAAAGCCAAACTAAATAATCAGAAAGTCGCCGGCGTCGAGATTCGCCAATTGCAGGTTGGAAATCGTGATACCGTTGCCATCACCAAGGTCGACGAAGACATCCTCGCCAGACTGCACGGCATTGGCCACGGCGTCATCGCCATTCATGATGCCGCTGCCATTAATGTTGTTCGCCAAGACGATGCTGTCTATTCCGTCTTCGAAATCAAGAATAGTGTCATTGCCACCTTCGTTCGCGAACCAGAACTGATCGGCGTCTTGACCGCCTGACAAATTGTCGTTGCCGCGGTTTCCGTGAAGATCGTCGCTGTCTTGTCCGCCGTAGAGAAAATCGTTATCGCCACCACCGAAAAGATCGTCGTCGGCCAAGTTCCCGTAAATCACGTCGGTGCCGAGGTTGCCGTAGACAATGTCTTCCCCTTGTCCGCCGAAACCCACGTCGCTGTCTTGGCCGCCATAAAGCGTGTCCGAACCGGTGTTTCCATACATCAGATCGCCGGCTTGATTGCCGTAGATCAAGTCGTCTCCCTCGCGGCCGGTAATGAAATCGTTGCTGCCCAATGTCATGATGACGTCATCGAACGGGCTGCCGGTTACGATATCCGACTTTGCAAAAATTTCCGCAAAGTTGCTTGTTATCGGGTCGAAGATCGATGTGGTCGATACGACGATATTGATGTCTGAGATCGCGGCGATCGGCAGTGAACTCTCGTCCAGGATTTGTCTTTCCAGAAACATGCGGGAAAATGAATCGATAGGATCGTAAAAGTCGTCAAACACGTACTGCGTCTGGTCGCCGAATGAGAACTGCAATGTGCGAACATTACTCGGCGTTGAAGTTATGGTGCTGTCGAGGACAAACGGCTCTGCCGCGAATATCTGGCCACTTGCCAGATCCATGTCATAGGCCAGGGTGTCGGACACAATGATCGTCATGCTTGCTCTCCCGGTTCTTTAATTTAGCAGACACTAAATAATGAATGGGAACCCGATCAAGGAATTCTTGCCAGCGGCATGGACTTGGCCTAAGCAATCCGGCGATGAATTGGTTAGCGCAATCGTCCGTACTATTGTCTGCTACATTACTCGGCGGTTCGTTTGTCGCGATTCGGGTCGCGATGGCGGAGGCGGATCCCGGGACCCTGGCGTTTCTGCGCTATGCTCTCGCCATGCTTTGTCTACTGCCTTTCCTGATCGGTCAAAGTTTCGCGGATTGGCGGCGGCGGGATTTGGCGATCGTTTTAGCGATCGGATTTTTGCAGTTCGGCCTGTTTCATTACTTGATCAATTCCGCATTGATCTCGATACCAGCCTCCCGCGGCGCGGTGATTTTCGCGCTGATCCCGATTGTAACAATGATTATGTCGGCGATATTCCAGACCCAGGCGTTGAACGCCCGGCGTTTGGTTGCCGCCGCGCTGGCGTTGCTTGGGGTTGCCTTGGCGTTGGGGGAGAAAGCGTTTGTCGAGACCGCGACCGGTTTGAGCGATTGGACCGGAGAGTTGTTGTTTTTCTCCGCCGTTCTGTGCGGCGGCACCTACAACGCCGCATCGGGTCGGCTGTTGTCGAAATACAGCACTATGCCAGTAACAGTTTTGGCCATGTTGGGCGGCGTCTTTTTTCTATTCGTCATGGCGGTGCAGGAGGGACTGTTGCACGGACCGCCGGACTACAGTTTCGCTGGATGGATGATCGTCCTTTATCTCGCCGTACCCGCTGGTGCCGTGGCCTTCTTTTTGTTTAATTGGGGGCTACGTCGACTGTCGCCGGCAGGTGCGGCCATTTTTGTGCCGGTCGCGCCGTTGACGGCGACAGCGCTGGGTGCGGTGTTGCTTGGTGAAGAGATAACGGGGTTGTTCCTGGTTGGACTTATCTGCGTTCTGGCGGGGATCGTTTTGGTAAACCGCCGCGGCGCGGCAAAGAATTAGGAGGCGTATCGGCGTGTCGGAAAGACTTAAAACGGCCGTCATCGGCGGCGGGTATTTCGGCCGATTTCACGCGCAAAAATACGCATCCATTTCGGAATGCGAGTTGGTCGGGGTGGTCGATAAAGACCTTCAAGTGGCGTCCAAGGTCACGGCGGAGACCGGCGGACAAGCCTTTAGCTCCGTAACGGACCTTGCCGGAAAAGTGGACGCCGTGAGTATCGCCGTTCCGACTAAGGCGCATTTCGATACGGCGGCGCGTTGCATCGATATGGGTTTGCATGTGCTCTTGGAAAAGCCGATCACCGAAGATGTCGCATCGGCCAACCGGTTGATCGCTTTGGCGGAGGCAAAAGGCGTGAAGTTGCAAATCGGCCAATTGGAGAGATTTTCGCCGGCCTTCGAGTTGATCGCCGAACGGGTCGGCGATCCGGTCTATATCGAAGCGCATCGCGTCGCGGTCTTCCAACCTAGAGGGACAGATACGAGCGTCATTCTCGATTTGATGATCCACGATATCGACATGATCCTCGCGCTTGTGAAATCGCCGGTTACAACCGTCGACGCCGTCGGCGCGCCTGTGGTCTCCGAACGGGAGGATATCGTCAATACGCGGATCCGCTTTGCCAATGGCGCGGCGGCGAATGTGACCGCGAGCCGGGTGTCGCTGAAGACCAAGCGCAAAATCAGGATCTTTCAACCCGACCGTTATCTTCAGGCAGATTTGGTCGAACGCACGCTGGTGCTTCGAAAAAGGGGCGAGGGCGAGTTGTTTCCGGGCATACCGAGCATCGAAGAGGAATCATTGGATGTGCCGGAAGGGGACAGCTTGATGCGGGAGGTCCAATCCTTCGTCAATGCGGTTCGAAATGACACAGCTGTCGCGGTCACCGGCACAGATGGCCGGGATGCGGTACAGGTGGCGGCGATGATCATGGAAAGTCTTAGGGAGAAGCGGGCCGCCGTTCTATCTCCCGACGCGCAAAAGGTACTGGACGGTCTTGATTAGGAAAACAAAACGATCCGCCGGACAACGTAATTGAAGCTGAAACTCGCGCCGGCGGCGACAAACTTCGCCATTTCCAGACTATATCCCATAAGGTCCTTGCCGAACCATAACGCGCCCTGATTAACGGCAAGTCCGCCGACGCCAATCAGCACAAACCCGCTGAATTCCAACCATTTATTGTCGAAACGACGTTCGTCGAAGATGAACAGAATCGACCCGACATAGGCGACCACGGCACCCGTGGTGAAGGATATCGGATTGGCCAAGAGATGGTGGACGCCGAATAGCTTGTTGAGAAGAAGCAACAAACCGACATCCGTCGCTAGAGAAGCGATGGAGACGATAAAATATAGCAGGACTTTCCGGGTTTCGGACTTGGCGTCCAGGCCAGTCGGGCTACCCGCGCTCATAATGTTCGATACATCACCGGTCGTCATGATCTTGATCATACAAGAATCGTGCCACATACACCCCTCCTATTAAGAGCCGGCAACATCACCTATCCGGCGTCATATTTCGTTTTAACTTCTGATTGGACAATTGAGCCCAACTGTTGGACTCTGTTGGCGATTCGCCGAGCATTGAGTTATCGGAATTATTTGCAATCGGCCAAATTGTTCAGGGGGTCTGGATGCGGCTGAAAGTGGGCGGTCGGATCGCCTTGTCGATCGGCGTCCTGTTCTTCGTTTTCTTCGCGACCTGCGTTGCCACCTATCAACTGGCTAAGCGCGTCGAAGTCCATATCGATCGGTTTGTCACCGTCGACGGACCGCGTTTGAAAGCGGTCTATGCGATGCAGGCAAGCCTGTCCGAATATGGCCGGCTGGCCACCTTGGCGGCGGCGCGTGCGGATGACGCACCAGCGGAGTTGGATGACGCGGCGGCGCGGTTCGAAACCGCCGTCAACACGTTTATGACCCTTAAAGACAGCGACGAGCAGTCAGGCATGGGCGACGAGCTGCGCGAGCGCATTCGTCAGTTGGATGGACAGGCG
>CBDCGJ010000034.1:0-46858 GCA_965216645.1 Alphaproteobacteria bacterium | reverse complement strand
TCGCCGCGGTCGAAGGCCATGCGGTGGCGGCGGGGCTCGCGCTGGCGGTCTGGTGCGACATGCGGGTCGCCAGCGAGACTGCGGTGTTCGGCGTCTTCTGCCGCCGCTTCGGTGGGCCGATGCCGAACGGCTGTACCGTGCGCCTGCCGCGCATCGTTGGCGAAAGCCGGGCGCTGGATATGCTGATGACCGGCCGGCCGGTGGCGGCCGAGGAAGCCCATCGCATCGGTCTCGCCGACCGTCTGACGCCAGCGGGCGAAGCCATGACCGAAGCCAAGGCCTTGGCTCAGCAACTGGCCGACTTCCCGCAGCTCGCCATGCTGTCCGACCGCAATTCGGCGATCACGCAATGGGACTATCCGGAGTTGGAGGCGATCGATCGGGAAATCGCCGGCAGCCAGCCGGCCTTCGAACAGCAGTTCCAGGGCGGCGCCGGCCGCTTCGTCGCCGGCCAAGGCCGGCACGGCAGCTTCGACTGAGGGAGGAGAGCATGGTCAAACGCGGCATTCATTATGTCCAACTGACGGACGTCGCCAAGCAGATGCGGGAGGGCGCCCTATCGCCGATTGAGCTGACGGAAGCGATCCTCAAACGCATCGCGGCGAAGGACCGGAAACTGAAATCCTATCTAACCGTGACTGGCGACCAGGCCTTGGCGCAGGCCAGGAAGGCCGAGGCGGAACTAGCCAAGGGCAAAGTGCGGGGCCCATTGCATGGCGTGCCCATCGCGGTCAAAGACCTCTGCCATACGCGAGGAATTCCGACCAGCGCCGGCATGGCCATCAACCGCGACTACAAACCCCGCGGCGATGCCACAGTGGTCAAGCGCCTGCGCGACGGCGGCGCGGTGCTGCTCGGCAAGTTGTCGATGACCGAGGGCGCCTTCTCAAGCCACCACCCGGCGATCCCGGCGCCGGTCAATCCCTGGCATCGGGATCATTGGCCCGGGGTGTCATCCAGCGGGTCCGGTGTCGCCACGGCTGCGGGGCTTTGTTATGCGGCGATCGGCACGGATACCGGCGGCTCGATCCGCTTCCCCTCCACCGCCAATGGTCTGACCGGGATCAAGCCGACCTGGGGCCGGGTCTCCCGCCATGGCGTGTTCGATCTGGCGCCGAGCCTGGATCATGTCGGTCCGATGGCGCGCAGCGCCGCCGATGCCGGCGCCATGTTGGCGGTGCTGGCCGGCGCCGATCCCAAGGACCCGACGGCGTTGCAGGCGCCGGTGCCCGATTATCTCGGTCACCTCAATCGCGGCGTCAAAGGGCTGCGCCTCGGTATCGACAAGAAATTGAATGCAAGGCGCGTGGACAGGCGAATCGTCCGCACCATTAACGAAGCCGTGCGCCTCTTCAAAAGGCAAGGCATGGCGGTGCATGAGATCGAGTTTCCCGACCCGGACCAAGTAATCGCGGACTGGCGCACGGTTTGCGCGGTGGAGACGGTCTACGCCCACCGCAAGACCTTCCCGAAGCGGGCCGCCGACTATGGACCGGGTCTGGCCGCCTTCCTCCACTTCGGCCGAAAGATCGAGATGGAAGATTATGTGCGTGCCCAACATGTCCGACGCGACTTCTCCGGCCGGGTGCAGGCGTTGTTCAATGATGTCGATCTGATCGTCATGCCGACCCAAACGGTGTGCAACTATACCAACGCGGACATGGACGACCGCTCGCCGGAGGGGGAACAGCGCCGCGGCGACTTCGTCCGCTTCACCGCGCCGACCGATTTCACCGGCAGTCCGGCCATCACCCTACCCGCCGGCTTCACCGATGAAGGCTTGCCCTTCGCTTTCCAACTGATCGGCCGGCATCTGGAAGAAGACTTGCTGATACGTGCCGGCCACGCCTATCAGCGCGAAACCGACTGGCATCGAAGGCATCCGAAAATCTAACGGCGTTGTTTGGCCGGACGGGTCGTCAAATAGATTGCAGTTAGGATCATAGCCAGCGCGACGTAAGCGTTCGTTTGTAAAGTCTCATCAAGGACGACGGCGCCTAACAGCGCGCCGACCAATGGGACGGCGAAATTTATTTGCGACAACCGCCCGGCGCCGATACGGTGGACAAGATGGAAGTAGATCAACGTGGCCACGGCGGTGGGGAACAAACCGAGATAGATCGCCGCGAAGATCGACGATTGGCTTGCCGCCGCAATACTCGACGGTTCTTCCTGGATGATCGCCGCGACGTAGATGACCACAGTGCCGCCCAACATCGACCCGGCCGCCATGACCATTGCCGGCAGGTCGGCGAATCTACGTGAAAATAGCGTCGTGAAGGCGTAGCAGAGCGCGGCAGCGAAAATAGCCATCTGTCCGAGAGCATGTCCGCCAAGACCATAAACCGCACTGGGGCCAAACAACAAAGCGAGGCCGAGTAATCCCGCGACCACGCCAATGATCATGCGCGAATTCAATCTTTCGCCCTGGTGCACGAACGGTGCGAGCAATACGGTGATCACCGGGGCGATGCCCATGATCAGCGCGGCCAGGCCGCTTTCGACGTGGATTTCACCATATCCGATCAGTGCGAAGGGGACAATGTTCCCGCTCAAACCGGCGATCAACATGACCGACCATGACCGCAGGTCGCGCGGCAGGCGCAAGGGCGAAAACGAGATTATAAACAGCATGACTATGCTGCCGATCGACATGCGAACGGCGACCAACATCAGAGGCGATATGCTTTCCACGCCTACTTTGATGGCCAAGTATGACGTGCCCCAAATGGCGGCGAGAACGAGCCACAAGATCGCATCTTTCATGAATGGCTCCACAATCGTAGACTCGCGAGGCGAGCGGCTTGCGCTATGAATTTAGTAGCAATGCGGCTTACTACTAAAATCGAAGCATAAGGTCAAGCGGCATTGCCCAAGCGAGCCGGCACAGTCAAAATCCCACTCCCGGGGAGCCCCGTCCGAGGATCGAAAACGGGGCAACCGATCATGGTCTTGTTCGACCTGCTCGGGCGACGCTGGGCGATGGGCATCTTGTGGAATCTGAGCGAAGGTAATTTGACCTTCCGCCAACTTCAGGCGAAGTGCGAGTCGGTGTCGCCGTCGGTCCTGAACACCCGATTGAAGGAGCTCCGCGCCGCCAAGCTGGTCACCACCGCTGAGGACGGCTATGCGCTGACCGAACAAGGCCGGGTTCTGTACGAACATTTGGAACCGCTCGGCGACTGGGCCTATGACTGGACCGAAACGTTGTAGCCGGACACCGGTTAGCCGTGATGCACGCCCTTGATGGCGATGCGAACGTCGGTGATGTCGTAGTATCCATCGGCAAAGACGGCCGTGTCTTTGATCCGGTCCCAGAGGTGGTGATAGTCGAGAAGGGTATCGCTCTCGCAGATGATCATGTCGGAATGATCGGCATGGAAGGCATCGGCGTCAAAATAGCGGAATTGGACGCGGTCCGCATACTCGTGAACGATCTGGCCGACTTTGCCCCAATGCTCGTGACGTTGTTCCCGACTCAATTTCAGCCAAGCGGGCTTAGCCTTGATTGAGATGACCCAGCAGATATCCTTGTTCATGTCATTCTCCAAATTTCGGACATCAAGGGTATCTAAACGGCTTTGCGCGACCTCGCTCGTACATTTCTGCTATGACCGGCGATCCGATGAAAACCTTAATTCCAGTTCGTCCATCCCACGAGGCGCTCCTGTATATCTGGCCTGACCGAACGCTCTCTTTCAGCGGTAATCGGGTGTTGGCGCCGCATCGTCACGGTGCGGCTGAGCTTGTCTTTGCCTTTGACGAACCCTTCGATTGTCAATTGGCCGACGGCCGGCGGGTGCAAAGCCGCAGTCTTTTGATCCCGCCGAACGTTGCGCATCAAAACAGCCACCGGGACGCGCTATGCGCGATCGTGTATTTGGATGCGGAGGGTCGGGATTACCGGTCGCAGACGGCGTCATTGGATTGCCAATACGGGGTTTATGCTGACTTGCCGTCGCAAGCAGAGGTGCAAGGGATCTTGAAAAGAATCTACCGCGAGCGACCGGACGCGGCGAGCTGTAGAACCCAATTGGATCAAGCGCTGGGTTGCGAATGGGGCGGGGAGGTGACGCCGTTTGATTCCCGAATCGTCGAAGTGATGACATTGATCCGCGAAGACTTGACGCAAAACCGCCCGATCGAAGAAATAGCCGCCGCCGTCAGCTTATCAAGCGACCGGCTGCTCCATCTATTCGTGGCGAATGTGGGCGTGCCATATCGAACCTACCGCGCCTGGATGCGCTTGAAACGGGCCGCGCGGCTCTGTTTCGACGGACAAGATCTGACCAGTGCCGCCCACGCAACCGGGTTTACAGACTCTGCCCATTTCAGCAAAACCTTCCGCAACATGTTCGGTATGGCGCCAAGTGAAGTTCTGTCGCAACGACAAAATCTTACGGTTAACTTCGGTTGACGACGCTATCGATGGCGCGGCGGAAGGCGGCGAGAGATCGGTCGATGTCGTCGGCGGTGGTCGCCCAGGAGGAGACGGAAAGTCGGATCGCGTCCTTGCCGCGCCAGTTGGTGCCGCCGCACCAGCAGGTACCGTCGTCCTGAACGGCGGCAAGCACGGCGCGGGTGGTGTCGTCGTCGCGGTAATGGGCGACGACTTGGTTCAGTTCGACATCGTTCAGGATCTCGAACCCAAGTTCGGTAAGTCCCTCGGCAAATCGTTCGGCATGGCGGCAGCAGCGTTCGACCAGGTCGGCCAGGCCGTCGCGGCCGAGATGCTTCAGGGCGACCCAAACTTCCAGCCCGCGCATGCGCCGGCTGCATTCGGGGGTGAAGTCGCCTGGGTCACGGTCCGATTGGCCGATCAAGTAGGCAGCGCTCATCGACATGGCATCGCGTAGAGCGTCTTCGTCGCGGACTAGGGTGAAGCCGGAATCGTAGGGCACGTTCAGCCATTTGTGTCCGTCGACCGCGAGGGAATCCGCGGCTTCGTAGCCGGCCGCCAGGTAAGCCCGCTGCGGCGCCGCCTTGGCCCAGATACCGAAGGCGCCATCGGTATGGACCCAGGCGCCGGCGGCCTGCGCCGGGGGGATCAAGGCATCGGCTGGGTCGAACCCGCCGCTATTCACATTGCCGGCCTGCAGGCAAAGGATGGTCGGGCCCTCGATAGGTGGCAGCGCATCGGGCCGGATGCGGCCCTGTCCGTCGACCGGCAGGCGGACCACGCGCTTCTCGCCCAACCCCAGCATGCGTAAGGCTTTCAGAAGGGCGGTATGGACCTCCTCCCCCACCAGCACGGTGATCGGCGGCGCGCCGAACAGACCGTCGGCGGCGACATCCCAACCCATGTCGGCCAGCACCCGGTGACGGGCCGCCGCCAGGGCGGTGAAATTAGCCATGGTGGCGCCGGTGACGAAAGCGCCGGCCGCGGTTTCGGGAAAGCCGAAGATCCGGTTCAGCCAGGGCAGCGCCGCCTGCTCGACCGCGGCGGCCAAGGGTGAGGAGATTTTCGAGAAGCTGTTCTGATCCCAGGCCGCCGCCAGCCAATTCGCGGCAACCGTTACCGGCAGAGCACCGCCCGTGACGAAGCCGAAATAGCGCGGGCCGGCACTAGCGATCGTCGCCGGCGCCGCGATCCGATTCAGCTCGGCCAATAGTTCGTCGGCAGTCTGACCATGGGCCGGCAATGGCCCGGCCAGGCCGTCGAGCCCCTCTAGCGTCTCCGGCACCACGCGCCGGTCGTCCACATCCTCAAGATAATCGGCCGCCATAGCGGCGGCCGTCGTCAGAAGTTCTCGCATGACGCCCCCCAACCGTTTGCGAAGCGTCAAGCATGCCTCGCGGTACGAGCAGGGGCAATAGTCGAATGAAACGGAACAACCGACCGCGTCAACGGCGGCTGCGCAACACCCCTTCCATGACGTCGAGAATCAGATTGGTGCCGCGCTCGATCAGCACCACGTCGTCGCCGATAACCCGGCGATCGATTTCACGGTCGACCCGCGGCAAGCGACGGATCAGGTCTTCCGGCAGCCGGTAGGTTTCGACATCGTCCGGCACCCGCTGACCGCGCGCGATCTGCTTCTGAATACCGGGCGGCAAGTCCTTACGGCCGGCGAGCCCGGGCGGCAGGCCTTTGGATTTGCCGCGGCTCTTGCCATCATGCTTGGCTTTTTGATTGCCTTTGCCCTTACCCTTGCCGCCCCTGTGCTTCTTGCGGTCGTCGTCATCATCGTCCCGAGCGCCAGTGCGTTCCGGCAAACGCCCAAGCCGGCGACCGAAATACTCATCAATCAACCGCTTCTCGACCTCGCTGAAGACAATGTTACCGACATCCTTGGCGGTGGTGGCGTGGCTTTGTTGATTGGGCAACCATCCAACAAAAATTATGAGAAGAGATAGGGACAGCGTGACCATGCGTTTCATATAGCAATCCTCTACAAACAACACACACCCGAATGTACAATCTACTTTACATTGCTTTACAAATTGCTGCCACTGTAACCACAAAGGTTAAAGAATGCTTTTTAACTTATCCTTACGGAGTGGGGAAAATCAGGTTATTGTCGACACGCTATCTTCATCGGTAAAAGAACATAGCTATCATGGCTGATATATCCATATTTCGAAGAATCCTGACTTTTTGTAGAATTTATAATGATTCCAAGTATTAGTAAAATTTCTATCAGAAGATAGAAATTCAATATAGTCAAATTTCACGCCGCCGAAATACGGCTTTTTATTTCTTTTATCTACCACAATAATTTCAGGTTGATGTTTATTAATATCTTCTAAAATTGTAGAACGAGTGTAATGAAGCAACTCTGAAAGAGCTGTAATTCGTTCCGGCGAATCTGGCTTGCCGTCATGCAGTTCGATAACTGCGCCTGGTATAAGCCATTGTGCCGGATATCTGCTGGTCCAAATCGCGCCTGACTCAGGAACCAATGGGAATGAGTGATATACATTTGTCGATAGAAGCAAAAATCGACGACCCGTAAGATCGAAGGGCAGTTGTCTTTTCAACTGTTTTGATTGATCCCGCATAACGGTACGGCCCTTGTATCATTACTGGCGCTGTCAGTAAGAAAACTACAATGGAAGATAGCGATAGATGCAGTGCTAAACTTGAAACGCGCAGTTTGCTGTTTGGGAGTGAAGATTTTGGTTTAACTAAATACCAAACGACAGCAATCAGTGCAGTAGTCTGTAAAGGCAGAGTTTGATAATCATAGCCTTTGAATTGAGTCAAATAAGATACGCAAAATGCAAGCATACTCCATAGTAATACTTGAGAAACACGACAGTAATCATTCCGGCAACAGAACACTGATATCAATACGACAAACATCGAGGCTAACAACGACGGTTTTATTATAACCTCTCTTGCCGAGACACCATATGCACCATAGGCCAGTTGTGCTTTTGGTATGATAGACGTGTAGTATTCTGGGTGTTGGTATGCGACGAATAGTGCGTACAACATGCCGCCTGCGAGAAATGTGAAGTTTTCTGGTATGAATATTGGTTTAAATGATCGGACCCGAAAAATCTCAAAGATGGTCAAGAATAATGGAAGAGTGAAAAAATGTGGCTTTAAAAGGAGCCCAGGTAGGGCAATGATTGCCCAGAAAACTCGTTCAGGGAAACTTACAGAATTTACCGTGACCACCCGTGCATGATTTAGGATATATGGTATAACCAGAATAACTAATACGTGCTCTCGCTGGCCAAAATAATGAATCGGCAAAAACAAAATACCAATAATTGATGCAATTATTATAGAGTATATATGTATTTTATTAGAAAACAGCTTTGTGCATAAATAGAATACACTCGAAAATGAGAAAATCGTTAATATAAACAGAAACAAATACATCCCATGCCGATTGGTAAGCGAAAATATTTCTCCTACAAATAAAGCAAAACCGACAATATAAAAGAATAAGGGTGGATTAACCTCTATTACATCGACATACAGCTCCCCGCCACCCCGCCAAATATTGACGCCAGTGAAGTACCAACTCGTATCGTGGTTAAATGGATGTTTTGAAAGAAAAAGGTATACCCCACATGTTACAAGAAAAATACCGGTAAATAAAATGGGATTTCCCGGATTTTTAATTCCACTCTCTATTGACCTTTTTAAGCCATTAATATGAGAAAAATCGCTCATTTCGAATTCAATAGCGCCACAGCAAAAACTACAAACCGAGCACTAGAAAAGTGCATTTACAAATATAGAAATAATGAATAAATCTATTTTTTGTCATTACACTTAAAATCATTATTTTTCTGTCGTATTGGGATCGCAATGGCAAATAAAGACAGGCCGAACGGCATCGGCAGCAAGGGGATGAAATGTTTTTCAAGGCGAAAAATCACCCTAAACATTCTATTTAGTAGCTGTGGAAAATCTTCATCAATTTTATTCGATGAATTAGAACTTTTGGCGAATACTCTTTGAATTATTGCCGCAGGAAATAAAATAGTGTTAAAGTAACCAATACTACATACTTTAAAATTGGCAGTATTCAACGCACTTTTTAAGCTTTTTCGAGTGTACCGACGCTTGTGATGATGAATTTCGTCATATGATGACCATAACCAAGGCATGGCAGGTACAGTAATCAAAATACGCCCATTATCGGTCATATGAACAATTAGGCTCGATAAAGCTTCCGTATCTTGTTCAATGTGCTCTAACACATCGAACATAGTAACAAGATCATACTTCCCTGCGGAACTCGGTATTTGATCGGGAAGTCTGCCGAATTCCACATTCGCCAACCTTTTCAGATTTGCGATCTCCATTGCCTCCGGGTCCGCCTCAAAGGCGTCAACGGCACCAAATTCACTCAATAAAGAAAGGTTGCCGCCCGTTCCGCATCCGACGTCAAGAATCTTTGGATGTTCCGGCAATGGTACCTGCGTTGTTATAAGTTTTTTGGCAATCGCGCGTCGGCCGACAAACCACCAATGGGTATTTTCCTGATTCTCTAAATGCCGATATGCCTGCCGTTCCATTTAGTATCCAAACGCAACCTAAAAGCCTTCACGAGACTCGACGATGAACAATGGCCGCCCCCGCACTTCAACAGCTATACGACCGACATATTCGCCGATTATACCGATACTAAGTAGATTTAGTCCGCCAAGGAAAAGTACGATAACGATCGTCGAAGCATAACCGGGCGTATCGACGCCAAACACGAGTGTATAAACAATCAAGAATATTACATAGGCGAAAGCCAATAAAGCGATTATGGCGCCGATATAGCTCCAAATACGCAATGGCCTCGTCGTCGAAGAGACAATTCCATCAACGGCCAAGCTCCACAATTTCAAAAGCGACCATTTTGTGTCTCCGGCTGTGCGCTTTTCTCGAACATATTCGACCGTGGCAACTTCGAATCCAATCCACGAAAACAAACCTTTGTTGAAGCGAGAATTCTCCGTCAACTGAATCACGACATCTACGGCTTCTCGATCTAGAAGGCGAAAATCTCCCACATTTGCCGGAATAGGCAGGTCCGCGATCGAATTGTAAAACCTATAAAACAAACCTGCGCTCGCTCTCTTGAATATAGACTCATTGTCCCTGTCGATACGCTGCGCATTGACGACCTTGGCACCGGACAACCAATGTTCAACCAAATTTACAATCAATTCGGGCGGGTCTTGCAAATCGACATCAATAGGAATGATTGCATCGCCCGAACTGTCCGACAAACCGGCAAACAATGCGGCCTCTTTCCCGAAGTTACGTGATAGGTTAATCAGCTTGACATCTTCATCTCGCTTCGCGACAGCGGTTAATAATGCTTTGGTCGTATCGTGACTGCCGTCGTTCACAAAAATCAATTCAGACCTAAAATTCGTGCCAACTAAATCACCCACCTCAACCAGCACGGGCCGAATGCGATCAAGAAACGGTCTAATAGAGGCTTCCTCGTTATAAACCGGAATTATGATAGACAACGTTTTCGGCATGCTCATATCCTTTGAAAACAGCAGCCGGTTGATACTTTCGAGCGCGTTTTGGCAGACCATGCCCGCAAATCCGGTTTTTGATACTTAGACGACAATGCGAAGAAAACGCATTGCGAAAAACATAGGCGAATTCCGACTACGCTTTCCGGAATCCAATCGAAGGCGTATCTCAAACTGGGATCAAAAGTATTGAAAATTGTGTAATTTAGGTTATCGCGAACCACTAAATCAGGAGTTCTCATCCACACAAACTGCCTTGGATCACGACACAGAATCAATCAACTGCAGTATACGGGTTTGTCCACAGGCCTTCAACTTTCGAGCATTGATCTGGCCCCCGTTTCGAGCGGACACCTAGGGTAACCTAGGGGGCTTAGGGATATCCTTAAGCATGTGACTATGTCCGACTTTGAAATCATCACCAACGGCGGCGGCCGTCGTTACTGGTCGGCGGCTGAGAAGCTGCGGATTGTTGAAGAAACCCTTCCGGGCACCGAGAGCGTCTCGGCCGTGGCGCGGCGCAATGGCGTGCCGCCCAATCTGTTGTATCGTTGGCGCAAACTGATGCTTGAGGGAGGGACCGTGGCGGTGACGGGCGACGACGATGTGACCGGCAACAAGACGGTGCGCCAGATGGAGGCGCGGATCCGCGAGCTGGAGCGGCAGTTGGGCCGCAAGACCCTGGAGAACGAGCTCCTGAAGGAAGCGCTTGAGAAATCACGGGCAAAAAAACCGACCTTGCTTGCGCGCTCGCTGAAGGGGGACGATATCCCATGAAGACCATTGCCGATACGTTGGGGGTCTCGCGTTCCAACCTGCTCGACCGGTTAAAAGGTCGCTCGAAGCCCCGGCGGCGCTATTATAAAGCGCAAGACGGGGCGCTGTTGCCGCACATTCGGGCCCTAGTGGACAAACGGCCGACCTATGGCTATCGCCGCATCACCGCGCTGTTGAACCGGGAACGCAAGGAAAACGGCGAAAATCCGGTCAATCACAAGCGGGTTTATCGGATCATGAAGGCCAACAATCTGTTGCTGGCCCGTAAATACAGGATCCGCCCGGAACATCTGCATGATGGCAAGGTTGTCGTCCTGCGCTCGAACCTGCGCTGGTGTTCCGACGGCTTCGAGTTCACCTGCTGGAACGGCGAGATCGTCCGCGGCGCCTTCATTATCGATGCTCATGACCGCGAGGTAATGGCCTGGCGCGGTGTGGTCGGCGCTGGGATCAGCGGCGCCGACGTGCGGGATATGATGCTCGAAGCGGTCGAAAAGCGCTTCACCTCGCTGCGGGCGCCGGCGCCGATCGAAATGCTGAGCGACAACGGCTCCTGCTATACCGCCAGGGAGACCAAGATCTTTGCCCGCCAGTTGAACCTGAAACCCTGCTTCACGCCGGTCGCCAGCCCGCAATCAAACGGCATATCGGAGGCCTTCGTAAACACACTGAAGCGGGATTATGTCCGCGTCACGCCGCTGCCAGACGCCGAAACCGCTTTGAAATTGATCGCCGGATGGATCGAAGACTACAATCCTGTTTCATAACACCCATCTCTCTATGCTGTTGATTTGAATAGGTTTTGTTGTTCTGGGCATGGTCCTGTGGGGTGGTTTGGTCGTTTTTTGGCTTGTCCCGCGACGCTTTGACCTGCCGATCCTTGCAATTCCGTGCGTTCGAACAGCCACGGGCCATCGGGCAGTGGATGGATGGCGTTGATCCGGCCTGCTTGGGCCGCCAGTCTAAGGGTCTTTGGCGCGATGCCCAGGAACGCGGCCGCTTTGGTCAGATTGAGCCAAGCTTCCACACCATCGGGGGCGGGGCGGAAGGCTGGAATTTTGCGATGCTAGCGTAGCGAACAGACCCGCTCGCGGGTCCAACGATTACCGTGTCCGGTACGAAGACCGTTGCGATTGAGGATCCCGGCAATCAGATCATCATTGGCAATTAAAGTCAGCTGTGTGATTGCCTCGACAACATCGCCTGGTGTGCTGTTGCGCTGGCCGCGCCGCCGCCGTGGCAGGCGTAGCTCGGTATGGACGCCACCCATCCAATGAATGATCAGCACAATCTCGCCCGAACCGTCTGTTTTTTTGTCGTCAATATCGGCGATGACTTCGTGGATCAGGGTGCGCGTGATACGCTTCTTCAAACGGGCATCGGTTGTCGGCGCCTGCCAAACGGTTTGCAGATTGCCGGCCAAGGTCGCGAAGGTGTCAGGCATGGCGGGCAGGCTTAGAACTTCTGAGGCATCATGGGCATTGATCTTGGCATCAATCTCGCTTTGCCGGATAAGAGCGGCATTCCATCTTGCCTCCAATTCTCCGGCCACCAGCCGGTTGGCCGGGTCCGTGGCATCGTATTGCCGGAAGGCGCGGTCGCTCGCATAGCGCGCCGCTTCCAGATCACGGGCGAGCGCATCGCGGACCTGATCACGCCGGCTCGCCGCTTCAGCTTGCGCTTTGATTGCCGCTTCGATGGCGCCAGGCGCGACCACCGCAAGCAAAACTTCTTCGATAGCGTCATCAACACGCAGGCCGCCAAAGGCGATACAGCGTGGCTCGCCGTTGTCGAGCTGTCCGCGACAACAGGAATAGCGCGGAATATTGTGCTTGGCGCCGGTATAGCGAAGCGACAGTTTGCGCCCGCAACGCCGGCATCGAAGCAATCCGGCAAGCAATGCATCGCCGTGTTTGGCGGCGCCATGGTGCCGGCTTGTTGGAGTATTGTCACTGACCATTTTGCGTATTGCTTCCGCTCGCTCCCAATCAACATAGCCTTCATGCGCTCCAGGCTTTAGCGCCAACCATTCACCACGCGGTATGCGCTGGGCTTTAACGCGCAGGCCCGAGGCGCCGTAACCTGTTACCGCCTTGGTTTTGCCATAGGCGTAGGCGCCACCGTAAACCGGGTTTGCAATCATCCGGTGCAGCGTATGATAACAAGGCCGGCGCCAGATCGTCTCGCCATTCTTCCGTTTTGCCGGTAAATCGATCCCGTGCTCCAAAAACCACAACAGAGCCTGGCGGACACTGCCCAATTCAGCGACTTTGTCGAAAACCAGTTTGATCGCTTCCTGCACCCGGCGGTCAGGGTCTTTCTCCAAGCGGTCGCCGGCTTTTATATAGCCAACCGGGGCGGCAACGATAAGTTCGCCCCGCTTGGCTTTCTCATGGCGCGCGGCAAGTGAGCGCTGGCGTAAAAGGTCAAGTTCATATTCGTTGAGGGAACCCTTCAAACCAAGCAGCAGCCGGTCATTGCTCTGGCGCGGCGCGTAGACCGTCTCCTGGTCGATCAGCACGCAATCCACAACCCGGCACATCTCGATCAATTGCTGCCAGTCCCTGCTGTTGCGGGCAAAGCGGGAGACTTCGCGAGCCGCCACCGCGCCGACCTTGCCGAGACAGACTTCCGCGACCATGCGCTCGAAACCGGCCCGCTCGGCACTGCCGGAGGCCGAGCGGCCAAGGTCTTCATCGACGGTCTCGATATCCCTCCAACCCAACTGGCCGAGCCGTCCGGCCATGGCATATTGCAGTGCCCTGCTCTCACGATTGTGCAGCACCTGATGAAGCGATGATTGGCGAACATACAGGATAGCTTTGCGCGCCAGATGATGGCGTTGGATCTTCTCAGTCATCATTGACCTCCCCGACGTCCTGTCCTTGTCTTCTCGCTGACACTTGGTCGTGCGCCAGCAACAGGTGCGCCATCAGCCCGGTGAGTGTCTCGCGGGTCTGAAACGGAAGGGCCTGCCAACCCGGCATTGTCATCGGTTCGGCTAGGTTTGAAGGATCGAACAAGTTGAACTGGATGGGCGGCTTGCGATGATGGCGCATGAGTATCTCCCCGAATCTGATCACCAGACATCGAGTCTGCGCTCAAATCAGGGACTGTCGTAGGGATTCCGGGGGCCGGCCAGAACACTGTCGCCAACTTCACCCAGCAACGCCTGCAAGGCAGCAAGGGCCGCGACATCAACCTCGGGGTAGTCTCCAGATCGAGCCGCCGAGCACACCGATCGCTCCAACATCCAAAGCGGTACTTCAAGGGGAAGGCAAAATCCGCCACCGCCCAGTCGGCACCGAGCGATCAAACCAAAAGACTTCTCAACAACGCTTGTGATCAAGACGGTCCGGCCATACCAAGGATGATGGCGGTAAAAAACCTCCTGCTCACCTGTAATGTGGGCGTTGGAAAACCCTGTTGTACAATGAAAACCATCCACATTCCGGGTTGAAGATGAAATCTCCGCGCGAGTTCATCAAAACCCAAAAACTGACCGCCTAGGTGTCCGCCGAAACGGGGGCAAGATCAAGCATATGCTCTATAATCCTGGATGGTTAGGAACGAATGATCAAGTTCACCAATGCGCCGCCGGTCGCACGCTTCGCTATATGTTGTTGATGCAAAACACCGGATCAGCATGATATAAGATGCGCAAGCAATGCCGTCGGTGCTTGGTCTAGCTTCGACTAATTGCGCGCCTTCCTTTCTCCACTGGATTGACGGCTGAAATGTACAAGTTGCGTTATGTGTTGTTGTTTGGGTTGCCGACTGTCGACCTCGCCATACCCTTTATTTACTCTCAGACGTTTCGAGACGATGTTTGCGGGCTCGGATTTTGCTGGGGATTGGGGTTAGCGGCACTTTACGTCGCGCTAAGCTGGGCGACTATTTTCCTGATATTGTTTCTGATTGCGATCGCCGCGACAAGGCTTCCAACAATTTTCCTCCGCGCACCTATGCTCGTGTTTATGGGACTATGTGCATTGGTGCTCATATTGTTCTGCCTTACTTCTTGGGCCTTCAATATTTCCAACGGTATCCCGCCAAATCCGGATGTTGTTATTTTCTTGGCCTACAATATCTTGCGTGTCCCGCATCATCTTTTACAAACCAGCCCCGTCCTAGCTATTACACTTGCCTTGGTATTGCTGGTTTTGACGTTTGGTTTTGCCGGAGTAACAATTCGCTCCGCCCATAAGGTGACGTTACGTGGCGCCGTTCTGGCATTGGCCATATTTGTCGTTGTCGGGGGGGGCTTTATGTTGACAACCGCGCCTTTCGGAATGGCCAACGTTTCAGGACCTGCGTTGGTGAAAATGGCGTTGCATAGATTCAATCCGCTTGTCGACGAACACTATCTCGATCCCGAATTGGCTAAGAACTTTACACCGGTTCAGCCTTACGCGCCGGCGAAGGAGTTACAGTCAACGCATCCTGTTATCGTGATTTTAGTCGAATCGTTACGTCGAGATCTCATCGAAATGGATCCGACACCAATTCCGTTTTTGAAATCGATAGCCGAAGACGGCGGAATTTTTTTCGACAAAGCCTACGCCACTGCTTCTCATTCAAATTACGCGGATGTTGCATTTTGGTATTCGAGATACCCGATGCGGTCGCTCAATTTACAAAGGTACCATGTCGGCGCGCCTTACCGGGGTGTTTCATTGTTCAGCGTCATGAAACAACACGGTTATCAGACAGCGTATATCTCATCGCAAAACGAGCTATGGGGTAGCATGATAAACTGGCTGAACGTAAAGGGAGAAGTTGACTATTTCTACCATTCGGAAAACTTCGACGGCGAAACTTGGTGGAACAAAGACGACAAACTTGGCATTAGCGATTTGATCTCCAAAGGTGTCGCAACCGCGGGTAAGATCGAAGACAGCGTTACTTTGAAGATTGCCGATCGCTGGATCGAAAATCTGAAGAGCACCGAGCGATTCATGTTGGGAATGAACCTGCAGAATACTCATTTCTCATACGTCATTCCGCCAGGTGGAACGGAGCCTTACCAACCAGCCGACCTCGGCTTTCGAACGGTATATTATGTATGGCCCGCAGAGCACAAAGAACGCGTCCGCAACCGATACCTCAACGCTGTTGTCAATCTCGATCGCATCCTTTCAGAGTTTGCGGCACGCCTTCAAGCGAAGGGCGTTTGGGATAACGCTCTCGTGGTTATAGTCGGAGATAGCGGAGAAGCTTTCCATGAGCACGGCTTTGGCAATCATTCCGGCCCGGCCTTTGACGAAGCCATGCGGACATTCGCGCTCATCAAACCACCCAAGAATTTCCAAGGTAGGTCCGGCACATACCAAGACGTTGTCAGTCATTTGGACATTACGGCAACGATTCCAGACATATTGGGAATGCCCGTTCCAACAAGTTTCCAAGGTCAATCCATTCTCGCGGAAGGTCAGAGAAGGCCAGCGTTCATTCACACAAACGCGGTCATCAAACAAAATGCAATCGTCTCATGGCCTTGGAAATTGATGCAAACCTACTTTCCATTCGATCGGCTGGAACTATACAATTTGGTAGATGACCCGGAAGAAAGAGTGAATCGACAACACACAGACGAGGAAGTGTTGAAACAACTGAACGACGAGCTTCAATTGTGGATCGATAGCAACCTGCTGTATTACAGTGACAGTAAATACTACGATAATTACGACCCTCCTAAATAAATTCGAAGCCGGGAAACATCATGAAACTCGCGAACAAAAACATCGTTATCACCGGCGGGGCCAGCGGCATTGGGGCGGCGTTGGCGCGGCGGTTTAGGGCGGAGGGGGCGCGGGGAATCACGCTGGGCGATGTCCAGGAAGAACCGTTGAAGGAGGTCGCGGCGGAGGTCGGCGGCCAGGCGGTTGTCTGCAATGTCGCCCATGAAGCGGATATCCAGAACCTGGTGCGCGCCGCGGAGGATGCCTATGGCGACGTCGACGTGTTTTGCTCCAACGCCGGCATCGCCCGCCACGGTTGGCAGGAAACGCCGGACGAGCAATGGCAGCTCAACTGGGACATCCACGTCATGGCCCATGTTTATGCCGCCCGCGCCGTGGTCGACAAAATGGTGGCCCGGGGCGAAGGCTATCTGGTCAACACCGCGTCGGCCGCCGGTCTGTTGACCCAGATCGACAGCGCCACCTATTCGGTGACCAAGCATGCCGCCGTCGCCTTCGCCGAAACCCTGGCAATCCGATATGGCGACAAGGGGGTGCGCGTCTCCGTGCTCTGCCCGCAATCGGTACGTACGGCGATGACCCGGGGCGGCGAGGACAAAGTGGCCGCCATCGACGGCATGATGGAACCGGAAGAGCTGGCCGACAGCGTCGTCGAAACCATGGACCGCGAGGAGTTCCTGATCCTGCCCCATCCCCAGGTACTGGAATATATGCGCCGCAAGACCTCGGATTACGACCGCTGGCTGAACGGCATGCGCCGGCTCCGCGACCGGTTCGTGCAGGAGGACCGCTAAAATGGCCCTGCCCGAGATCACCGAACATATCGCCGACCTGGATGGACATAAGGCCTTTTATCTTGCTGCCGGGCCAGAGGATGGGCCGCTTGTGATTTTCGTCCATGGCTGGCCCGAGCTGTCGTTGAGTTGGCGCAACCAACTGCCGGTATTGGGTAGCCTCGGCTTCCGCGCGGTGGCGCCGGATATGCGGGGCTATGGCCGTTCCTCGGTTTATGACAGCCACGATGCCTATGCCCAGGAACGAGTGGTTGCCGACATGCTCGGCCTGCTCGCCCATCTGGGCGCGGACAAGGCCGTCTGGGTCGGACATGATTGGGGCGCGCCGACGGTTTGGAATATTGCCAGCCATCACCCGGAGACATGCCACGCCGTGGCCAATCTCTGCGTCCCCTATCTCGGCCTCGACAATATGCTGGAGCTAATCGACCGTGAGATCTATCCGGCCGATCAGTTCCCGGCCGGGCAGTGGGAGTATCAAGCCTATTACCTGGAAAATTTCGACCGCGCCGTCGAGGTGTTGGGCGCCAACAGCTACAACAGCGTCAAGGCCATGTTCCGCCGCGGCGATCCAGACGGCAAGGGCAAGCCGGCGAACACGGCTTATGTTCGCATTGGCGGTGGCTGGTTCGGTGGTGCGGACGCCGCGCCGGAGCTGCCGATCGACCACGCCGTGGTCAGCGAGCAGGATCTACGCGCCTATGCCGCCGCGCTGGACCGAAACAGCTTCTTCGGGCCCTGTTCCTACTACATGAACCATCCGGCCAACGCGGCCTATGCCGCGACGGCGTTGAACGACAGCTATCTCGATATGCCCGTGCTGTTCCTGGCTGCGGAGTATGACTATACCTGCGAAACGGTGGACTCGAAGCTCGCCGATCCCATGCGCAAATACTGCCGTGACCTGACCTGGCAAACGGTGCAATCCGGCCATTGGATGGCCCAGGAAAAACCCGTCGCCGTCAACGCCGCCCTGACCCGCTTCATCGCCACCAAGGCACCGGAGATTTGGCCGCAGGGCGCCTGAGTAAAATCAGCTAACAGTCGTCGCGGCCGAAATGCGACTTCAAACGGACTTGTAGGAAATTACGCGAGGCATTGTTCGAGCAAGTACTCATAACGCAGACGATCGTCAGCGTTTAAACTTGTCCAGATATGATCTTCGTCCGGATAGTCCGCCTTGGTCGAATCAAAATGTTGCCCGCCGTACCGCGAATTGCGCGATGGCGCTTCCATCATCGTCGGCTCGAATTCGATATCCAACGCCAAGCACAATTGGCGCAGCGTGGCCTCCGGATGCTGGACCAATCGCTCGAACGAAATGAGCACTGCCGGATTCACCTTATCCTCGACCATCGTCTCAAACACTTCTGTGCATCTGCGCCATCGATATCTAGCAATTTTCGGAGACCGGTTTTCGCGCCGAACAATGGCTGGGATAACGCCCGCAGGATGGCGAAGAATTCCCACATGCCGCAACACTCCATATCGACAATAATCTCGGATCGATAGTGGCGATTTCGGTATTCGGCTCATAAACATTGATTTGCGAAGGGTGCCGAACCACATGCCCGGTAGCGACCTGCCCCCATTATCCGCTCACTTTGACGGAGAGTGCTTCCGTTTGATTTATGCCCGACTGGGCGGTTTGCCTCATCACGGCAGGGGTTAACCCCTGCCGTGATGAGGCGAATTCGTTTGGCGTCCGATAGCCGAGCGCGCTGTGTGGACGCTGAGTGTTGTACAACAGGGTTTTCCAACGCCCACATTACAGGTGAGCAGGAGGTTTTTTACCGCCATCATCCTTGGTATGGCCGGACCGTCTTGATCACAAGCGTTGTTGAGAAGTCTTTTGGTTTGATCGCTCGGTGCCGACTGGGCGGTGGCGGATTTTGCCTTCCCCTTGAAGTACCGCTTTGGATGTTGGAGCGATCGGTGTGCTCGGCGGCTCGATCTGGAGACTACCCCGAGGTTGATGTCGCGGCCCTTGCTGCCTTGCAGGCGTTGCTGGGTGAAGTTGGCGACAGTGTTCTGGCCGGCCCCCGGAATCCTACGACAGTCCCTGATTTGAGCGCAGACTCGATGTCTGGTGATCAGATTCGGGGAGATACTCATGCGCCATCATCGCAAGCCGCCCATCCAGTTCAACTTGTTCGATCCTTCAAACCTAGCCGAACCGATGACAATGCCGGGTTGGCAGGCCCTTCCGTTTCAGACCCGCGAGACACTCACCGGGCTGATGGCGCACCTGTTGCTGGCGCACGACCAAGTGTCAGCGAGAAGACAAGGACAGGACGTCGGGGAGGTCAATGATGACTGAGAAGATCCAACGCCATCATCTGGCGCGCAAAGCTATCCTGTATGTTCGCCAATCATCGCTTCATCAGGTGCTGCACAATCGTGAGAGCAGGGCACTGCAATATGCCATGGCCGGACGGCTCGGCCAGTTGGGTTGGAGGGATATCGAGACCGTCGATGAAGACCTTGGCCGCTCGGCCTCCGGCAGTGCCGAGCGGGCCGGTTTCGAGCGCATGGTCGCGGAAGTCTGTCTCGGCAAGGTCGGCGCGGTGGCGGCTCGCGAAGTCCTCCCGCTTTGCCCGCAACAGCAGGGACTGGCAGCAATTGATCGAGATGTGCCGGGTTGTGGATTGCGTGCTGATCGACCAGGAGACGGTCTACGCGCCGCGCCAGAGCAATGACCGGCTGCTGCTTGGTTTGAAGGGTTCCCTCAACGAATATGAACTTGACCTTTTACGCCAGCGCTCACTTGCCGCGCGCCATGAGAAAGCCAAGCGGGGCGAACTTATCGTTGCCGCCCCGGTTGGCTATATAAAAGCCGGCGACCGCTTGGAGAAAGACCCTGACCGCCGGGTGCAGGAAGCGATCAAACTGGTTTTCGACAAAGTCGCTGAATTGGGCAGTGTCCGCCAGGCTCTGTTGTGGTTTTTGGAGCACGGGATCGATTTACCGGCAAAACGGAAGAATGGCGAGACGATCTGGCGCCGGCCTTGTTATCATACGCTGCACCGGATGATTGCAAACCCGGTTTACGGTGGCGCCTACGCCTATGGCAAAACCAAGGCGGTAACAGGTTACGGCGCCTCGGGCCTGCGCGTTAAAGCCCAGCGCATACCGCGTGGTGAATGGTTGGCGCTAAAGCCTGGAGCGCATGAAGGCTATGTTGATTGGGAGCGAGCGGAAGCAATACGCAAAATGGTCAGTGACAATACTCCAACAAGCCGGCACCATGGCGCCGCCAAACACGGCGATGCATTGCTTGCCGGATTGCTTCGATGCCGGCGTTGCGGGCGCAAACTGTCGCTTCGCTATACCGGCGCCAAGCACAATATTCCGCGCTATTCCTGTTGTCGCGGACAGCTCGACAACGGCGAGCCACGCTGTATCGCCTTTGGCGGCCTGCGTGTTGATGACGCTATCGAAGAAGTTTTGCTTGCGGTGGTCGCGCCTGGCGCCATCGAAGCGGCAATCAAAGCGCAAGCTGAAGCGGCGAGCCGGCGTGATCAGGTCCGCGATGCGCTCGCCCGTGATCTGGAAGCGGCGCGCTATGCGAGCGACCGCGCCTTCCGGCAATACGATGCCACGGACCCGGCCAACCGGCTGGTGGCCGGAGAATTGGAGGCAAGATGGAATGCCGCTCTTATCCGGCAAAGCGAGATTGATGCCAAGATCAATGCCCATGATGCCTCAGAAGTTCTAAGCCTGCCCGCCATGCCTGACACCTTCGCGACCTTGGCCGGCAATCTGCAAACCGTTTGGCAGGCGCCGACAACCGATGCCCGTTTGAAGAAGCGTATCACGCGCACCCTGATCCACGAAGTCATCGCCGATATTGACGACAAAAAAACAGACGGTTCGGGCGAGATTGTGCTGATCATTCATTGGATGGGTGGCGTCCATACCGAGCTACGCCTGCCACGGCGGCGGCGCGGCCAGCGCAACAGCACACCAGGCGATGTTGTCGAGGCAATCACACAGCTGACTTTAATTGCCAATGATGATCTGATTGCCGGGATCCTCAATCGCAACGGTCTTCGTACCGGACACGGTAATCGTTGGACCCGCGAGCGGGTCTGTTCGCTACGCTCGCATCGCAAAATTCCAGCCTTCCGCCCCGCCCCCGATGGTGTGGAAGCTTGGCTCAATCTGACCAAAGCGGCCGCGTTCCTGGGCATCGCGCCAAAGACCCCTTAGACTGGCGGCCCAAGCAGGCCGGATCAACGCCATCCATCCACTGCCCGATGGCCCGTGGCTGTTCGAACGCACGGAATTGCAAGGATCGGCAGGTCAAAGCGTCGCGGGACAAGCCAAAAAACGACCAAACCACCCCACAGGACCATGCCCAGAACAACAAAACCTATTCAAATCAACAGCATAGAGAGATGGGTGTTATGAAACAGGATTGTAGTCGAGCCGCCAGGCCTTGATGATACGGCGGGCATCGGCCAGGTTGGCGAACCAGTGCTCGTTCAGACATTCGTCGCGGAACCGACCGTTGAAGCTTTCGATGAAAGCATTCTGGTTCGGCTTGCCGGGCTCAATGAAGTTGAGCCGGACATTATTCTTGTAGGCCCACGCGTCGAGCGCTTTCGAGATCATCTCGGGGACCATTGTCCAGGATGATCTCCAGCGGCAGGCCGCGCGTTGCCTTCAATCGATCCAAAACTCGCACCACCCGGGATCCGGTCAGCGAGGTGTCGACTTCGATCGCCGGGCACTCGCGGCTGAAGTCGTCGACGATGTTGAGACATCGAAAGCGCTGACCCCGTTGCCGTCATGTCGTGTTGGAAGTCCATCGACCAACGCTCATTGACCGCGGTCGGAATGATCATCGGACACCGTTCCGTCCGCGCGATCCGCTTGCGCTTGCGGCGGCGTACTTGCAGGCCTTCCTCGACATAGGACGCGATGAACTTTCTTGTGGTTCACAAGCCAACCCTCTCGACGCAACAGAACATAAATCCGGCGATAACCGAAACGCCGGCGCAACGCGGCCAGCGCCTTGATCCGCGTACGCAGAGCTTCGTCATCCCGGCGCCGGCCGCGATAGCGATAGGTCGAAGGGTGGATATTGGCCAAGCGGCAGGCCCGGCGCTCGGACAAGGCGTGCGCGGAGACCAGATGCGAGACAACCGCTCGCTTTCCGCTTGGCCTTACCACTTTCGGGCAACGACGTCCTTCAGGGCCGCATTGTCTAACATCGCCTCCGCCAGCAAACGCTTCAACTTGGCGTTCTCCGACTCCAGTTCCCGCAAACGCTTGGCGTCCGACACTTCCATGCCGCCGAACTTCGACTTCCAACGATAAAACGTCTGCTCGGCGATACCGTGCCGGCGGGTAATCTCCTTAACCGAAAATCCAGCCTCCTGCTCCTTCAGGATGCCAATAATCTGCTCTTCACTAAAACGCTTTCTCATAAAGTCCTCCGTTCCTTAATTTAACGGAAAACTCTCTTTCAACGTGAACCAGTTTTTGGGGAGCAGGTCGGTAGGATTATCGGATGCCATTTTCGGTCCAATTCGATCTGGTTCGGGACGCATAATTTCACCGCGGCAATCTTGCCGCCCGTCACCTTCGAAAAGGCGCCGGTCATATCTTCGTCCAACAAGGCGATTTGACTATGCGCGCCCAATGCCGCAGACAAAATTGTCGTTCCTCCCCGCGACGCGCCAAGGACCATTAATTTCGGAGGCTCGCTTGGCAAGATCGAGGCTTTCGATATTCAATGCTTAAAAATCGGATGCAAGAAGTAACAACAACAACTTCTAATATTCAAATAGTATAAATCACCCGGAATATACCGTGCTTATTTTGCCGAGAAAACCTTTTTCCATCATTATTCAACAACTACACCCGGCATTGAAGTTTTACTGCTTAATTCCTCGCCATCACCACTTCAACGCCCGCCATTCGTAATCTTCGCCGGTGACGGCTTTTTCGGCGTCGTAGGCGTAGAGCCAGCGCTGACCGGAGGGGAAGCCATCCTGGGCGGTGGATTGCAATTTGGCGAAGCGGGCGTTGCGGTGGGCGATTTCCTCCTGGTCGGACATGTGGAACATATGCTCCGCGCCGCGGGATTGGTGCTGAACCAAATTGGCGCGGTCGCGCCGTAGGTCTTCATATTTCAATAGTGCCGCCGGTATGTCGGCCTCGCCATCCCGTAGACACCGTGCCAGCACCCAGGCATCTTCGATACTCTGACCGGCGCCCTGGGCATGGAACGGCATCATCGCGTGGGCCGCGTCACCCATCAGCGCCACCCGGCCGTCGACCCAGGTTTCGAGCGGTTCGCGATCTTGTAGCGACGTCATGAACAGACTTTCCGTCCCGGCGATGAGTTTCAGGATCATCTCCGACCAACCGGTATATTCGGCAAGCGCGGCGTCGTTGGAACCGCGCTGGGACCAGCTTTCCCGCGCATTGCTATTGTAGGGGCCGATGCCGACCCAGTTGAACAGGTCGCCGGCACGGACGTAATACATCACCACGCTGCGATGCGGGCCGACGAAGACATGGGAATTGCGGGCCAATCCCAATTCCTTCGCGAAGGACACGGGGATCAGACCACGCCAAGCGACGCATCCGGTTTCGCGCGGCGGATCCGGTCGAAACACCTGCTCGCGCACGAGGGAATGGATCCCGTCCGCGCCGATCAAGACGTCGCCGGCTTCCCGCCGGCCGTCCGCCAAGGTTACCGCTACGCCGGCCGGGTCATGCTCGATCCCCGTGACCTGCGCGCCCAGCCGAATATGATCCCGGTCGATCGGCTCGGTCAGCGCGGCCAGTAAATCGGCACGGTGGGCGTGGTAGTAAGGCGCGCCGAAAAAGGCTTCGACCTTGGGCTTCAACGGTGTCTGCAGCAATACCTCGCCAGTGATCCCGTCGGCGAACACATGGGCGCCCGGCTCGACGCAAAACGACTTCAAGCGATCGCCCAGATCCAGATATTCGAGCACACGGACGGCGTTCGGGCTCAATTGCAGGCCGGCGCCCACCTCGCCCAATGCCGGCGCTTGTTCCAGGGCGAGATAGTCGATACCCAGTTTCTGCAACGCCAACGCCAACGCACTGCCGCCGATGCCTAAGCCAACCAAAATGACGCGCATTTTCTCCCCTCACCCATCCGATTATTTACGATTCCTAGTTTAACCCCGCCCGTATGCTATCTGTCACGGCGATTTCACCAATTGTTTATGGAATGAGAGAAAGTAATACTGTGCAAAGTCGACGCGCGGAACTAACTAGTTGACACTGGCCGCCAATGGCTAGTCAGATAACATTCGAGGCAGAACGGCTGACCGTGACCATATCGATGCAAAAAAAGACGAACGATGTCGGCGAGCGCTCTGAAGAAGCGGGCAGTTGGTCTTGGTATCGTCTTTGGCCACTGGCGGCGTTGGCGGCACTGGTCGCCGCTTACTTCATCTTTGATCTCGATCGATACGTGAACTTCGCCGCGATCAAGGAGCATGACGCGGCCCTACGCGGTTATGTGAAAGATCATTTGGTTCTGGCCGTCGCGATCTATGTCCTCTGTTATGCGGTGATGGCCGCCTGCTCCCTGCCCGGCGGTTTGATCATGACTTTTCTGGGCGGCTATCTGTTCGGCACTTGGCTGGGCGGTGGCGCGGCCTTGGTCGGCGCCACGATCGGTGCCACCGCCATTTACCTTGCCGCTAAAACCGCACTCGGCGATGTGTTGCGTGCCCGGGCCGGTGGCGCCATTCAGCGCATGGCCGAAGGATTCCAGCGCGACGCTTTCAATTACCTGCTGTTCCTACGATTGATCCCGCTCTTCCCCTTCTTCCTGGTCAATCTGGTGCCGGCCTTCCTCGGCGTAAAACTCGGCACTTACGTAACGGCGACGTTTTTGGGCATCATGCCGGCCACCTTCATCTTCGCCGGCGTCGGCAACGGATTGGGCCGGCTTCTGGCCGAGGGCCGGGAACCCGGCTTCGAGGTCATACTGGCGCCGGAGATTCTGTTGCCTCTGATCGGTATTGGAGTACTGGCGCTGGTGCCGGTGGTCTACCGCCATATCAAGGGACGTTGACGGTCGATTGACGGATCATGTCGACATTTGCGTGATCGGCGCCGGCTCGGGCGGCCTGTCCGTGGCCGCCGGCGCCAGTCAGCTGCACGCCAAGTCCGTTCTGATCGAGCGGGCGAAAATGGGCGGCGACTGCCTGAACTATGGCTGCGTCCCTTCGAAAGCACTGCTCGCCGCGGGTCACGCGGCCGAGGCGCAACGGCAAAGCGCCCCCTTCGGCGTTCGCGCGGTGGAACCGGTGGTCGATTTCGCCAAAGTGCAAGATCATGTCGCCGGCGTCATCGCCGCGATCGCGCCGCAGGATTCGGTGGAACGCTTTCGCGGCCTCGGCGTCGACGTCATCAAGGGCGCGGCGGTCTTCACCGGACCGGACCGGGTCCGCGTCGGTGATCGGGAGATCACGGCCCGACGCTTCGTCATCGCCACCGGCTCCTCCGCCATGGTGCCGCCGATTCCGGGACTGGATCAGGTCGATTATCTGACTAACGAAAGCATCTTTGAGAACCGCGAGCGGCCGGACCATCTGATCGTCATTGGCGGCGGCCCGATCGGCCTTGAGATGGCGCAGGCCCATCGCCGGCTCGGCAGCCGGGTCACGGTGGTCGAGATGTTCTCGATCCTGCCCAAAGACGACCAGGAAGCCGCCGCTCTGGTCCGCCAAGCCCTGCGGCGCGAAGGCATCGAGATCCTCGAACAGCATCGGGTGGTCGAGATCAAGCCCGGCGTGACCGTCGTCGCGCAAGACGCATCGGAAAAGCAAGTGGAGATCACGGGCAGTCATCTACTTATCGCCACCGGCCGCAAGGCCAATGTGGATGGCTTGGGATTGGAGGCTGCCGGGGTCGAATATTCCCCCCGCGGCATCGCCGTCGACGCCCGCTTGCGGACCAGCAACAAGAAAATCTTTGCCATCGGCGACGTTACGGGCGGCCTGCAATTCACCCATGTCGCCGGTAGCCATGCCGGCGTGTGTGATCACCAACGCGCTGTTCCGCTTCCCGGCGAAGGCGAACACGACCTCGGTTCCCTGGGTTACCTATACCGATCCTGAGCTCGCCCATGTCGGCCTGACCGACGCTCAGGCCAAGGAGCGTCATGACAAAATCGAGGTGCTGCGCTGGCCCTTCGCCGAAAACGATCGCGCCCAGGCCGAACGCGCCACGGAAGGCTTCGCCAAGATCGTCGTCGATCGCAAGGGTCGGGTTCTGGGCGCCACGGTCGTCGGCCGCCATGCCGGCGAACTGATCCTGCCCTGGGTGATGGCTATTCAAAACAAGATCAAGATCTCCAAGATGGCCTCTGTCATCGCCCCCTATCCGACGCTGTCGGAAGCCGGCAAGAGGGCCGCCGGCAGCTACTATACCCCGCGTCTGTTTAGCGATCGCACGCGCATGATCGTCCGCTGGCTGGCCAAGCTGGGCTGAGCCGAGTATTAATCACCCATATTCTTTTTGGGGATTTCGACATGACGGCTTTGAGCGAGACGCAGCGCGAGCAATTTTGGCGGGACGGATACTTAGTTGTCGAAAACGCCGTCGACGGCGAACTGTTGGCGAATTTACAAGCGGATTTCGCGGCTTGGGTCGCGGAAAGCCGCACGCACAAAGAACCCTACGGCGATACGGAAGACGGCCGCCCGCGTTTCGATCTGGAACCGGGTCATAGCGCCGACAAGCCAGCCCTGCGCCGGGTCAATGCTCCTGTCGAAGTGTCGAAAGCCCATTACAAGGCCATGGCCGAAAGCCGCATGACCGACTGCGTCGCCGACCTGATCGGCCCGAACGTGAAGTTCCATCACTCCAAGATCAATGCCAAGTTGCCGGGCGGCCATACCGCGGTGAAGTGGCATCAGGACTTTCCCTTCACGCCCCACACCAACGACGATGTGGTGACCGCCCTGTTGATGGTGGATGAAGTGACGGCGGACAATGGTCCGCTCGAAGTCCTGCCCGGGTCCCATCGCGGACCTATCCATGGATTGTGGCATGACGGGGTCTTCACCGGCGCCATCGACGACCAAATCGCCGAGGAATGCCAGGCTCAGGCCGTGACCTGCACCGGACCGGCGGGTGCGGTGTGCCTGATGCATACCCGGCTCCTCCACGGCTCCGCCCCGAATCGTTCGACCGCGCCGCGCAATCTGTTCATTTGCGTCTATTCGGCGGAGGACGCGGTGCCCTGCTCGCCCAATCCCATGCCGACCAAATATGAAGGTATTCTGGTACGCGGCGAACGCACCAATCGGATCCGTTCGATCGATTTCGATATCGAACGCCCGCAATTGCCGACGACAGCATCTTTCTTCGACCAGCAGGCCAAACACGGTTAGCAGGCTGCTGAATAAGTCGACACCGGCCCAATTTCTTTCAATGTCATGCCGGAAACGGCGAAGCCGTTATCCGGTATCTCAGGCAGGATAGAGCGTCGTTTTCGACAGCTTGCTGCATTCTGCTCAAGATCCCGGATCGCGCTACGCTTGTCCGGGATGACACGCCCATTTCGTCATCCCGGCCGGAGCGGAGCGCCGGGATCGCCACAGGCCCGGTGCTTGGACGACCCCGGATATCGCCTACGGCGATTCTAGGATAACGAGAATGGGAACTGCAGAAAAGAGATGATGACGAGTTTATTGTTCGATTGGGTTTCTTCAGCAGCCTGATAGTGTGGGTCAGCTATGTTAGAGAGAATCGGCGCTCTCCGCTAAAGCAGGCGGAACTTCTTCAGCAGCCAAAAACTCAGCGACCATGAGCACCGCAAGGGCGCCGCAAACGATCCAGAAGGCTTCGCCCGCCTCGACCCCCGGCATGCCGCCGACATTGATCCCCAGCAGGCCGGTGATGAAGCCGAGCGGCAGCATCACGGAGGCGACCAGGGTGAGGATATACATGGTCCGCTCCATGCGCTGGGATTGCCAGCTCATCAGTTCGTCCTGCACCACCGTGGCTCGCTCCCGCACCGAGTCCAGGTCCTCGGTCAGGCGGGTGACCCGGTCCAGGGTTTCCCGGAACCGGCCGCGCACGCGCTTGTCCAACCAGGGCTCGTCCGATTGCGACAACTGGCTCAAGGCCTCCCGCTGGGGTGCGACATATCGGCTGAGCGAAATGGCCGCCCGGCGGATATCGACTAGACTGTGGCGGAACTCGTCGATCTCCTGATGCATGTCGCTGGCGGAACCGATCAGGTCGTCCTCCAGATCGGCTACCTCCTCCGATAGCTCTTGCACCGCCGGGCCCATGCGATCGGTCAATTGCGCCGCTAGACGCGCCACCAGATGTGCGGTGGAAATGGGTCCGCGGTCCGCGTTCAGCTGCTCCCGGATATCGTCGACCGCCATCAATTTGCGCTTGCGGGTCGAGATCACCCGTTCCTGATCGAGCCAAAGACGGACGGAGACCATGTCCTCGGGCTCCGCGCCGGGATTCAGGTTGACGCCGCGCAGGATGACCAGCACGCCGTCGTCGAACCATTCGCAGCGCGGCCGGGTCTCATTCGCCATCAGACCGTCGACGACAAACGTATTCAGGCCGCTATCCTCCCGCAGCCAGGTTTCCGTCAATGCTTCGCCGCGATCAAGATGGATCCAAATCGGCCCGTCGCCCGGCCGCCATGCCGATGCGGCCTCCCAGTCCAAGCGCTCGCCGCCGCCTTCGCCGTCCAGCCGATAGGCGTTGATCATATGAGGATAGTCGCTCAAATCCATTGCCTTCGAAATTGCTAAATCGCAGGGATGTTAGCGGATTTTCCGGTTTTCGGAAATGAGAGTCCACCGCTCGGCTATGGAGACGGTTTTGCTGGCAATTGCCGCAGATAGGCGATCAAGGCTGCCATATCGGCATCGTTTATGTTGGCGTAGTAGTAGACACCCATTGGCGGCAACAGGCGGCTGCCGTCCGGACGGACGCCCGTGCGGATCACTGTCGCCAAGTCGGAGTCGCTGTAGTTCTTGATGCCGTCGCCATGCGGCGTGATATTGGCGGAGACAGAGACACCCCAGGGCCCATGGAAGGCAAAGCCGCCGGCACCCAGCTGGTTCTCGAAATCCGGACGCCCCTTGATCATGGGCGTGTGGCATTCGGTGCAATGACCGGCGGGGCCCGCCAGATAGGCGCCATAGGCGATCTTGTCGTCCCGCGGCACGTCCGCCACGCCGCTGACCGGCGGGCCGTAGGATGGCGGCAGGGGGATCTTGTAGATCGTCTTCTCAACCACATTTCGCACTGGCTTGACCGCGCGCAGATAAGCGATGAGGGCGTCGACATCCCGGTCGGAGAGCCCGCGGTAAAGGCCGATCGGCATAGGCGGACCGATAATCGAACCGTCCGGCCGCTTGCCCTCCCGGATCGCGGTTCTGATCTGAGCATCGGTCCATTTGCCGATTCCGGTTTCCTGATCGGGCGTGATATTGGGCGCGTAAGCCTTGAACAGGCCTTCCTCCTCGATCAGGAACTGCCCGGCCAATTCCATCCCCGGCACGGGCCCGGTCGGCGTTTGCGGCGTGTGGCAATTACCGCAAGCGACGATCCCGTTCATCAGATAGGTGCCGCGTTCCAGCAAGGTTTCCGCCATCAGCACCTGCGGCCAGAATAGGAACGCGCAAAGTAGACCTTTCACCCAAACGTGCATGAGATGCCACCGATCTTTTGTTGTCGTTACTTGAATATTAGAGCTTCTTGATAAAAAGTAATATCCGAAATTTGCTGGACCGGAAATCGTTCTAATTTCATGACCCGTCCGTCGAATTGGTCTATCAAATAACCATGGAATCACGCGAACGCGGCAAGTTGTCATCCCTGCGCGGGCTCTCGGCGCGCTTGCTGGTCTTGGACGATCATTTTCGTTATGATCAGCGAGGTGCTGATCTACGTGCCGTCGATCGCCCGCTTCCGCCAAGTCTATCTGAAGGAACGGATCGCCGCCGCGCAAATCGCCTCGCTGGCGCTCAAGGCAACGACCGACCATATGGTCTCCAAGGAATTGGCCAAGGAATTGTTGGACAGCGCGGGCCTGCTTGGCGTTACCGTCAAGCGGCCGGACCGCCGCAGCCTGATGTTGAGTCTGAGCATGCCGACCGAGGTCGACGCCAGCTACGATCTGCGCGACGCCGGCGCCACGATGTTGATCGTCGACGCCTTCGCCACCTTGGCGACACCGGGCCGGGTGGTCCGGGTCGCCGACGCCTTGCCGGGCGACAAGAGCGGCAGTTACACGGAAGTGATCATGGACGAGCGGCCGATGCGCGAGGCCATGTTCGCCTATTCGATCAATATCCTGCAGCTCTCGGTTATCATCTCGGTGATCACCGCCGGCTTGGTCTATCTGGCGCTGCATGTGCTGATGGTGCGGCCGATGCAGCGTTTGATCGCCAGCATGACCCGCTTCCGAAAAGCGCCGGAGGATGAAAGAAGCATCATGCCGGAAAGCCAACGCGGCGACGAAATCGGCGCGGCGGAGGCGGAGCTGGGCCGGATGCAAGGCGAATTGCGCTCGGCGTTGCAGCAGAAGGCGCATCTTGCCGCGCTCGGCGCCGCGGTCAGCAAAGTCAGTCACGACCTGCGCAATATTCTGGCAACGGCGCAATTGGTGTCCGACCGGCTCGGCGGCAGTCTCGACCCGCAGGTCCAACGGGTCGCGCCGCGCCTCGTCGAATCGATCGACCGGGCCATCGAACTATGTCAGCGCACGCTCAGCTTCGGCCGCGCCGACGAGCAACCGCCGCAACGGCGGAACTTCGATCTGGCCGAGCTGGTGGACGACGTGGCGATCTCTCTCGGCCTGAGCGGGGACGGTGCGGATGGCGATATCGAGTTCGTCGCCCGCATCGCCACGAAACAACCGGTCTTCGCCGACCGTGATCAGCTGTTTCGGGTTCTGTTGAACATGCTACGCAACGCCATGGAAGCCCTCAATGGGCCCGGCGAAATCGCCGTCGAAGGGCGGCACGATATCAGCGGCACCCAAATCGTGATCAGCGACAATGGCCCCGGTTTACCGGAAAAGGCGTTGGAGAACCTGTTCGAACCCTTTGCCGGTTCGGCACGCGCCGGCGGCACCGGCCTCGGCCTGGCGATCGCCCGCGAGCTGGTGCGTGGCCATGGCGGCGACATCACCCTCGAAAAGACCGGCCCGGCCGGCACGCGCTTCCGGATTTCCCTACCGGATCGGAGTGACAACGGCAGATCGAGCAAAGGAAACGGCAAGTAGCATGCAATGGGATCCGGCAACCTATCTGAAATTCGGCGACCTCCGGCTACGTCCCGGAATGGAGTTGTTGCAGGCCATCGCCGCCCGGTCGCCGACGCGGGTCTACGATCTAGGTTGCGGCCCGGGCAATCTGACCCCTCTCCTGACCGGCCGTTGGCCCGAAGCGAAGATCATCGGCGTCGACAATTCGGAAGAGATGTTGACCAAGGCGCGGCAGGCGGCGCCGGAACATCGCTTTGTTGCCGGCGATATCGCCGATTGGCGGCCGGAAACGCCCCCGGACGTCATCTTCACAAACGCGGCGCTGCAATGGCTGGGCGATCATGACACGCTGTTCCCGCGGCTGTTCGAGACGCTGGCGCCCGGCGGCACCTTGGCGATCCAAATGCCGCGCAACCACATGGCGCCATCCCATACCTGCATTGCCGACGCGGTCGCGGCTAGCCCGCACCGCGCGGTGTTGGAGCCGCAACAACAGCATAATCAGGTCGCGACGCCCGCCGATTATTACGACATCTTCGCACCGCTGACCGATCGACTACGGATTTGGGACACGGAATATCTACAGGTCATGCGCGGTGACAATCCGGTGGCCGATTGGACACGTGGCACGGCGCTGCGACCCTTCCTGGCGGCCCTGCCGGACGACGCGGCGCGGCAAGCCTTCGAGGACGATTATCGCGCGCGTATTCTAGAGGCCTATCCGAAGGCGGCGGACGGCGCCACGCTGTTCCCATTCCGCCGCATCTTCATCATCGCGGAGACTGCGTCATGACCGTCCGGCCCGGCCCGCGCAACCTGATCACCGACGTGGACGGGGTCCTGGTCGGCAACGCCGAATGGCCAAGCGCCGTCAGCGGCGTCACGGTGGTTATATTCGAGCCGGAGGCGATCGCCTCCATCGATGTTCGCGGCGGCGCACCGGCGTCCCGGGACACGGAGTTACTGCGTCCGGAAAATCGCGTCGAGCATGTCGACGCGATCGTTTTGTCCGGCGGGTCCGTCTACGGCCTGGGCGCCGGCAACGGGGTCGTGAAATGGCTGCGGGCGCGCGGCCGCGGCTTCGCGGTGCCGCCGTTCCGCATGCCGATCGTGCCGGGCGCCGGCATCTTCGACCTGACGGCAGGAGGTGGGCACGAGATCATGGACGGTGTGCCCTATCCGGACCTCGGGGCTCAGGCCGCCGCGGCGGCGCAGGCGGAATTCGAACTCGGCAATGTGGGGGCGGGTCTCGGCGCGACGGCGGGCAGTCTGAAAGGCGGCCTCGGCAGCGCCTCCGTGCAACGCGACGACGGGCTGCGGGTCGGCGCCTTGGCTGTCGTCAACAGCGTTGGCGCCACGGTGATGGGAGATGACGGTGCGTTTTGGGCCTGGCCGTTCGAAGTCGACGGCGAGTTCGGGGGACGACGGCCGGACACCAGCCGCGCGGACCGGGGACTTTCCCCGGCGGGCCCGCTGGCGGACGCGACGCTCGGCGCCAACACCACACTCGCGATCGTCGCAACGAACGCAACCTTAAGCAAATCAACGGCGAAACGGGTCGCCACGATGGCCCATGACGGCATGGCCCAGGCCATAAGACCCGTGCATACGCCGTTTGACGGCGATACAATATTCTCGGTTGCGACAGGAACCTGGACGACCGACATGACGCCCGTGACGGTTTCGGAAATTGGGATGTTGGCGGCGGACTGTACCGCGCGCGCGATCGCTCGCGCGGTCTACGCCGCCGAAGACATAGGCGACATAAGATGCTATCGGTCGGTGTACGGCACACCGGCCACGTGACGTCGAAGAGGAGGGAAATCCATGCGACGATTGATAAAACTGGTTGCGGCGGCGATTGTCGCGGCCACCCCGTTCACCGCTCTTGCGGCCAAGGACAGCGTGTCCATCGGCATGCGGCTGGAGCCGCCGGGTCTGGACCCGACCACGGGCGCGGCCGCGGCGATCAGTCAGATCACGCTCTACAATATTTTCGAGACCTTGACCCGGCTCGACAATAACGGCGCCGTCCATCCCATGTTGGCGGAAAGCTGGACCGTCTCCGACGACGGCAAGACCTACACTTTCAAGCTTCTGAAAGGCGTAAAGTTTCATAACGGCACCGCCTTCACCTCGAAGGACGTGAAATGGACCTTCCAACGCAATGCGGCCGAGGACAGCCGCAACAAGCGCAAGAAGGTCTATCAGAACATGACAAAGATCAGCACGCCCGACGCCCACACGGTGGTCATCGAGCTAGAGAAGCGGAACGGTCTGCTGACCTTCCAGCTGGCGCAAGCGACGGCGGCGATCCTGGACGCCAACTCGGCGAAGAACAACGAGACAAAACCGGTCGGCACGGGCCCCTACAAGTTCGTGCGCTGGACCAAGGGCGATTCCGTCGATCTCGCGCTCTTTAAAGGACATCGCGACGCCGACAAGCTGCAGATCAAGGATGTCCGCTTCCGCTTCATCAAGGATGCCGCGGCCCAGGTGGCGGCATTGCTGTCCGGCGATCTCGACTATCAGCCGGGCCTTAGCGCGCCGGAACTGTTTGCCGATCTGAGCCAGCATCCGGATTTCACCGGTCTCAAGGGCAATACGGAGGGGGAGACCATTCTCTCCACCAACAATAAGGCCGGGCCCCTGGCCGACGTGCGGGTGCGCCGCGCCATTGCTCATGCCATCGACCGCAAGGAAGTGATCGAAGCCGGCTCCTCCGGCTACGGCACACCGATCGGCACCCATTTCGCGCCGCATCATCCGGCCTATGTGGATCTGACCGGCAACTCGGAATACAACCCCGGCAAAGCGGTCGCGCTGTTGAAGGAGGCCGGTCACGGCGACGGTCTGACCCTGAATCTGAAGCTGCCGCCGGTGACCTATGCCCGGCGCGGCGGCGAGGTCATTGCCGACCAGCTCGGCAAGGTCGGCATCAAGGTCGAGATCGAGAATGTCGAATGGGCGGTCTGGCTCGACAAGGTCTACAAAAACAAGCAGTACGACCTGACCATCGTCTCCCATGTGGAGCCCATGGATATCGGCATCTATGCCAATCCGAACTACTATTTCCAATATGACAGCAAGGAATTCCAGGAGATCATGGCCAAGGCCGACGCGGCCACGACGCAAGCAGATCAGTACAAATACTTGCAACAGGCTCAGCGCAAGCTCTCGGAAGACGCCGTCAACGGCTATCTGTTCGAGCTGCCGAAACTGGGCATCGCCCGCAAGGGACTGACCGGCATGTGGAACAACTGGCCGGCCTTCATCAACTATGTGGCCGAACTGCGCTGGGAAGAATAACACCCCGCGCGATATCGCAACGACGCGATCGAAGGGCGGTGCCAGGCGCACCGCCCTTTTTCTTTACATTCCGCCTTGCGCCGCCGCGCCGAAACGTTTAGGTAACCCCTGGCTCAGCGCCCGTAGCTCAATTGGATAGAGTACCTGACTACGGATCAGGGGGTTGGGGGTTCGAATCCTCCCGGGCGCGCCAAAGCGCTTTGCAACGCAAAGCGCGGCAACGCAAAGCGCGACACACTCACCGACATTACACGAGGCGACAGCGGTTTGCGCGACAAACCGCGAGAGCCGGAGCTTGGGGTCAGTCAGCGCCTGACCCGAACCAGTCTACCCCTTCGAACCCTTCGGGTCGCGCCCTCTGGGGTAGGTGCGTTCTTCCTGATAGGTGCCGTCTTCCTTGCGGATCTTAACGGAGCCGCCCTTGGGGCCGAGGATTTTTTCGATGACGCCGCCGGCGGTGGCCGCGGCTTTGGTGGGGAAGCGCCGAGTGGCCCGTTTGGAGCCGTCCTCCTTCAACACCCAATCCCCTTTTTCCTTGTCCTTGCTCAGCGTGTACTTTCTGAGTTTGGCCATCTGTCGACTCCCAGCGCTTTGTTGTTGATAAGAACTCCATTTAGCATAACAGATACGTCGCGATGTACCACCGGCTTATCCTAGTTATGCGAAACCATCGGCCACGGCGAACATGAAGGCGATCAAGGCGAGGCCGAAGACGACGCCGACCAGTCCGGGGGCGAGACCATATACATCGCTGTCATGGCCTTCCTCGTCTTCGAAGTCGTCGTGGAAATCGTCCTTATGTTCCTCAATCAGCTGCATCGCATTTCTCCTATCCGCTCAAGGCCTGGGGCATCCACAAGGCGATCTGCGGGATGAACATCACCAGCAACATGCCGATGATCTGCAGGACGATGAAGGGGATGACGCTGATGAAGATTTCCTGCAGGGTCACGTCCTTCGGCGCCACCGATTTGAGCCAGAAGCAGGCCGGGCCGAAGGGCGGGCTGAGGAAATAGATCTGGATATTCATTACAAAGAGAATGCCGAACCAGACCGCCGCCCATTCCGGCTGCATCCCCAGCTCCGGCGCCAGATCCCGGACCACCGGCGCGAAGACGGGCACGGTGATGAAGATGATGGCGATCCATTCCATGAAGGTGCCGAGGATGACCAGGATGGCCATCATCACGAAGATCGTGCCCAGGGGTCCAAGGCCGGCCCCCTTGATTAAGTCGCGCATGAAATCGGCGCCGCCGATCAGATTGTAGAGGCCGACGAAGGCGACGGCACCGAGGATCAGCCAGATAATGGTACCGACCACCGACATGGTGTTGGCGAGGCAGTCCCGTAACAGCGCGTAATTGAACTGGAAACGCACAGCGGCGACGACGATGGCACCGAACACGCCGACCGCCGCGGCCTCGGTAACGCTTGTGATACCGCCATAGATCGAACCCATCACGCAGACGATCAGCAGGATACAGAGGCAGACGGCGAGGACCTGATGGCGGTCGAGCTTGGCTTCCCGCCCGGTTTTTTCCGCGATCTCCGCCGCCGTCGGCGCCAGTTTCGGGTTCAGGTTGCAGCGCACCAGCACGAAAGTGACGTAGAAGGCAGCCAGCATCAGACCCGGAATGAATCCGGCGGAAAACAGATCGCCGATGCCGACATTGGCGCTGAGGCCGTAGACGATCATAACGATGGACGGCGGGATCAGGGTCGCCAGTGCGCCCGAGGCGCAGATCAGGCCGATGGTCAGCTTGCGGTCATAGCCGAGGCGCAGCATCTGCGGCAATGCCACCAAGCCCAGCATCACAATCTCCCCGCCCATGACGCCGGACATGGCGGCCAGGATAACGGCGACGATGGTGGTCTGCAGGGCGACGCCGCCGCGCAGGCCGCCGGCGAAGATCGACATGGCGTCGAACAGGTCCTGGGCGATCCCCGCGCGCTCCAGGATCGAGGCCATCAGCACGAAGAACGGCACCGCGACCAGGGGATATTTCTCCAGCAAATCGAGGGCGTTCGTCGAAACCAGATACATACCCGTATTGCCGTAGAAGATCAGCGCGCAGACCACCGAGATGATCAGGGTAACGATACCGAGCGGCATGCCCGTCATCATCAAGACCAATAGAGCGGCAACGATGGAGAGCGAAATCGTGGCGATGCCCACTGCGTCCCGGTCGACCCGGAACTGATCGACGAAGCCGCTGAAGGTTTCGGCGATGCCGCTCTCCATGCCATGCCAAAGGCTGTCTTCCCCGCCGTAATGTCCCAGCAGTTGCAACAACAAGCGTAGGCAGATCAGCGCCAACAGAGCCAGCACCGCGATTTGCAGGTAATGAGCCCGGAAGTGGCGGGAAAGATTGACCAGCAGCTGCACCAGATAGAGAAACAGCCCGGCGACGAGGACGGTCTTCAACACCATGGGCAGAGGCGAGTTCCAGGCGGTGCCGCCCCGCTCCACCAGATCGATGCTTTCGAGGGCGCGGATCAGGGTGTCCGACACCAGCATGTACAGGGCGAAGACGCCGACCACCATGGCGAACAGGTCGAGCCACCAGCGCGCCCGGTCCGACGCCATCAGGTAGAAGACGGTGATACCGATATGGCGCTTCTTCAGCGTGACGAAACCCGCCGACAGCATCCAGGCACAGGCGCAGAGCACCATCACCACCTCGAACGCCCATTGGGTCGGGCTGTTGAAGACATAGCGCGCGATCACTTCCCACAGGGTGCAGACCGCCGCCAGCAGATAGAGATTGCCGACCGCCAATCCCAGAAAGCGGCTGAAATGATCGACGGAGCGGTCGAACGCCGCCCCTTTGGGCGCGCCGACCATGGTTTCGGTGAAGCCAGACATACCCTCTCCGGGCCCCTCTGCCCCTCTACCGGCGCGTTATACGCACCGGTTCCGCCGCGCCGCCATCATAGACAGCGGCCAGCGGACGGGGACTATTTCAGCAGGCCGATGCTGCGCATATAGGCCAGATGAGCGTCCAGCGCCTCCTTGGCCAGGGGCGACTTAGCGGCAAAGTCGTGCCAGGCGCCGACGGCGATCTCGCGGAACTTGGCGCGCTCTTCCTTCGACCAGTCGATCACCGTGATGTCCTTGCCGGCGCGCTGCTCGGCGGCAATGGCGCGGTCCTGCATGTCCGCCTCGCGCCGCATGGCGTCATAGGCGGCGGCATACCAGATCTCCAGAGCCGTCTGCCCTTCCTTGCCGAGACCGTCCCAGACCTTCTTGTTGACGATGAACTGCAGCACCGCCATGGAGTGGATGCCCGGATAGATCGGGTACTTCGCCACTTTGTACATGCCCGAGGCATTGTTGTTCACGTGGGCCGAGGCATCGGCGGCATCGATCACGCCTTTCTCCAGCGCCGTATAGACCTCTGAGAAAGGCAGCGACACCGGCGCCGCGCCGGCACGCTTGAATACTTCCGCCGCCAGACCTTCCGGCGAGCGCACTTTCACGCCCTTCATGTCCGCCACAGTCTTGATCGGAATGGTCGAGACGAAGGCTTCCTTGGCATAGGGACCGCAGCCGACCACATGGACCTTGCCCTTGGTGTATTTGTCGTAAAGCTTCTGCAGGATTTCCTTGCCGCCGCCATGCATGCAGAAGGTGCGGACCTGATCGACCGTGTCATAGGCCGCGATCAAATCGCCGATCACCGCGAAGGCCGGGTCACGGCCGGAGAAGTAGCTGACCGCGTTCAGATCGCCGTCCAGAATGCCATTGGCCACGGCATCGATGGTCTCGCGATGCGGCACCACGGCCTTCGTCGGCAGCACGTCGACTTTCAATTTGCCGTCGGTCATGGACGACAGTTTGGGCGCCCAATTGTCAGTCATGAAGCGATGGGCCCAGTCGCCGGCTTTGGAACTGGCCTGCACCTTCAGGGTCTTCGCCTGACCGACCGCCGCCGCGCCCGCGACAACCAGCGCACCCGTGGCGACCGCCAAAATCAATTTCTGAAACACTGCAATCCTCCTCCATCTTGATTATCGTTAACCACACCTCGCAAAAGTCTTACGCGTCGGTCGGGAGGACCGTCAAGGGATTACCGCGAATTGCTGCGAAATCGATACCCGGCGCTTATCCGCCCTGGTTCGGATCGAAGCTTTCGCCGGCGGGGTTTTGGTCGAAGAAGACATTCGGCTTCAGGAAGAAGGCGATCATGGTGCCGCCGGCCGGCGACCAGGCTTCATGCCGGCTGCCAGCCGGGCGCCAAACGAAATCGCCGGCATGGCATTCCCCTTCATGGCATTTCAGGCTGCCGCTCAACACATAGGTCTGTTCGATGCGGACATGCTCGTGATCCGGCAACTTGGCACCCGGCGCCATGCGCAGGAGCATGGTCAGGAGCCCGCCCTCCGCCTCCTCCAATAACACCTTGACCTCAATGCCGGGAAAGCGCGTCGCGGTCCAAGGCAATCCCGCAACGTCGACGAAACGAGAGGCGAGCGGGGCAAGGTTTTCGTGAGACGGGACATTTGGGGTGACGGCAGTCATGGTGATCTCCTTCGCCTTCGGTCACGTAAGTTTGCACAATATATCGCACGGCGATTTTGCCAAGCGATTGCGAGCCGCTTATGGTTTCCAGATGAACGCAAAAATCAAACGAGACGACGGGATTGCCGCCGCCTTTGCCGAGGAGCAGCGGCGGGGGTTGAGTGCGGCGCTATATGGCCGGCTGGGGGTGCTTTTGGTGATCGGCACCTGGATCGGCACCACGAGATTTCCGCCGACGGTCTATTACATGGTCGGGCTGATCGCGTTGTTTGCCGTGATCGGGCTGGCGCAGATCTGGGCGGTGCGACGATACGGCGTCAAAGCTTGGCAGCTCTACCTCTTCATGTTGATCGAGGTCAGCATCCTCGTCGTCGCCATCGCCGTCTTCTCAGCACCGTTCACGGCGGATTTGCCGGTGACCCTGGGTTTCCGCTTCGGCAGCTTCGCCTTCTTCTTCCTGTTCGTTGCCAGCGCCGCCTTCTCCTACGCACCGGGCTTGGTACTATGGTCCGGTGCCAGCGTCGTGATCGCCTGGGGTCTGGCCAGCGTATGGGTGCAGAACACCAATGAAGTTCTGGGTTGGACAGACCTGCCGACAAACCCAACGGCGGAGCAGTTCCTCGAGGTCTTCCTACACCCGATGTTCTTCGGGATCGGCAGCCGGATGCAGGAATCTCTGGTTTTGATGAGCGTCGCTGGCCTGCTAGCGATCGTCGCCTGGCGCGCGCGCCGGGTGGTCTACCGCCAGGCCCAGGCGGAACGGGAGCGAGCCCAGGTCGCCGACGTTTTCGGCCAATATGTCCCGGAAGTGGTGGCCGACCGGTTGATCGCCGATGCCGGCGCGCTGGAGCCGCAGGAGGTGGAGGCGACCATCCTGATGACCGACATCAAAGGCTTCACGTCTCTGTCGGAAAACATGGCGCCGGCCGACGTGCTGGCCATGTTGGACGACTATTTCGACCGCCTGGGACAGTTGGTCGCGGCGGAGGGCGGCGTGGTCGGTCAATTCCACGGCGACGCTGTGATCGCCAGCTTCAACGTCCCGGTTGCCGATCCCAACCATGCGGCGGCGGCGATCCGCGCCGGTCTGGCCATCGAGGCGGCCATGGAAACCGAGACGTTTCGCGGTCAGGAACTACACACCCGGATCGGCATCAATACCGGTCCCGTTGTCGCCGGCAGCGTCGGCAGTCAGGGCCGCCGCAGCTATACCGTCTACGGCGACACGGTAAACGCCGCGGCCCGCATTGAGGCCGTGAACAAGGAGTTCGGCACCACCCTATTGGTGTCGGGCAGCACCGCGGATGCCGCCGGCTCCGGCTTCGATTTCGAACCGCTCGGCGACGTCACCATGCGCGGGCGCAGCGAGCCTACTCAGGTCTACCGACCGCTCACCATGCCGGCATTGCCGGCGGGCGCGCCGAGGGATAGCGAGTAGCCGGCTTGCCGCAACGCCTTGCCGAGGGTGCGGCGCTTGGCCGGCGATAATCGTTCGCTTAATCCGACGGCGGCCAGGCCGTGGCTCATACGGCCGTCGCCGTCGAACACCGGGGCGGCGACAATGGTGACGCCCTGAATGTAGCTGCCGGAATCGATGCTGTAGCCGAGCTTCCGTGTCTCCGCGACCTGCTTTCGCCAAGCGCCATAGGCCGGCGGGCGATCCCAGATCAGTTGCCCGAACGCCGCCTCGACCTCGACCGAATCATAGTCGCCGAAAGCGGCGTTACAGCGGCCGGTGGCGCTGATCAGCGCCGGAAAATGACTGCCCACATCGATCTGCAGACGAAACAGTGCCTCCGGCTGGGCCAGCGCCAGCACCACCATATGGCGCAGGCCGGTGACCCGCACGCCGACGGTGGTGACGCCAAATTCCGTCGTTAATTCCTGCAGCAGCGGACCGGCGCGTTGACTAAAATCGTCCTGCCGCATCAGCCGGTAAGCGAGCGGCAACAGACCGGCATCGAGGCTATAGGCCTTGCTGACTGGATCCATGCGGACGAAACCGTCAGCGGCCAGCGCGCGCAGGATATGCAGACAAGTGCTGGGCACCAGGTCCAAACGCTTGGCGATGGCGTTGACGCCGAGAACATCGTCGCTGCGCCCCAGCAGGCGCAGGATCGCCAAGGCCCGCGTCACCGCCGGCGCGCCACCCTTGGCAGCCGGAGAGTTTTCCGTCGTTGATATCATTGTTGCAAATATAAAATAATCATTCTATATATGCAACAATGATATCGACGACGGACAAGATCGCAACACGCATATCATGCCCCGCCTGACCGACTACACCAGCTATGCCGACGCCCATCGCCACTTTAGTAAGGACGCGCTGTGGGCGCTTTATGACGGTGATCGCGAACATTTCAACATTGCCCACGAATGCCTCGACCGGCATCCCCGAGACCGCATGGCCATGCAGATCGCCAAGGCCGAGGGTGGCTACGACCGCTTTACCTTCGGCGAGTTGAGCGACTGGTCGAACCGCTTCGGCCATTATCTGCGACGGCGCGGCGTGGGGCCGGGAGACCGGGTCGCGGTGATGCTGGAGCCGTCCTTGGCCTTCTACGCCGCGATCTTCGGGACTATGAAGGCCGGCTGCATCGCCGTGCCGCTATTCACCCTGTTCGGCCCGGACGGCCTGCGCCTGCGGATCGACGACTGCACGCCGAAACTGCTCGTCACGAATGAGGAAAAAGCGCCGATCGCCGCCGGTATCGAGGATTTGATCGTCGATGTCGCCGACGACGCCTGGTTCGCGCGCCTGGCCGAGGAAGATAGTCGCTTCGATCATGAGACCTCCGCGCGGGATATGGCCGCCTATCAATATACGTCCGGCACGACACGAGAGCTGCCGGAAGCGGTGCGGCACAGCCACGGCTCGCTCGTCACCCTGACCATGGCGACGCTTTATGGCACCGGCGTTCGGCCGGGCGATCGCTTTATGATCCCGTCCTCGCCAGCTTGGGGACATGGCATGTGGCACGGCACTATCGCGCCGTTGGGACTGGGCGTGACCAGCGCCAGCTATGCCGGCAAGTTCGACCCGGTGCGGCTGATGCAGGCCCTCGATGACTTGAAGATCACCAATCTTTCGGCCGCAGCAACCCATTACCGGATGATACGCCGGGCCGGCGGCGCGGATGCATTCGACTTCGCCATCGAGAAGCTGTCTTTCACCGGCGAGCCGATGGACAGCGAGACCGAGGCTTGGGTGCGAGAAACCTTCGATACCGCGCCCGCCAGCTTCTACGGCACCACGGAGGTCGGCGTCATCCTGGTGTCCTATCCTGGAGCGGAAGATTTCGAGATCAAACCCGGTTCCCTCGGCAAACCGCCGCCGGGCATCGAGCTCGCCGTGCACGACCACCAGGGGCAACCCTGCTCGCCGGGTCAAACAGGGGAGATTGTGATGAACCGGCGCGGCGCGTGGTATCCGACCAAGGATCTCGGCACCATCGACGCTGACGGCTACTACTATCATGGCGGCCGGGCCGACGACGTCATCATCTCCGCCGGTTGGACTATGGGCGCGGTGGAGATCGAGGACGTGCTGTTGAAACATCCGGATGTGGACGAAGCGGCGGTCATCGGCGTCCCGGATGAGGAACGCGGCCAGGTGGTCAAAGCGTTCATCGTCTCGAAGCGACAGGGCGACGACGGCTTCGCGGGCGACCTGCAGGGTTTCACCCAAGAACGACTCTCACGCCACGAATATCCTCGGCAGATCGACTTCGTCGACAATCTACCCAAAACCCCGGCCGGCAAAGTGAATCGCAAAATCCTGCGCGAACAAGAAAAGGCGCGGCGCGATGCCGGGTGAGACCATAGGTCCGCTGCGCGGCCTCAAAGTGGTCGAGCTGGCCGGCAAGGGGCCGGCACCCTATTGCGGCATGCTATTGTCAGATCTCGGCGCCGAGGTCTGGCGCATCGAACGGCCGGATCCGCCGCGGCAGGATTTCGTCGACCCCCTGCTGCGCGGACGGCATCGATTATGCCTCGATATGAAAGACGCCGCGGACCTCGAACGATTATTGTCGTTGGTCGAAGAAGCGGATGTAGTCGTCGAAGGCTTCCGGCCCGGCGTTGCGGAACGGCTCGGCGTTGGTCCGGAGGTCTGTTCGGCGCGTAATCCCAAGCTGATTTACGGCCGCGCCACCGGTTGGGGCCAGGACGGACCGCTGGCGCAAGCGGCGGGTCACGATTTGAATTATCTAGCCCTGACTGGCGCGCTTTACGCCATGGGCTCGGCGGATCGGCCGCCGCCGGCACCGCTGGCCCTGACGGCGGACTTCGGCGGCGGCGGTCTGCTCTTGGCTTTTGGTGTCATGGCGGCATTGTGGGAAGCCGGACGCTCCGGCAAGGGACAGGTGGTGGACGCCGCCATGGTCGACGGCGTCGCCTCAATGATGAGCTTTGTCTACGGTCTGAAGGGCGCCGGCTGGTGGCGCGACGACCGCGAGGCCAACCTGCTGGACGGCGGGGCGCCGTTCTACCGCTGCTACGAAACCAAGGACGGCAAATACGTTTCGCTCTCGCCGATCGAGCCGGCGTTCTTCGCCGAAGCGATAACGCGGCTGGGGTTGCGGACGGACGACCTACCGAAACGCATGGACCGGGTCGGCTGGCCGCTTTGGCGCGCGCGGCTCGAAGAGCTGTTCAAGACGAAAACCCGCGACGAATGGTGCGCGTTGTTAGAAGGCACGGATGTCTGTTTCGCGCCGGTGCTGAGCCTGAGCGAAGCGCCCGACCATCCCCAGAACCGGGCCCGCGGTACCTTCGTAAACCATCAAGATATTCCACAGCCGGCGCCGGTGCCGCGGTTCAGCCGCACGCCGGGCGCCATTCAGGACATTGTTGAGGAGACACTACCCAAATGAGTTACGCCAAAATCACGGACGAAATGGTCGATACCCTGCGCGAACGCATCGGCAAGCCGATGACGCGGGTGACGCCACCCTTCTATACGGAAATCAATGCGGACGCGGCCCGGCAATATGCCTGGGCCATCGGCGACGACAATCCGCTTTGGGTCGACCCGAGCTACGGACCGAAAACCCGATGGGGCGCACAATTGGCGCCGCCGACGATCCTCTATTCGGCGGACAATGTGGTCTCCGGCGCCGTCGAGGGTCTGCCCAGCGTCCATGCCATGTATGCCGGCACCAATTGGACGTTCCTGCAGCCGATCAAGGTCGGCACCAAACTGCAGACCCAGTCGGTACTGAAGGACATGGTGGAGCATAACACCCGCTTCTCCGGCCGTGCCTTCCAGCAGATCTACACCACCGAGTTCTTCAACCGGGACGGCGACAAGCTGGCGGAGGCGGATTCCTGGTGCTTCCGCACGGAGCGGGACACGGCCCGGGAAGAAGGCACCAAATACCAAGCCGACATCGACCGCACGCCCCATGTCTATACGGACGAGGAGATCGCCAAGATCCAGGCGCATTACCTGCAGGAGTCGCCGCGCGGCGCCGAGAAACTGCTCTGGCGCGACGTCAATGTGGGCGACGAGATTCCGACCTTGCTGAAGGGCCCCTACACCATCACGTCGGCTGTCGCTTTCATGCAGGCTTGGGGGACCTACGCGGTGCGCAATCATCGCATGGCCTGGCAGTACTATGCCCGCCATCCCAAGCTGGCCAGCCCGAACGACAATAACGTGCCGGAGCCGCCCGTGCGAGTGCATTGGGACGAGCCCTTCGCCCATAAGGTCGGCGCCCCCGGCGCCTATGACTTCGGGCCGGAGCGGGTCTCCTGGATGGGTCAGATGATGACCGACTGGATCGGCGACGATGCGTTCCTGCGCCGCCTGGCCCTGCGCATCCGCCGCCACAATGTGGTCGGCGACGCGCTCTGGTGCACCGGCGTGGTTACGGATAAGCGGGTCGAGGACGGCAAATACTTGATCGACTGCGATATCTGGGCCAAGAATCAGAACGATCAACTCTCCATCGAAGGCAGTGCCACGGCAGAACTGGTGAATGACTGAGACTTGGCGCGTCCCGCCCGACGCCTATCTAGACGCCCGTGAGGTCCCGTTCGAGGGCGAGCGTATCGTCTCTCAATATGTGACGGTGCGGGACGGGACGCGGCTGGCTGTGGACGTGCATCTGCCGGGCCGCGAGGCGAGCGACGCACGGTATCCGGCGATCATGGTGCTGACGCCCTATTACCGCCGCTTTGCTCTGCGCGATGGGGCGCGGGATGGGATAGACGCCTGTCCCACCGTCGCATTCTATCGGGATATGTTCGTGCCGCGGGGCTACGCCCTGGTGGCGGTGGACGTACGCGGCTCCGGCGCCAGCTTCGGCGCGCGGGACGGCTTCCGTTCCCCGGTCGAACGGCTGGACCATCACGACGTCGCCGATTGGGTCTCGCGCCAGCCCTGGTGTTCCGGCGCCATCGGCGCCACCGGCATCTCCTATCCGGGCGCGGCGTCCGACTTCCTGGCTTCGACCAATCATCCGGCGGTTAAGGCGGTGGCGCCGTTGTTTGCCGTATGGGATACCTGGGGCAACCATCTCTATCCGGGCGGCGTGCTGCTGACCTGCGTCACCAAGGGATATGGCGATCTGGCCACGGCGTTGGACCAGGATCGGCGGGACATGATCCCGGACTATGCCTATTTCAAGGACGACGACCTGGCCGGTCCGGCGCCAGTGGATGAAGATCCGAACGGCGTACTATTGGCCCAAGCCATCGAAGAACATGCCGCCAATTTCGACATGCAGGATTTCGCGCAACAACTGCGCTACCGCGATCAGGGACTAAGCGACAATCCGGACTATACCGGCGCTTGGATCAGTCCCTACAACTACGCCAATCGGGAGGCCGACGACAGCACCGCCTATTTCTCCGTGTCCGGCTGGATGGACGGCGGCGGCTATTCCGTCGGAACGATCCAGCGTTATCTCTGGCTCCGCAATCCGGCCAAGCGGCTCATGCTCGGCCCCTGGGATCACGGCGCACGGGCCCAGACCAGTCCTTGGCGACCCAATAATGCGCCGCAGCAACCCTTCGTCGCGGCGGCCGTGTTGCGCTTCTTCGACCATCACTTGATGGGCAGGGATTGCGGCCTGAGCGACGAGGCGCCGGTGCATTATTACACCATGGGCGCGGAAGCTTGGCGCGCTGCCGAAAACTGGCCGCCGCCCGCGACGGACCTATCTCTCTATCCCGATGCCGATGGTACCCTTGCCGAGACGGCCGGGTCGGGCGAAGACAGTTATCAGGGTGACTTCGGTTGCGGCACCGGCGCCCATACCCGGTATGAGCGGCTGTTCCTTGCCGACGCCGCGACTTACTACGACGATTGGGACGGCCGCGAAGACCGCATGCTCAGCTATACCGGCGCGCCGCTGACGGAAGACACGGAAATCACCGGCCACCCCTATGTCGAACTGCGCTTCGCGGCCAGCGAGCGGGATTGCGCTTTCTTCGTTTATCTCTCGGACGTCACGTCGGACGGCCGCTCTGTCTATGTCACCGAAGGCGTGTTCCGTGCCCAGCACCGCAAGCCCGGTCCGCTCCCGATCAACATTCCCGCCACCGGCCC
>CBDCGJ010000033.1:0-23952 GCA_965216645.1 Alphaproteobacteria bacterium | reverse complement strand
CCGCTTGGAAGGCGATCCGCCAAGCCCGATCGATCCGCCGTCCGGCTGCCGCTTCGCCGGCCGCTGCCCCTTCGCCGAGCCGCGCTGCAGCGAGGAGACACCGGCGCTGCGGCAAGTCGGCGAGAGCCACCGGGTCGCCTGCCATTTGGTCAGCGACGACGGTCAACCGCCCAGCGAACGGATGCTAGTCGCTTAAGACCGGCAGACTTAAAGGCGAGATTTCAAGGGCCGTGCGACCGAGATAATCGGTCGCCGGCACCTTCGCTTCCATGCGCGACTGGCAGGCGGCCAGTTGCGCCGCCGCGCCGTCGCGGTCGAGGGTCAAGACTTGACGATCGCGTACCACTTGCTCGCCATCGATGAACACATCCTTGACCGCCCGTTCCGCGGCGGAATGAATTAAACTGGCCAACGGATCGCGAACCGGCAGCATCGTCGGATGCCGGCAATCGAGAACGACAACATCGGCCTTCGCACCCACGTCCAAGCGGCCGATGTCATCACGCATCAACGCCGCGGCCCCGCCCGCCGTGCCGGCGTGAAAGACGTCCGCCGTGCTGCCAACCCGTCCGTCCCGGCTCGCCACACGGGCCAGAACGGCCGCGTAACGAAGATCCTCCAACATATTATGCGGGATGGTATCGGTGCCGATCGCCATCACCACGCCGGCATCCCGATAGCGCCCGAAGTCCTCGAGAATAGTGCCATAGCGCATAAACGGTGTCGGACAATGGGCGACCGCCGTACCGCTCTCACCCAGCAGGCGCAGATCGTCGTCGGAATGCCAGTTGATCCAGGAATGATGGTCGACGGTGATGGCATGGCCAACGATCGTGCCGGGACCCAGCAAGCCCAACTTATCGAGATATTGGATCGGCGTCATACCGTGCCGCTGGACCATGACCTGATGCTCGAGTACGGCTTGTCCGGCATGCACGGTCCAGCATAAACCGCGCTCCTTCGCGGCGGCATGACTGTCGACCAAAATGTCGGCATTGTTGTTATCGATCTGAAAAGGCGAGACGACGCCGGACAGTCGACCGCTGGGATGGGCGGCCACGTCGTCGATCAGATTTAGGGCCGCGTCGAACTGCGCGCGCCCGGCCGCCACATCCTCGGCATATTTCAATTCATGCGCGTTGTCGCGATACCAGCGGGCGGTGTTGAACCCTGGCGCGGCGTAGAGCCGCAGACCGCTTTTCGCCATCATCTCGACCCAACCGGGATAGGGAAAGACGATATCCACTAAAGTGGTGACACCGCTCAACATCAAATCCGCGTAAGCGACCTCGGCGCCGATCGGCAGATCGCCCGGATCGACAGGAAACGCGCAAGACCGCTCGAAGAGGCCGGACATGTAATGTTCCGGCACGCTGTGATCCTCCCGGATACCACGGTAAAAAACCTCGCTGGATGGATGGGCGTGAACGTCGACCAGGCCGGGGATCAGGCAGAGCCCGGTGCCGTCGATCACCCGATCGGCCGGTCCGTCATATGCACCGCCGACATGGATGATGGCGTTGCCGTCGAAGGCCAGGTCGCCGCCACGCAGATATGCATGGCTGCCCCGCTGTCTGTCCCAAGCGACAATCCAGTCGACGTTCGAAAAATGTGTAATGGCCATGCCCCGTTCCTTTCACTGATATCTCCGCGAACAGTCTAACGGGTGTCGGCTTCTCCGGACAAATCATCGATGATCGGGCAGTCCGGCCGATCGTCGCCGGCACAGTGGTCGATCAAATGACTCAAGGTTTCGTGGAGCGCGTTCAATTCGACGATTTTCCGCTCGATTTCGCCGATATGGTTCAGCGCGATCCGCTTCACTTCACCGCTACTACGGTTCTTGTCCTCGTAGAGCGACAGTAAAGCCCGGCAGTTCTCGATGGAGAATCCCAGATCTCGGGCCCGGTGCAGAAAGCGGAGTTTGTGGACGTCGACATCGCTATAAGTCCGGTAGCCGTTGGCCAGGCGGCCGGCAACAACCAACTCGATATCCTCATAATACCGAATGGTTTTCGGCGGCAATCCCGTCGCTTTCGAGGCCTCGCCGATGTTCATGGGCGGTTCTCCAGTTCGATGGTTTTGAGACGCAACGCGTTGGCGATCACGGAAACGGAACTCAAACTCATCGCCACGGCCGCGATCATGGGACTAAGCAACATGCCGGCGATCGGGTATAGCAGCCCGGCCGCCACCGGCACGCCGACGGCGTTATAAGCAAAGGCGAAGAACAGGTTCTGGCGAATGTTACGCATGGTCGCCTGGCTCAATCGGCGGGCGCGCAAGATGCCGTTCAGGTCGCCCTTCACCAAAGTGACGCCGGCGCTTTCGATGGCCACATCCGTACCGGTGCCCATAGCGATGCCGATGTCCGCCTGCGCTAGCGCTGGCGCGTCATTAATGCCGTCGCCGGCCATTGCCACGACCCGGCCCTTGGCTTGTAGGTCGCGTATGACCGCGGCTTTCCGCGCCGGCGATACGTCCGCAACAATGTCGTCGATTTTCAGATCATGTGCCACGGCCTGCGCCGTCGTCGCGTTATCGCCAGTCAACATGACCAAATGCAATCCGGCCCGATGCAGCGCTTCAATCACCTGCGGCGTCGTTTCCTTCAAGCGATCAGCTACCGCGATCATGCCGGCGGCTTGCCCGTCGATAGCCAGAAACATCACCGTCGCCCCGTCCCGCCGCACTTCATCCGCCGAAAAACCGGTGACGTCGACGCCGTGCCGATCCATCGACGTCCGATTGCCGAGCAGGAGCGAGCGACCGTCTAGGCAACCGCTTACGCCCTCGCCGACAACCGCGTCGAACTCGGTCACGGTTTCGAGCGCCAAGCGCCGTTCCGCTGCCGCGTCGAGGACCGCCTTGGCGAGCGGATGTTCGCTGCCTTGCTCGAGGCTTGCGGCCAGGCGCAATACCTCGTTTTCCTCCCAAGCCGGCCCCAGGTGAATACCCGTCAGTGACGGCTTGCCCTCGGTCAAGGTCCCGGTCTTGTCGAACACCAAAGTGTCGACCGTTTCGAAGCGTTCCAATGCCTCGGCCGATTTGATCAACACGCCGGCCTGGGCGCCGCGACCGGTCCCGACCATGATCGACATCGGTGTCGCCAGCCCCAAGGCGCAAGGGCAAGCGATGATCAGGACAGAGACCGCCGCCAGCAACGCATGACTAAAGACCGGCGCGGGCCCGAAGAGAGACCAAGCAACGAAGGCCAATGCCGCCGTCGCAAGAACGAGCGGGACAAAGTAGCTTGCGACGGTGTCGGCAAGACGTTGGATCGGCGCCCGGCTCCGCTGTGCTTCGGCTACAAGTTGGACGATCCGGGCCAATACGGTATCCGACCCGACCTGGCGCGCCGCCATGACGAACCCGCCGGTGCCATTGACGGTCCCGCCGAACACCGTATCGCCGCTCGCCTTTTCTACCGGGACAGCTTCACCGGTCAACATGGATTCGTCGACAGTGCTTCGGCCCTCCGTCACGACACCGTCGACGGGAACGCTCTCGCCAGGGCGGACCCGCAGCAGATCGCCAACCGTCAATTGAGCGACTTCGATTTCCTCTTCCCCGCCGTCCGCACGCATTCGCCGGGCGATCGGCGGCGCCAGATCGAGCAAGGCCTTCAACGCTTCGCCGGTCCTGGCCCGCGCTTTCAATTCGAGAACCTGGCCAAGCAGGACCAGTGTCACGATAACAGCGGCGGCCTCGAAATAGACCGGTACGCGCCCAGCCGCATCGCGGAAGCCCGCCGGAAAGATGTCGGGGACGAACACGGCGACGACGCTGTAAAGAAATGCGGCCCCAACACCCATCATGATCAGGGTGAACATGTTCAGCTTGCGGCTTACCAGCGAGCGCCAGCCGCGCTGCATGAACGGCCAACCGGCCCACAAGACCACGGGTACCGCTAAGACCATTTGGACCCATGGTGCCCAAGCGCCCCCGAATTGCGCGAGCCCCGGCACCATTTCCCCCATGGACAGTAAAAACAGTGGCAAGGCGAACAACGTCGCCAGCCAAAATCGCCGGCGCATGTCGTTCAATTCGCCGCCATCAATTTCGCTGGCCGGATCCGCCGGTTCCAAAGCCATGCCGCATTCGGGGCAAGCCGCGGGTTCCGGGCTCCAGACCTCCGGACACATGGGACAGATGTAACCGCCACGAGGGTCCGCGGATTGACGTTCGAACCTGATTACGGTTCCCGGCGGTTGGGACAGAAACTTGTCCGGCGCCTCGGCGAAACGATCGGCGCAACGCTGAGCACAGAAGTGATAAACCCTCCCGTCATGTTTGACGGTCGGCCGTCCGGCCAAGACATCGACATCCATCCCGCAAACCGGATCGACCGCGACGTTTTCCGCCGCGTCGGCTATCGCCATTTTGAAAATCTTTCATATCGCATGCCCCCTATATGACCCTTCCAGTCACTGGAAGGTCAAGCCAATCCATCACTAATTATTCGTTAACAACCGTTCGGAGACGGCGCCGCCCTGGGCATCGAATGAAATTGCCGACGTCGCGTCCAGTCGAGCAAACCTCGTCAATCAAGCGAGCCGCTCACTCGGACTACCCTGCTAACCCTTTGAAAAGAATGGTGGGTCCGACAAGATCTGAACTTGTGACCTCTGCCATGTCAAGACAGCAGTTTTGAACGACCACAACCGTCAATTGCCGACAGAACTGCCAAAAATCGATTGAATACAACGACACTTGCCGACACGAATACGCCCGATTACACTACAAAGTGGTTGCCGGGTGGTTGCCAGCGTTGGTTGCCAGCGGTTTCCAGCAATCGCGATCGGAGAAATCGAGCATGGCGGAACGCAAACGGATCACGAAAAATACGGTCGATACCGCCAAACCGGACGAGAAGGATTTCATCATCTGGGACACCGACGTTTCCGGCTTTGGTCTGCGCGTCCGAACCGGCGGCAGCAAAATCTATGTGCTGAAATACCGCTTCAATGGCCGCCAGCGCTGGTACACCATCGGCAAACATGGCTCGCCTTGGAACGTTGAGAAGGCCCGCAAACGCGCCCGAAGATTACTGGGTATGGTCGCCGACGATGTAGACCCGGCAGAATTTCGGGATATCGCCAAACGCGACCTGACCATCACCGAACTTTGCGATCGATATGTTGAAAAGGGCATGGGCCACAAGAAGGCATCCACCATTGCCATCGACAAAGGTCGGATCGAACGCCACATCAAACCCCTCTTGGGTAAGAAGAAAGCCCGCTCGCTCACCAGAGCCGATGTGAAGAAAACTCTGAATGACATCGCCAACGGCAAGACCAAGGCCGACGTCAAGACGGGCAAACATGGGCGGGCCATCATCACCGGCGGCAAGGGCACCGCCAACAAGGCTGTCAACCTGTTAAGCGCAATCCTGTCCTATGCCGTTGACGAGGATATCGTTGACGAAAACCCGGCCATCGGCGTGAAACGGTTTGCCGAAGGCAGTAGAGAGCGATTTCTGACAGCCAAGGAATTGAAACGTCTCGGCAAAACTTTGACGAAAGTTCAGAAGGAAGACAGCGAATTGCCAGGCGTTGTCACGGCCATTCGACTGCTGACCCTCACCGGCGCCAGAAAGTCGGAAATCGTCACCGCCAAGTGGGAATATCTCGACGCCCAACTAGGTCAATTGCGCCTGCCGGACTCGAAGACCGGCGCAAAACCCATCCGCCTCGGACCGCCGGCGTTGGAACTCTTACAAGACACGCCCCGGGTGGCCAAGAACCCGTACATCTGTCCTGGCACCAAAGAAGGCAGACCGATCGGCGGTTTACAAAAAGCTTGGGAGCGCATCCGCAACAAAGCCAAGTTGCAGGACGTTCGCCTGCACGACCTGAGGCATAGTTTCGCTTCTGTGTCGGCGGGCAGCGGCGAGTCATTGCTGATCATCGGCGCCATGCTCGGCCACAAACGTTCGACCACGACCGAACGTTATTCACACCTTGCCGATGACCCAGTGAAAGCCGCCACCGACCGCACATCGAAGCAGATCGACGCGATGATGAAGGGCAAGGGCGCGAAGGTCATCAAGATGAAGAAGGGTGCCCGGTGACAGACTCCGCCACAATCGAAGACGACATTAACCGGGTGATGGAAGAGTTAGGCGAACCGATAGACGGCCTGCCGGTTCGTTGGGCGCTCAATGAAATTACTCGGCTAACCAAGGCCAAGGTCGAAGAACAAAACTCCACTGGCGTCAGAGAGCTTCGACAGCAATTAGAAAAGATACAGCAGTCAGCGACGACTCTCCGCAATCTTCTGAGAAGTTCGGCCGTCCAACAAGCCGCCCACAATCTTTGGGTCAACGCCAGCCACTACCTAGCCGGTTCAGACGAACGAAATCATGCCGAGTATGCCGCAGAGCTCGTGGTGGAAAAACTTCCAACCGATTTGGAAGCGCTTGCGAAAACCTGTGAGCTCGCAATCGAGCGCCACGAGTTGATTGGCAGGCGCGGTGACCGACGGCCGTTCGGGGATTTCCAGCTTCCGCCTAAAGTCTACCTCGCTGTCCTGGCAGCAAAAGTTTTCAATCGGCTTCTCGACAGGCAAGACGAACCAATCAATCCGAAGAACGAGCAATTCGCCGTTGTGCTCTTTTACCTGTGGGCCGCAGCGACCGGTGACCGATCCACGGCCAATTGGGGACATACTATTCGAGCGCTGCGATTAGACAACCAAGAGGCAACCGAAGACGACGCGCTACACCTTTCCATCCGGCTGTCCGCAGAGCTCGACGCCAACGACATAATTAAAGAAATGGACCGGCGGTTCAGAAGTCGCCAATCCACATAGCTGTCACCACTTTCTAGGGGTATATCAAACGCACAAAAAAAGTCGCTTTGATATACCCCGTCTGGCGATTCTAAAACAAACCCTTCTCTGTTCTACTTGTTTCATCGAGCGCGCCGACACTGGCGCTTTGCAACGGAGCAGGAAATGGACACGAAAGCCCGGGTCTATCTCACGACCCAACAGGCGGCAAGACGCATTCAGCTTTCCCCGCGGACTCTTGAGCGCAAAAGGTTAGACGGCACCGGGCCGCGCTTTCGCAAAGCCGGAAACAAGGTGCTCTATCTTTTGAGCGACCTGGACGATTGGCTTGATGAGCATTGCTTCAGTTCGACGTCAGAGGCGCAGTACGCCGCTGAACAAAAAGCTGCCGCCGAAGCCTACGAGGAAGAGCAATTGAAGCCCACCTCTGAGGACGTCGACGAAGAGGAGGCGGAAGAAGATGAGGCGGCGTAGAAAAGAGCGAAGGCCGCCCCCTCAGCATAAGGAAAATCGGCCCCCGAACTTCAAAATCACACAAAGCCTATTTACACAAAATTGTTGTGGGTTTCAAGGCCGCCGTTCAAGCGGTTCTTGGTTTCCCTTGTTCGCCGGGCTCGCGAGTTGGATCGCTTGGGTCAACCGATACTACTGTGAAGACTGGGGGCTGGCATGAGCGCTGGCCTCTCGGACAACGCCGCAGAACGCCTGGTTAAGCTACTCGGCATGCTTGGTAGCGACCACGACGGCGAACGCGCTGCCGCTGCCATGAAAGCCGACAGCTTCGTCAAAGGTCTTGGCCTCACTTGGCGCGACGTCGTTATGTCGACTGAAACGGACGTTGACGATCTCGACCAGCAGCAAGAGGCGGGCGAGGATTCGACAGACGATGACTGGTGGCGGGACGCTGCGCGCTTTTACCTGCAATGGCCTGAGGACTTCAACGATTGGGAACTTGATTTCCTTTACGGAGTTTTGAAGTTCCGCAAGCCGTCCGACAAGCAGATCGAGACGATCAAGCGCTTGTACGAGGTTGCTGTCGCCTCAGAAGAAGCCAGCGCTGCGTAGGGGCGGGCGATGGCAAACAAACAAACTAAACGTGGTCGCTCAAAAAACCCCCAAGGACGGTTTTTGACGCTCCACGCGTTTATCTGGAATTCGCCCGCTTGGTTGGCGACATCGGCCAACGCCCGTTGCGCTTTCCTGTTCTTGCTACAGCAGTTCAACGGCCACAACAACGGGGAGATTGTGTGCTCTGTGCGCCAGGTCGCCGACAATCTCGGGGTTGGGAAAGCAACAGCCAAGCGCGCCATCGATGAACTGATTGAACACGGGTTCATCGTCGTCGCCAAGGATTCTGGTTTCAACCAAAAGGGCCGAAAGGCACGTGAATACCGATTGACCCATCTACCAACGATCAACGGGAACGGTGTCAACGTGCCGGCCAGCCACGATTATCAAAGCTGGAAGCCTTTCAAGGTGGTCAAATGAGACGCCGTCCCGATTGTTGCTTGGCTGGTGGCGCCTGCGCTCCGCCAAAGGGCGTACCCCCTGGTAGATTATATGTGTACCTGAAATGGAACCGTGAAAACGCAAAAATGGCGCTGACAGTTCCGCCAGCGGAACCGTGGGGGTCTGAAATGGAACCGTGGATTGCCCAACGGTTCCACCAGCGGAACCGTGGGGGTCTGAAATGGAACCGTAAAATAAATTTTCAGGTCCGAATTCGGCGCTCGTCGGCAACCCTTTCGAAACCCCCTCACAACAGTTTCAGCCACGAGGTAGCGCCATGAACCAGCGCCAGGAAATAACCCGCGACGCCGTGCCAGCTTGCGAAACCACTGTTTACCCGATCAACAAAGATTACCGCTTTCGCCGCCACCAACTACAAGTGACGCTTGGTTCCGTCGAGATTTGGAACCTGGAAAGACGAGCGACACGGAAAGGCAAAGACGAATGGCGATTTGTCGCTAATGATCGCTCGCCAATTCGATTAGGGCTGTATTGTGCAAGGCGCGGGATAATGCCGGACGCAGAGAACGCGGACTTGCTGTCGAGTCTTGCATGCAGGTCAGGGAAATGACTGCAAATTTGCAGGCCAAGGGCCTTACAGTGAAGCAAGCCGCACAGCTCATGAATGTGTCGGAAAGAAGCGTCTATTACGCTCGGAAGTTAGCGCGGTCCGGCAGACAAGACTTATGTGGGCGTGTGGAACGAGGTGAACTTAGAATCTCGGCGGCCTTGAAGCTTGCCTATCCCGAAGAGGTTAAGCAGCCGGACCAATTCAAAGCCTAGTGCCGCGCGTGGTCGAAAGCCACGCAGGCCGAGCAAGCCAGATTTCTAGATTGGATATGCGAAGGCCCCGAAACCTGACTGCCGCCGATCCTTCACAGATAGGCGATTGCTGCTGTGGAATGGCCCCAGGATTAGCGATAGCGGATTTCTGGTAGTTAGGGGCAGAAATCGTCACGCCGGCAGCAGGGAGTCGATATCACGCCAAAACATCGCCGCTACGGTGCTGTACGGCGACCAGGGAGCCGTTTGAGCTGCATCGCCAGCATTTCAGGTAGGTAGGTACCAAAAAGTGCGGGGCCGACGAATAAGCCGCCACATGAGCGGGTTTACGGCCAGCAAAGGGCCATTCACGCCGCACCCTACTCCTTCTTCTTCTGAATTTTCTCGACAACTTCCCTATCCCAAAACTTCCGCATGCCGCCACGCCCCAGCTGGCCGCCAAACCGTTCTTCAATCGGGCCGGTATAGGTGATCATTGTGGCGTGTTTCCGCAGTAACCGGCCAATCTCTACGACCGTTTCCAAATCGGTCCCGTTTTCAAATTCGATTCCAAGAAAACCCTGTTCATGCAGGATCGGCAAGTCGGGGCCACTGAAAGGCTCGAGGTAAAGCCACGGTTCGCCGCTGACATGCTCTCTCGGCTTGAACGAAACTTCCATATGCCACGTGTCGTCAGAATCGGGGTCGTAGGGTTCCGGGTCACCAAAATCGTCACTGTTATTCATCGTCCTTCTATCTCCCAAAGCTGGTTCAGCGTAATCGGAACAGGTTTCAGCGGATCGTGCGGTGGCGGTGGTTTTCCCTTCATCCAGGGACGCGACATGCAGGCATATCGCGTTTCGTCCGCTACATGATCTTCCCCGTTGGTGTCCACGTCTTCAACCTTGATCTCGTCGTGCTGCAACGCAGGGATCGTGCGTATGAAATCCGTGCAGGTTTTGAAGACATAGAGCATGGGCCGGTCTGCGCCGAGCAGGCGCTGACGCATTTGGTCCCAACCGGGTTCGCGGCGCTTGTCGGACTTTCGCAACCTCTTCAAGCCGGCCCCATGCATGCGCTCGCCAATAGACGGGCCACCGTCCCAGTCGAAGACTGACGTATCGGCCACGGTGTACATGATCTTCTCGCCTTTCGGCGTGCGTTGAACAATGCCCCTCGCGACCTGCTCGGCGGTCATTTTCAATCCGACATTCGGCTTCTTGGCGCCATACCATTCGCGATAGCGGATCATCGCCCCCGGAGGATAACTGCGGCCATTGACCTGCGTTCCGTCCGATACCGCCCACCAACCGACCGAGAACGGCGCGGCGGACCCCCAATCCAACGACCGAAACCTTGTCCACCAATCGGGTATGGCGAAAGGCTCTATGACATGTTGGTCGGCACGCCAGCAATCGAAATACGCGCCCTCGATCACATCCCAGTCGCCGTTCAGCCAAGCGCGTACCAAGGCTTCGCTACCGGCCTGTTTCAAGCGGCTGACGTAAGTCGGGTCGTTGTCCAGCAGCAACGAATTGTCTTGCAGCTTGGCCGGTATGAAGACCCGTTCAAGACCGTCTTCGTCGGCAAGGACTTCATAGCCGCCGGGTGCGGGGTCGATGTAGCGGGCCTTGACCCAATGGTGGCCGGGGCCGCCGGGATTGCAGGTGGCGCGAAAACCGACCGGCACGCCAACCCCTGACCGCAGCGTCGCTTTCAACTTCATCACCGGACCGGGGTCGGGATAGTTGGTCAATTCTTCGATATACACCCGGGTGTAGGAGTGACCTTGATATTTCTCCGCATCCCCGTCCCGCTCCAACGGACGAAACCTCAGCACGGCACCGTTGGGGAAAATCCAAGTCTTCTTCTGATCCTGGTACCGCGCGCCAAGCGGTGTGAACAGCACTTTCGAGCGCCCGATTACGTCATCCAATTGCACCAGCTCGCGACGAAAAAAGACGCCCGACGCATGTTCGCCGAATTCCTGTGCGTGCTTGGCCCAATCGCCCAACGCCCCGTCGGTTTTTCCGCCACCGCGCGCGCCGCCGTAGCAAACCTCGAAGATCGGGCAGGCGAGATAGGCGGTCTGAGGCCCCGGCTGAGGCGCCCAAACTGGGATTACTTCGGTGCGTGCTGTTTCCGCCACTCGTCCGCGTCCTTCGCCGTCTCTACGGCATACATCACGAATTTCGCTTCGCCAGAATGGGTCATATTCACGTCGCTACGCTCGCGGTATTTTTCCGGCGCATGGGCCTTGAGCAGAAACATGGCTAGATTGTCGGAATACTTTCGGACGTGACCGACAATCTCGCCTTGATAGAAGACCGGCTCGTCGACGCCATCGAACGCGCGCCGCATGGCTTCCGCTTCCAGGGTGGCGGTACCAGCCTCGATTGCCTGCTCCCATTCCATGGCAAAGGCTTCGTCCTTGCGCCGCGTCTTGTACACAGTGACGGTTGAAACTCCCACGGCTTGGGCCGACTTGCTGACGTTGCAAGTTGCCGCAAGGGTCTCCAGGAATTTCTCTCTTTTTTTCGGTGTGAACTTCATTAATCCTCTGATCTACCTCAACGCCGGATTGGGCTTCATCCGATCCCTGCTGATACCGTCCTGCTTCGCTTTCAACTGGCGTTTCAAAATCGCGCCATTGTTGGCTTTCTTCATGATCATGGTCGCCTGTCTTCGCGACTTCCGCAAAGCCCGGCGCAGCATGTCGATGCGTTCGCCGTCTGTGGTCCCTGCCTTGTGGTAATCCTCGGAAGCCATGACCGTTGCAAAGGCCTCATAGCCGAGTTTGCCGGCAATGCGCTGATATTCCGCCCGCTCCGCTGACGTGAGCGTGACGCCCATTACCCGGCGATTGACCGGCGACGGGCCGATACCCAACCGCACGGCTTCCTCTTTCACCGGGTCGTTTTTGTCGGTGCGGATGTTGATCGGCGACAGGATATCGGGGCCGGCGCCACCTTCCCGGATTATCGGTTCGCCCCAAATGTCGTAGCGGCCCTGCAAATCCTTCGAGATGATGGGGGTGCGGGAGCGCAGTTCGTCGAGGAAATCGCGGGACTCCCTGATAACCGGATCGCCCTCATAGATTCCCGGTATACCGTCGCGGGCGATATGGCTCGATACGGTCGGCAGAGCGGAGCCGGCCAAGCGTTGGAGGAAGCGCGCGCCTTTGTGTTCGGGACTGTTGATTGCCTCAATGGCATCGCTGATCCCTGACATCCAGGTCGTGCTGGTGATGTTTTGCGCGACACCGAATGTCAGCTTCGCGCCGATCCGTTCAAGCAGGTTGTGCCTGCTCTTGTCCACCCGATCCAGGCTATGGGTCAGCTCCACCATATCGGCGGCTATGCCGAACAGAAGGTTGAACGGCTCGATTCGGCGATAACTGTAGAAGGTGTCGCCGATCTTGATGCTGTAGGGTTGCCAGCCTGCCGACATGAGCCGCTGACGCTGCCGCCAATCGTCGGGGCCGCCACCGGTGATATCGCCTTCCAAAGCCATGCCGACCGCCCATAGACTGAGCGTCGAACCCAGGATCATCTTGGCCGCCGCGTCATTCTGCGCCGCTTTGCCGTTGCGGCCGGACAGATCGGCGCGGACATCGGACATCAACAGCCCGAAGGCGGAGCGTTCGGCGGCAAACTTCACGATGTTGACCGGGGTGCGGATGAACGGAAGCATGACCTTCAAGACCATCGACCGGTTGCGCAATGTCATGGCGTTTTGCCCTGCCCGCCCAAGCGGCTGGGTAAAGGTTCGGTATTGGGCTGCCTTCTTCGCCGCCGCCTCCATGTTGCGGGGCGGATCGATCAGGATGCTTTCGACATGAGCCGCCAGCGCATCGCCGGTTTTGCCAAGCCTGATACCATCTCGATAAGCCAGCGCGTTCAATTCGGCCTGTTTGTTGATCGCCTTGAAAAACTCGTCGGACGCCATCAGCAGCCGGCCCGGTATGCGCGCCACGCGCCCCTTCGTACCCTCAATCGCGCGGTACTTGTCGGTTTCCAGCTTCAATCCGGGGTCGGACGGGTTCTCAGAATGGAAAGCTTTGGCCGCCAGGACGGCCCCGGACTTCGCCGCCTGCAACAAACCAAAGGCCCGCGCCGAGCTTTCCCGGAAATATATCCGTTCGTCGCTGCGATTAACCGCGCTCAATGCCGCGCCGGCAAAACTTTCGGGCACCTGTAGGGCGGCAATGATGACATTCGAAACGAAGTTGGCCGCATGAGTTTTCGGGCTCGACAACAGACCGTTGATCCAGGCTTCGTAGATCTTGTCCCGCATGCGCACTTTGTGGGTTTGCCGAGTGAACTTGTTGAGCGCCGCCGGATCGTCGATATTGCTTACCGCCTCCGCCAAGTCTTCGATCCGCGTGCGTCCACCCAAGCTCTGTACGGCCTCCGTAACGGCGGCCAACTGTGCCGCTTCGGTTCGCGCGGTGATCTTGAACGACTGCAAGGCGCGGCCCGCTTCCGCTGTGATGCCCATGATTTGTTCCTGGATCGCGACATGGCGGGTAAAGGCTTCCTGAAACGTCAGCAAATCGGCTTCCGATCCGCCCCGCGCCTGCCGGGCAAACCTCACTAGCTGTTCCGCTGATTCCGCCAACAGAGTACGGGCGGCAACCGCCTGTTCCGCGTTGAAGGCTTGCCCCTGTTGCCGGCTGGCAAGTTTCCGCGCACTCAATCCAAGGCTCTTGGCGAGCGCGATGGTCGCCGCGTTGCTCTGTTTCCCCCGCGTCGCGGCGGGGTCGACTTCCCGCATGGCCGTCGCCAGGACACCGCGAATGTCTTCAACGCTGCCAAGACGGCTCACGTCGATGTTGCCAGTGCCGGTTGGCGCCTGCCGGCCTTCGTTGACGACAGACAGGGCGCGCAGGCCTGCATCGGAGTTGATGTTGCCTTGCAGCGGCGCATAGGCATCAAGATCGCCTTCGTCGATTTCTTGCAATAGATCGCTTTGCCGCGCCTGTTCCGTCTCCACCGCCTGCGCGGCTTGCCCGCGATCCAGGCCACGAATATCAACGCCGAAGAAAGCGGCTTGTTCGTCCAGGTCGACATTCTGGCGTTCGAGGTCGAGAAATACCCGGTGATCGTCTTGCGTGAACCGGCGCGATAGGCCGGAGTGGGTTTCCGCAATTGCGTCCAACAAATCGTTGGGCGTGGGGCGCTCGGAGAACTCAGGGAAGTAACCCGCCTCCCAAGCCTTCAAGGCCGCTTCGTCAAGCGACATGCCCCGGGTGTGCAGCAACCGGCCAATGAAGTTTTCGTTGCCGGTGCCCATGTCGGTGCGGGCTTTGTTGTCGATGCCCAATGCTTGCAGTTCGGCGAACTCGCGGACACCGCCTTGCGTTCTGAGCCACGTCACTAAATCCATTGGCCCACGCCAATTCATATGCCTGCCGCTCGCGGTTTGAATGCGGCGCGTTGGCATGCCCGGCACAGCGTTGTCTTGGGCGCGCTCCTGACCTATATTTGGACTGGCGCGCCTGTTGAGCGTTTCGGACGTAAAGCGCGAGGCTCCTTCAAGGGATTCGCGTGCGACAGGGCGCCGCCCACCGCCAGTCTTGTACATCGTGTGCAGCGAGAGATTGCCCGCCCCGTCGTGGATTTCCTCGACGATCACGATATTTCCGTTAAACCGCTTCCGGTACACTAGCGCCGGCAGGTTGCGCCCCCGCGTTGTCCGCATGTCATGAATGACGTTGTCATATTCGGTCAACACGGTTTCGATAAGGTCGAAGTCCTGGGGGAACAGCGGGTTTTGATCGCCACTGTCCGGCCCATGGTCCCGCATGATCTTGAGCGCTTGGGATTGGTCGAAGGTGTGCCGCTTGATGTTCGGCAAGCCAACACCGACGTCTTGTTCAAGCTTGGCCTTCTCTGCGCCGCCGATGGTGCGGACCCGATAGGACAGATTGCCCGCACTAGGATCGCTGATCGCCCGTTCGACGAACTGCGACGGCGTTTCGACCGCCACCGGCTCGATACCGCCTTTGACCCGGCGCATGGTGACGTTGCGCTCCGGCACGCCGTCAGCGCTGGTGTATGACTCGCTGGTGGCCGATCCGCCGTCCTCGGGTGTTGGGGTAGCCGAAATACCGGATCGACTCTCTGTGGACTCTATACCAGCCTTAAGCGGCATTTCCGGCTTGCGCCTTGTCGATACCGCCGCCGCAGCGACCTCGCCCGGCATGAAGGCGAATTCGGCAATGCCTTCCGCCGCCACGCTGGCCTTGTCTTCAACCTTGCCCGTCGATAACACTTGCCCGCTGGCTTCCCCCGCCATGCCGGTCAATGGTTGCGCCAGCGCATTCTTTCCGACCTTGCCCAACATTGTCTTGCCGGCGGTGGCCGCGATCTTACCGTCAAGGAAATCGAAGGCACCGACTGCCACCGCCCGTTTGGTCGCGTAGTCGCGCACCTGGTCGCTGTGATCGGCCATGACCCGCTTCATGCTGGCCGGGTCCGTCACGTCCGCGCCGAACTTGCGCAAGCCCTCGACTATCGACAGGCCGAATTCCGTCATGCCGGAGACCGCGCCCGTGCCGGCGGCGAAGCCTGTCGGCGCGCCTGTCCCACCGGTCAACGCCCCTGTCACCGTTCCCGTCAATGCGCCCGCACCAATCGACGGCGCCGACGCCGGCAGGCTTTCCAACGCCACCGTGGCGACAAGTGCCAGCGGGTCCTGCTTGGCGTAGTGCCAAAAGCGCTTCAGATCGCCCGTGCGGAAGGCCTCGACCACGGCAGGGTTGCGGGGGATTTGCGCCAACTCCTTCTGCCGCCCGGCGATGGCCTGCAAGCTTTGATAGAGCCCATTCTCCCGCAGCCGTTTGCCGAAGCTCAGGCCCTGCCGACGCATCGCCAACCGCTCGATAGTCCGATCGTATTTCGGTTTCAGGTGATCCGGCGCTTGCTCGCGCGCCGTCTGATACTGGGCAAGCTGCTTATCCAAGCCGGCCATCGCGGTTTGGAACTCCCGCGATGCCTCGACCTTCGAAGCGACGTTGACGCCGGACACCGCGTTGCCCAGGTTCAGCGCCCCGGCCTGCAAGCGCTGCGTCAAGCGGTCAAAGAAATCGTTGTCAGTCTCGTATTGCTCAGCCTGCCGCGACACGTCCGGGTATTGGTTTGTGGCGACTTGGTTAATCAGATCGACGGGGGAACGCTTTAGCGCGGTGGGTATGCGCCCACTACCCAGCGGTGGCATGTCGATGACGGGCTCGACGTTGGGGGTGGCCGGCTGACCGGCGGCAACCTTGTTGATCAAGTCGACCGGTGGACTTGTCGACCCTCGCGCCGCGACTTTGTTCAAAAGTTCCAGCGCCGATGCCATCTCATTTCTGCCCATTCATATATTCGACCAGGGCGGCGAACTGTCCGGGATCGCTCTGTTGCAGCTTTTGAAAGAACGCCGTGATTTCTTCGTCGGTCTGGCCGAACCCGCCGGCATCCGCTTGCGACCGAAGTTGCGGGCTCAATGTCGTGCCTGTGCTCGACGTGAAGCCCTTCAGCGCTGAATTGGGCCGATTGGGCGGTTTCGGGGCGGGCGGCACTGTTGACGTTACAGGTTGCCCGGATTGCGGTTTCACCAGCGCCTGGGGTTTCTGCCCGCGCAACAAGCTCTTGAATACCTGTTGATCTTCCGGCGACAGATTGCGGAAGAAGTTATAGGACTGCACGTCCGCCGGTGGGCGCGGCGTGGCTTGCCGGCGGCGAACCGGCTTGTATCCGTCAACGACCCGCTTGTTGCCGAACTGATCCATTTGCACGAACACTTCTTTACCCTTTGCCCCGCGCGCCGCGAATGGACGCCCCCAACGCACTTGCTGCGGGCGCTGCCGCAAATGATGCCCACCGCGAGGGCCGACCTGCACAACGGAACCCGGCGCGTAGCCCGCTTGTTGCACCTGTTCGGGCGTCATGGTCTGAAACTTCGCCTCTGGCGACAGCGCTTTTGCCAACATGGCGAGCTTGCTGGCCTGATCCAGTCCCATCGCCGGCACATGGCCGCGCCAGTTTTCACCGCGCAACGCCTTTCCCAACGCGTCCTGCATTGCCGTCGTCTTGGCCGTCTCGCCTTGCTCGTGTTCGTTGAGCATATGATAGCCAAGCCCGGCTTGGGCCAGATCGCCGAGTGCCTGCAACCAATGGCCACGCTGTTTCGGGCGATGTGCGTTGCCGATCAACGCTTGCGCCAGTGCGAGATTGATACTCTTACTCATACCCTCTACCTCAATGTTCGATTAGGATCGGTTCGTCTAAGGCACGGTCGAACGCTGCCGCCATGAGGTCGCCGCACTCGATATCCGACATAGCGTCCCAGGCCGCCGTTTCCGCGTCACCGCCATGCAGAAACGCTTGCGCCAGCCAATAGAGCCCATCGGGTTTCAAGGCCTCTACCGCCGTGGCGAGATACATACCCGACAGACGCAACATGGCCGTGGTGTTGCCCTGCGCGACGGCCTTCATAAGCCAAGCTTGGGCCGCATATAGATCGGGGATTAAGCCATGCCTGCCGTTTAGATAGGCTTCGCCCAGGCCTAGTTGGGCGGTTTCGTCGCCAGACATGGCGAGTTTACGTAGGGCGTCGAGACACCAAGTGTCCTCGGAACGGTCCTCAGTGTGAGGGGCTGTTTCCCGGCAATCGCGGTTACGGGGACTAGTGAGCATTCTGCCGGGCCCCCTTCTGCTCACGCTCGACCTTGGCAAGTTGCGCACGGACGGCGCCCCGCACGAACTCGGATACCGTCATGCCTTCGCTTTCCGCCGCCGACTTGAGCCGCGCCCGGAAGACTTGCGGGACGACAAAGGTAATACGGTTGTCGAATGTGGCGGTTTTCATTGGCACCCCTCGTCTCGGAAATTTTGATAAAAATATAGTACCAAAATCAGACAGTGCCAGCAATGAAATTAACTTGATTTAAGTTAATTTTCACCGCGCTCTGAACGTAGGTTTTGCTGTTGCCATGCTTGGTTGTAAATTTGCGCTCACTGCGAATATTCGCAGTGGGGACAAGCGACCCTCGAATTTGATTTACTAGCCAGTCCGAAACAGCACGTCGCCGCGCGATTTCCCGATCCGACCATTGCGACCATTCTTCGTCGTCCAACATCAAACGGACGGCGTTCCGCTTGTCGGCATTCGGTCGCTTTGTTGGTGAGAGAGTTTCGCTCACTGTCTACGGAAGACAGCGACAAACGAAAGCCACCAATTTACTTGCGTGCGCAAACTGGGGTAACGTGGTTGCGAAAGGAGCGACGCCATGCAGCTTTTCCGTTCGGCCCCCGAAGCGCTAATCGACCTGCGTTGCTGGATTGCCGATTACCCAAAGCATTGGAAGCGCGGGCTTTTTGTTTGCTTTGCTGTTGCCGGCGCCGGGGCGGTCAGCTTCGCACTTTTGCTACCGCTCTACTTGGCCGAACCATGGCTTAACGGTACGCCGGATTATCTATTTTGGTGGGGCGCGATCTCTGTCTTTGTCGTGCCGGCTTCACTGAGCCGGATGCTTGGCGATTTAAATGATATTCCGCCAATCGACGAATTGTAGGCGCTTCTAACCAGCCACTACGATTGCCGCTCGCGCAATCGAACACCAACGCCACCCCCATTCTCAGGAATGAACTCAACGCCAGCGGCTTCAATGGCGTTCTGAACTGCCGCGAGATTCTTTACCGAGGCGGTTGGCACACCATCGTTGGCTTCCATTCGATTGACGGTAGAGATACCGATTCCGGCCTTTCTCGCCAGCTCGCTTGCCGACCATTTTAGATGGCCGCGCGCCATTCGAATTTGGCTACCCGTTATCATGTGAATAATTATAACTCACTAGTGAACTATTTTAGTTGACATTTCATAGTGTATGAATAAATATAGTTCATTATCGAGGTATTTGCAATCAGAAATGAGGAACCAACCATGACCACAACCACTTTCGACAACTTCACCGATCACCAGTTGGCCGATGAAATCGGCATGCTGGACACGCAGGCGAAAACTCTGAAAGCGCGCCTGGACGCTGCGAAAGCCGAGTTCAAACGGCGCAACATCGCCAAAGCCATCGGCGCGAAATTCGTCATCACCCGTTCGGATAGCGTGCGTTGGTCGTTGGACGGCAAGGCGATCAAGGAAGCGATGGGTGCGAATTGGGTGGATCGGCATTCCAAGCCGTCCAACGTGACAACGATCCGCGTTGCGGCCAACAAGGCCGCGCTGATCGCCGCCTGAACAAAGCGGGGCCGTCGAAGCGGCAACTTCGCGGCCCCCAGTCCCCTTACCCACCCGGATAGACGGATACGAGACATGACAAAGCTAGACCCATCACCTACCAACCGCAACCCTTCCCGCCGCGCCGTAATCCAAGGCATCGCCGCCGCTGGTTTCGTCACCGCCGCCGGATCGGTGTCCGCAAAAAGCCAATCCGACATCGGCCCGAATGACCGCAAGCTATTGGACCTGGAAAAGCGCTGCCTTCAAGCTGAGCAGGACTACACTGAGGCGTTGAATGCCGAAGAGGCCATTGAAGACGCCATCGCCGACCGAACCAAGCGGACTATGAACAAGGATTATTTCGACGGTCGGTTCATGATGTTCTCGCCCTATTCCGGCATACCGGTAAACCGCCTTGGTGATCGCGAGTATTTCGAGGCGCGGCGCAAACAGTATTTCGAGAAACTGGAGGAGGCGTGGCAGGCGCACTGCGAGGAAGTGCGCGCCGAGAACCAGCCATTGTTCGAAGCGTCCGGGCTGAATGCGGCTCGCAGGGAAGCCGAGCGCCTGCAAGGTATTGCCGATGGCCTATGCCAGGAAATCGCCGATACGCGACCGGACAGCGCTATTGGGCTGGCCGTGAAAAGTCCGCTGGTTAGGCGGTCCGGACGAACTGGGCGATTTTATGGAAAACGCCCTCTACGAGGACATTCTTGCCATGGCGGAAAGAGGTGCATCATGACCGGGACCGCCAACCCTGCCGCCGAGCAGATCAAATCAGCGCTGCAATGCTTCAACGAATGGTCCGACTTCAAACCTGTCGAGCTATACGCTCTCGCAACTATCGACTTTGGGAGCGTACCAACGCCCATCAATCACTTACCGCGCTGTCGATTGACGTGAGCATAAATACGAAAGCCGTTCGCAAAACCGTCCGCGAACTAGTGCGGATTGGATTGGTCGAAACGCGACGCTCGCCCCTGGACAATCGCACCATCATATTCAGGCTGACAGCCCGTGGCCGCGAAGTCGTCGGGCAATTCTGTGCGGCGTTCAGTCGGCCCGGCATTCGCCAACCAGATTGCGAAACGGAGATTGCGGCATGACCAACAGAAAAACCGATCCCGTTGCCGAATGGGGCCGCGAAATGGCTGAGCTATGGCCGGCGCTAGACAAGGCTGAGACGGCGAGTTTCAAAGCGAAGCATGCCGGCGATGGGCCAAAACAGCGGAAGCTTGAATCCAAAGCCGAGGCAATAAATGCTCGCATCCTTGCCGTGGATGAAATAGTTCCGCACACGCTGGCGAGGACGCCAGAGGGGGCGCTTACCAGCGTAATCTTCGCTGTCAACGACCTGCACGTCTGCATTGACTGCAACACCACCCAATATCTCAAGCGCGCTGTGTCGGCGCTGTATAGCGCTGCCGCTGTCCTTGAGCGGGAGTTCGGATTGGAACGGAAGGAATTTGGGGGCGAATACTACATGAGCCACGATCTTGACCCGCATCAACGTCGGGCAGACGAAAGCGAGGCGACATGAGCAAGAAGCCGAAACGCACAGGCCGGTTCGCCCCGCCGGATGACACCGGGTATGAGGCGATAGAAATCATAGACGTTTCCGGTTGGGAGGTTAGAGACGAGCCAATAGTGAAACGGCTACAGGAACGTCTGCGATCGCAGCATGATCCAGCGGCGCCTGCCGCTGCTGAAAAGGCGAAAGCGAGTAAACGCAATGGCTGAAATCATCGACTTCAAAGAACGCGCCGCCGAACTGAATACCGAACGCGAGACGGCAATTAGACGGAATTCCCTGGGCCGCATGCTCCGGCGCAGGCGCGAAAGCAAATACATTAGTGGCACCCATTACGCCGCCATACAAGAAATCCTAAGCAAGCTGTCCAATGACCGCAACGACGAATACGCATTCGGGAAAGTGCTCGAAGGTGCCTTTGAATTCGCGCGGGGAGTTGGGCTATCTGCAAGCACCGTGAGATTTCTTGTCGACTTGGAGACTGACAAGCTGCCACCTCCCGACAAACGACGACGCCGGTAAGTCACCGCCGGGAAGGTGGCCCGCCCTGGGGGCGGCTCCCCTGGGGCGGTACGGTGCCGCCAGCAACAAAGTCCCGTGGTTCGCCGTGGGGGTTTTGCTATCATCGCAAAATCCGCAGATTTAGTTCACCTTCTTCTGCCTCACTAAGGAGCAACCCGCATTCGAAAAACGCTGAATGTACTACGTCAAACATCGGCTCATAGATCTCTGGCCAGACCCATCTGCTCGGATAACCATCATACAACGTCCGCAGCGCTTCTTCTGTTGGAAAGAACACATCATCAAAGACTGCAGTCGACACGTCACCGAGTAGCTTAGCGTCGAAATGGCTTCTTTTCTCCAGACCAGCCACAGCATCAAAATGCCCAAGGTAGTATGCCGAAGCTGCCATTAACCTATCGACAACTCTAGAAGTATCCAGCGCAAGCTGATCGACATTTCTATGGGCTCGATAGTCGAGTTTAGCTTTATTGATCTCTGAAGGCAGCTCTTGCAATGCGTGCTTCAGCCAAACAACATACTCAGCACCAGCTTTCGGGTAGATGTTTGCGCTAGTCCTGCAAGCCCAATACTCTGACCAAGCGTTTGCTACAATCGGCCAGAGCATAATATTTAAACCTGAAAGCGGCCGCAATTCCCAAGCACGCTTAAACAAATCAAACTGAGTTTTGTAATCATGAGCGTGAGCGAATTCATGCACGATTGTTTGTAACGACTTGTCAAAACTCTGCGTGTCTTTAGACAGAACGAACCCCTGAACTGCAGAATGAGACAAGACAACTATTACTTGTAGCTCTTGGTCGAGGACGACAGGCAAAGTTTTAGCTATACCAATAACTGCTAGGCTGTCTGTCTGAAACTTGGTCACAGCCGATTCCTGCATCCAATTGCTACTCTGGGAGGTTTGCTCCACGAAGCCTGGGTATTCAGCGTCGCCGACAACAAATACTTTTCGAACCCCCTCAAGGTCTAGTCCTAGAGAATTCTCTGAAATGCTGGCTCCGCCCTCTATACCGTGACAGACCAACTCAATATCTTGAGATGGCAGTACCTCTGGTCTGAACTCAATGTTCACTTAGACCCCTCGCGGAAATTGTCCGTGATTTTTGACTTCCCGTGGTTGCCAATTGGTTGCCAGAACCAAATCAAGCAGCTGCCGATGCATGCTAACTCTTTGAAAAGAATGGTGGGTCCGACAAGATTTGAACTTGTGACCTCTGCCATGTCAAGACAGCGCTCTAACCAACTGAGCTACGGACCCGTGCCGTTCGGCGTGGTCCTTGCGGTATATTGGAATGCGTCGTTCGACGCAAGCGAATCCATGCGAACTTGTTTTACGTGGCGCATAACGAAAAATTGTACGCGACGGTAGGACGTCCCGCATCGCCGAGACTAACATTTAACGGAAATTGGCAAGATGGGAATTGTCCACGTGGCGAAGCTCAAGAATGTTTCCGGCGTCGTGTTGAGCCTTTGCCTGCTGTCCTGGGCAGCTGGCGCGGAGGGGACCGGACTGACGCCGGCGGCGCCGCAACCCGCCTCGGAGCAGATGCAGGGCGGTCTCGCTGTCCGATATGCCAAGAAGTTTGTCCGTCACGTCGACGACTGCCCGACGGTGGATGACAGCCGGCAAGGTCCCGCGCTCAGCCAACTCGACTGGGACACTGGCGAAGGCGAAGTACTGACCAGTGGGGAAAATAACGGTGTCTGCGCCCATATCAGCGGCTATCTGCGTTTCCCCGCGCCGGGCGTTTATATATTGACGGCGAAATCGAATGACGGTCTCCGCGTAACCCTGAGCGATCGGGTGATCATCGAGGATCCCGACGTCCATAGCGACCGCTTCTCCGATGAAGTGCGGCTACGGATCGAGCACGATGGATGGTATGAATTGAGGATCGTATATTTCGAACGAAAGGCGACATCGACACTGGAACTCTATTGGCTACCACCGGGGAAAGCGCAATTGGAGCTTGTGCCCAAGCACGCCTTCGGCCATATAACGCCGTAGTTTTCTTTCCGACCGCCGCGGGAGAACTTCATGGTAACGGCCTTGCCGTCGATCGCCGAGTTACAAGAAAGTACCGAGGAGCCGCCGGCTTTCGAGCTGACGGAGCCCGACGGCGATCGTGGCGCGGTGATCTATACGTCGCCACATAGCGGAACCCACTACCCACCGGCATTCATCTCTCAAAGCAAAGTCAGCAAGCATGACTTGAGACGGTCCGAAGACTGTCATGTCCATGAACTTTTCGCCGCCGCACCGACACACGGCGCGCCGCTTTTACAGGCCTGCTACGGCCGGGCTTATTTGGATACGAATAGAGAGCCCTACGAACTGGACCCGTCGATGTTCGTCGATCCTTTGCCGGAGCATGTCAATACCACCAGTCTGCGGGTCATCGGCGGCCTGGGGACAATCCCGCGCATCGTTTCCGACAGCATGGAAATCTACAACGACAAACTGACCTTCGAGGACGCGGAAGAGCGTATCCGGCGGATCTACTACCCCTATCACCAAACGTTGCGGAGATTGATCAAACGGGCAATTGCCAAGCACAAGTTTGGGCTAGTGGTGGACTGTCATTCCATGCCGTCCGTCGGCGGCCCTTGGA
>CBDCGJ010000032.1:0-62769 GCA_965216645.1 Alphaproteobacteria bacterium | reverse complement strand
CTCGAGGAAGTCCTTGTCCCCCTCGCCGGCGGCCAGTTTGGCTTGCGCCGCCTTGGCCATTTTCGCCCACATCATGCCCAACGACACCAACCCGAACATGCGCAAATAGTCGGCGGAGGCGGAACCGGCTTCGTCCCGGTTCTGTAAGGCATTCTGCGCCAGCCACATGGTCACGGCGATCAGACGGTCCAGCCCTTCCTTCAGGCCTTTACCGATCGGCGCGAGCGCTTCGTCATCCGCAAGCTCGGCCGCGACTTCGCCGACCATTTGGAAGAATTTCTGCGGCGCCCGGCCATTGTTCGCCGGCAGCTTGCGGCCGACCAGGTCGAGGGCCTGCACCCCGTTCGCGCCCTCATAGAGCTGCAGGATGCGGCTGTCCCGAACAAACTGCTCCATGCCGTGGTCTTTGACATAGCCGTGGCCGCCGAAGCACTGCATCGCCATATTGGTGTTTTCGAAACCCATGTCGGTGAAATAGGCCTTAATCACCGGGGTCAGCAGGTTCATCATGTCATCCGCGGTTTCCTTAGCCTCGGCATCGCCGTTGCCGCCGGACTGACCGTTCAGGAAACTCAACCACATGGCGAGCGCTCGTGCGCCTTCGGTAAAGGCGCGGATTTGCAGCAACATGCGGCGCACGTCGGGATGGACAATGATCGGATCGGCCGGCTTGTCCGGATGCTTCGCGCCGGTCAGCGAACGGCCGGCCAGACGCTCTCGGCTGTAATCGACAGCGTTTTGGTAGCTGACCTCGCTGATCGCGACGCCCTGATAACCGACGCCGAGACGGGCGCCGTTCATCATCTGGAACATGCCCTTCATGCCCGCGGCGGAGGAGCGCTCCTCACCCTCTTTCTCCGGCTTCGGCGTGCCGCCGAGGCGATAACCGATCGCCTCGTCATAGTTGAGCACGGCCGTGGAAGATCCGCGGATCCCCATCTTATGTTCGATGGAACCGCAGGTCACGCCGTTCGCCGGGCCCAGGCTGCCGTCCTCCTTCACCTGATATTTCGGTACGATGAAGACATTGACCGCGCTCAGGCCATCGCCCTCGTCCGGAATCTTCGCCAGCACCATGTGGACGATGTTTTCGGCCATATCGTGATCGCCGCCGGTGATGAAGATCTTGGTGCCGGTGATCTTGTAGCTGCCGTCGTCCTGCGGCTCGGCTTTCGTCCGCATCAGACGCAAATCCGTGCCGCAATGGGGTTCCGTCAGGTTCATGGTACCGGTCCAATCGCCGCTCATCAGCTTCGGCACATAGAGCTCTTTCATCCAATCCGGCGCCATGCCGACGAGAACGCCGCAAACGCCCATGGATAGGCCGGGATAGGTCGACAGCGAGAGATTGGAGGATACGCCCATTTCGCTGATCGCCATGGAGAGCACGCTGGGCAACCCCTGACCGCCCCACTTCTCCGGATAGCTCAAGGCATTCCAGCCGTTCTCGTAATAGGCGGACAGCGCGTCCTTGAACCCGGTCGGCGTCCCGCACGACACCATTGTCCCAGGTGCAGCCTTCCTCGTCGCCCGATTGGTTCAGAGGTTGCCAGACCTCCTCGAAAAACTTGGCGCCGCTATCAAGAATGGCGTCGATCAGTTCGCCGTCGATCTCCTCCCATCCCGGCGCTTCGCGCACATTCAGCAGGTCGTTCAGGACAAAACGAATGTCATCGACCGGCGCCCGATAAGTTGGCATCGCAATTACTCCTCAATCTCTACATAGGATGCAAATAAAGATCCGCTAGAAGGCAATCGGCAGGCTCATCAAACCGCGCAGGGTGAAAGTCGGTTTCCAATCCATCTCCTCCGCGTTCAAACGCATGTTCGGCAGGCGTTCGATCAGCGTCTTGAAGGCGATCTGACCCTCGATCCGCGCCAGCGGCGCACCCAGGCAATGATGAATACCACCGCCTGAAGGAGGTTGGCCGAACCCGTTGCCGATCCACGCGAAATTCGTCCGGGCTCTCGAATTCGCCCGGGTCCCGATTGGCCGCGCCGAGCAACGTCAAGACCGTGTCGCCCTTCGGCACGGTAACGCCGTTCACTTCCGTATCTTCCAACGCCGTACGGGTCGTCAGTTGAACGGACGAATCGAAACGCAACATTTCCTCGACCGCGCCGTTGACGAGCGACGGGTCGGCCTTCAAGGCATCGAATTGGCCCGGTGTCGTCAGTAGATGGAACAAACCGTTGCCCAGCAGGTTGACGGTGGTCTCATGGCCGGCGCCGAACAGGAGGATCGTGTTGGCGATCAATTCGTCATCGCTCAGCTTGTCGCCGTCTTCGTTGGCTTGGGCCAGCACGGTCAGCAGATCATCTTTCGGCGCCTTGCGGCGTTCGTCGATCAATTCCTTGAAATAGGCCGCCAATTCCAGGTGACCGTTATTTGTCTCTTCAAGTTCTTCCTGCGTCATCGGCGTCGGATCGATCAGGCGTCCGGACACCCGCGATGACGAGTAGAAACCGTCGCGGTCTTTCGTGGGCACGCCGAGCATGTCGCAGATCACGTTGACCGGCAGCGGATAAGCGAACTCGCGGATGAAATCCATCTCCCCCTTGACCTCGACCGCATCGATCAACTCATCGACCAAGTTTTGAATTCTCGGCTTCAAGTCATTGATATGCTTGGGCGTGAAGATGCGCGCGACAAGACCGCGCAACCGAGTGTGGTCCGGTGGATTTCGCACCAGCATCCAATGACGCATGGAATCGTAGACCGGGATGTCGAATACGTCTTCGCCCATATTCTGCTTGGTCCGGTTCTCGAAATCCTTGCCGAAGCGTTTGTCGCGCAGGATCAGGTTGACGTCGTCGAACTTGGTCGCCAACCAAAACCCGGCTGGCGTTTTGAAAATCGGCGCCATTTCCCGCAGCTGATGATAGGCGGGATAAGGGTTTCGAACGAATTCCGGAGAATAGGGATTGAAGATCGGTTGATCCGAAGCTTGCGCCGCATCGGTCATAGAATTCTCCCGTAACAATCGCGCGGCCTTTGTCGGCCGGCTAGGTCATTGGTCGCCCATATATTGGTTCGACATATATCATTTCAAGATTTCAGGCGCAATCAAAATTCACCACTCGAAAACTTACGGTTTGCCGGTAATTTTCAAATCTATAAACCGCGAGATTATTCCGCGGCGGCGGACTGCGAAAAGCCGATTTTGGCTTCGCGCGCGATCAGATCGTCCTCGTTCTCACCTAGATAGTAACGGGTTAATGGCACCGACCCGCGTCGTTTCGTCAATTGCAGCTGGAATACCATTTTGCGGCCATGGGTGAATTGAGCTTTGGCGGCAAGCAGGTAAAACTCCCACATCCGGCAGAAGCGCTCGTCATATAGGGCGGCGACCTGCGCCCGGTTGCGCTGAAAGCGTTCGTTCCAATGGCCCAATGTCAGGCCGTAATGCACGCGCAAGACCTCCATATCGGCGACCCAAAGACGCGTATGCTCAACCGCTTTCATAATTTCCGATAAGGCCGGCGTGTAGCCCCCGGGGAAGATATACTTGCGAATCCAAGGGCTAGTCGGCTCCGGCTCCTTCATGTTGCCGATACAATGGACGACCGCAACGCCGTCGTCGGTCAGCAGGTCCTCGATCTTCTCAAAATACTCGCGGAAATGACTGACCCCGACATGCTCCAGCATACCGACGGAGACGACACGATCGAACTTACCTTCGACCAAGCGGTAGTCCATCAAATCGAAGCGGACCCGGTCGGACAGCCGTTGTTCGCTCGCGCGCTGACAGGACCGTTCATGCTGCTCCTTCGACAAGGTGACGCCGCGCACCTCGACATCCTCCAACTGGGCCAGATACAGACCCAGCCCACCCCAACCGGATCCGATATCCAATATCCGGTGATTCGATTTCAGATGAAGTTTTGCCGCTAGTCGCCTCTTTTTATTCATTTGTGCCGCTTCTAGACTATCGTCCTCATGGGCGAAGTATGCGCAGGAATATTGTCGATCCTGATCCAGGAACAAGTCGTAAAGCTGCCCGGACAAATCGTAATGATGGGCCACATTCCGTTGCGCCCGACCGATCGGATTGTAATTCTGAAATCGCCGGAAGATGTTCGTCACCTGCAGGTACAGCCAGCTCAACGGATGACTGTAGAGATCGTTTTGATTGACGGCATATAACTCGAACAAATCCTCAAGCCCGCCATCCTCCACCGTCAGCGTACCGTCCATATAGGCTTCGCCGACATAAAGTTCCGGATTGAGGAATATCTGCCAGTGCAGTTTGGCATCGTGCAGGCGCAAGGTCAGCGTCGGCCCGGGCTGCCCGTCATAGAGGTGATAGCGGCCATGCGCATCTATCACTTGCAGCCGTCCGACCCGGACAAAATGGCGCATCAAACTATTCAGCAAGAACATGTCGTCAAATGTCCCACTCAGCTTGCGTTTTGAAGGGTAACCATGGAAATTGTCATGTCAATATCCAGCCCCGCCACTTTCAATTATCAGCTGAAATGGGAACCTTCTAATGAGCACAAAGCGATTAGACACCGTGCGATTGCAGACAATGGTCAAAGGTTTTTGGGAATCCGCCACCCTGATGACCGCGATCGAGGTCGGCCTGTTTACGGCCCTGGATGGGGGGCACAACACGATCGAGACCGCCGCTTCGGCGATCGATATCTCGCCGTTGAACGCGGAACGTTTGCTGACCACATGCACGGCCCTCGGCCTTGTCGAGCGTACGGGAGACCGGTTCGTCAATGCGCCGGATGTGGACCGCTTCCTTGTTGAGGGCAAACCGAGCTACGCCGGACCTTGGATGCTGTTTTCGAAGCCGCGTTGGGCCGAATGGGGCCGACTGACGGAACATCTTCGGGCGAAAGACACGGAACGCCTCGGCATGTATACGGAACTGACGGAGGACAGGGCGCGTCGCTATCATCAGGCGACCTATTCGATCGGCATGGGCGCGGCGCGGCGTTTTCACCGTCAAGTCGACTTGGCCGGTCGCCGCAAGCTCATCGATTTGGGCGGCGGCTCCGGCTGCTATTGTATTATCGGCGCACAAACGCATCCCGACCTGACCGCGACTGTGCTCGATTTACCCGCCGTGGTGCCGATAACCCGAGAATTCTTGGCCGAAAACGGCGTCGACGACAGGGTGGATGCCAAAGCTTGCGATTTCACCGCCGATCCCCTGCCCGCTGGCGCCGACGCGGCGATTATGGCCAGCAATCTGCCGCAATACTCCTCCGAGATCATCGGCAAGGTTGTCGGCAAGGTCTATGACGCATTGGAACCCGGCGGCGAGTTTCACTTGATCGGGGAAATGCTGGACGACGACGGGAGCGGACCGATCGCGCCGGCGTTGTGGGGATTGAGCGAAGCTCTCAGCCATTCGACAGGCAAAGCACATCGGGAAGACGAGTGCATGGGCTATCTGAAGGCGGCCGGCTTTCGGGACATCGCGGCGTACGAGTTCATCCCGCAAACCCTGACCCGCGTCAGCGGCGTCAAACCCGGTTGATCTGTCGTCTAATCGTAGTGCCCGACCCGGTTGATGTCGTAGTAGGTGGATTGATAGATCTGATTGATCCAATTGTTAAAAAACAGATGGCCGGAAGCCCGCCAAGTGTTCATCGGGGGCTGACTGGCGTCGTCGTCGGGGAAATAGTTATAGGGCATCTGGATTTCCATCCCCGCCGCAATATCCCTTTGATACTCATCGTTTAGGATCTGACTTTCATATTCCAGGTGATTGAACATGAAGGTTTGACGATGCTTTGTGTCCTGTAACAGACACAGTCCGGCCATATCGCTTTCGGCCAGGATTTCAAGGCCCTCGGCATCCGGAATGTCCTCCCGCCGCACTTCCGTATGGCGGCTGACGGGGACGTTGAAGACGTCGGTGAAGCCGCGCAGGATCGGCGTGTTTTCGGTGAGCACCCGATGGGGAAAAACGCCGAACATCTTCTGCGGCAGTTCGTATTTCGGCACACCGTGGAAGAAATTCAGGGCCGCCTGCCCGCCCCAGCAAATGTTCAGGGTTTCGTGGACATTGCTTTGGGTCCATTCGTATAGACGGCGCATTTCCGGCCAATAGATCACATCTTCGAACGGCAATGTTTCGATCGGCGCGCCGGTGACGATGAAGCCGTCGAATTTGCGTTCCTTGATCTCGTCGAAAGATTGGTAGAACGCCAGCATATGGGCGCCGGAGGTGTTCTTCGGCTGATAGCTGCCGGTGGTGACCAGGGTCATCTCCACCTGAATCGGCGTGGCGCCGACCAATCGGGCGATCATACGTTCGGTTTTCAGCTTTTCCGGCATCAGGTTCAACAAACCGATCTGGAGCGGACGAATATCCTGACGGATGGCATCCGGTTCGGTAATCACCCGGATGCGCTCCTTTTCGAGCACTTGGCGGGCCGGCAGGTCTTCGGGAATGATGATCGGCATTGTTGTTATTTCGCAATCGTCGCTGCTGCTTGTTGTTATTCACATATTCGCCCTGCCGTTTAGATGCAAGGCCGCTTATTCACCGCGCGTTTCGCGATATGATCGCCGCACGTTTCGCCATAGGCCTGAAACGGGAAATGCGCTATGCAGGAAGCAACGTAAATCGGGTTGCGGAACATGTCGCAAATCTCCTTTGTCGATCTCAAAAGCCAGTACCGCCGCATTCAGGACGACGTCAATGCGCGGATGCAGGCGGTCCTGGAACATGGCCAATTCATCCTTGGGCCGGAGGTTCGCGATCTGGAGACCGCCCTGGCGGACTATGCCGGGGTCACCCATGCGGTCGGTGTCTCCAACGGCACCGACGCCTTGGTCATGACGCTGATGGCCGCCGGAATTGGCCCCGGCGACGGCGTCCTGGTTCCCGCCTTCACCTTCACGGCCAGCGCGGAAGTCGCGCTGCTGGTTGGGGCGGAGCCGATATTCGTCGACATCAATGAAGATGATTTCAATATAAATATCAATGACTTAAAAGATAAAATCGAGGAGGATAGCCGGGTTAAACCGAAGGCGGTGATCGCCGTCGACCTGTTTGGCTTGCCGGCCGACTATGCCGCCCTCCGCGAAATCTGCGCGGCCAACGATCTGCTGCTGATCGCCGATGCGGCGCAGAGTTTCGGCGGCGCGCAAGCGGAGTCAAAAGTCGGCAGTCTGGCGCCGGTCAGCACCACCAGCTTCTTCCCCACCAAACCGCTCGGCTGTTATGGCGACGGCGGCGCCATCTTCACCGACGACGATGGGATGGCGGAGGTCCTCCGCTCGATCCGTATGCATGGTCAAGGCGCCTCCCGCTACGAGATCGCGCGCATTGGCCTGAACGGCCGCCTCGACAGTCTCCAAGCCGCCGTTCTATTGGCGAAATTACCGATCCTCGACGACGAAATCGCCGCCCGTGACCGGCTCGCCGCCTATTACGACGACCGCCTCGGCGGTATCGCCAAAACGCCGACACGGCGCAACCGGGATGTCTGCGCCTGGGCGCAATACTCCATTTTGCTGGAGAATCGCGACCAGGTCATGCAGGCGTTGCAGGCTGACGGCATTGCCTGCCAGATCTACTATCCCGAGCCTATGCATTTACAGGCCCCCTACCGCGCCTATGGCGGCGGCGAAGGCTCCCTGCCGGTCAGCGAGAAAGTCGGGCGCCATATCCTCAGCCTGCCAATGCATCCCTATATGGACGAAGCGGACGCGGCTAGGGTCGCCGATGCCGTGATCGCGGCCGCCGGTTAGTCCTGTCCGGTGATGAGCCGTCTCGCCATAGATTTCGCGATCATCGGCTTGGCTTTCGCCTGCTCCGCAATACTCACCCGGATCGCCATGCGGATCGCCATTCCCGACATGCCCAACGAGCGGTCGGCGCACGATACCCCAGTACCGCGCACTGGCGGCATCGCCATGGCTGGCGCTTTCTTCGGGTTTTTGTTGCCGCTTTACGTCTTCACCGACCTGACGGGGCCGGGATTGTTCGGATTTGCCGTCTTTGCCGGCATAGCGGCGCTACTATGGACCGTGGCCCTCTATGACGACCGCTATGTCCTGGCGGCCTTGCCCAGATTGTTTGCGCAGTTTCTCGCCGGATTGATTTTCGCCCTCTTGGTCGGACGGATCGCCAGGATCGATCTGTCGCCCTTCGCCGCTATCGATTTGCACTGGATCATCGCCATTCCGCTGACCGTCTTGTGGTTGGTTTTTTTCATCAATGCTTACAATTTCATGGACGGAATCAACGGTCTCGCGGCCGGGGTCGGATTGCTGGTTGCCGTCTTCACGGCAATCGCCACGGGACCGGGTTTCGCCCACCTCGTCGCGATTCTGTTGATCGGCGTGCTGGGCGGTTTCCTTCTGTTCAATTTTCCAGGCGGGCGCATCTTCATGGGCGACACTGGCAGTCAGGTCCTCGGCTTCGTCTTTGCCGCGCTTGCCGTCTTGGCGCCGTTGGAGGCGGGCGCCACCCTGCCCTTCGAATTCATTCCTTTCCTGTTTTTGCCCTTCATCTTCGACGTATTGCTCACACTTATCGTGCGTTGGCGCCGCGGCGAGCAATTAATGACGGGGCATCGGGATCATCTCTACCAATTGCTGATCCGGGCCGGATTCGGGCATGCGGCGGTCAGTGCCATCCACTGGCTCGCGGTTGCGGTATTCGGGATACTCGCTCTTTTGAACCTCAATACCGGCTGGACCCATTGGTTGTGGCTGTTGGCGGCGGCCCTCGCGGTGCAGAGCATTTACGCCGTCTGGGTGTACCGATTGGCGCGGACGCGGGGCGTGTTCGCCACATGAGCCGGGATGCGAACAGGCCGCGGCCGCCGGTCCGTCTTGCCGCCTCGGCAGCGCCGGGCATCCATTGGCCGGCGGTGCCGTCGCCGGACGACGCCTTGCTTCTGTCCCTCATGCAGCAAATGGAGCAAAGTCAATGGTGGGCGCCCCGCGATCTATTGGCAATGCAACTCCGTCAGCTGCATAGCCTGGCGCGCCATGCGGAGGCGACTGTCCCCTTCTATCGTGATCGGCTGGCCGGCATTACGGCGCTGAAACAAGGTCACCTCACTCTGGAACATTGGTTCGACCTACCGATCCTGACCCGCGCCGACCTGCAGCAGCACGGCGAGGTGTTACAATCCCGAAACCTGCCATCGGAACACGGACCGACCCACATCACCAGTTCCTCCGGCTCCACTGGCCGGCCCATATCCGCCTTGATGTCGCGCCTGACCACGATCCACGCCAATGCCTGCGACCTGCGCAATCAAATGTGGCATCGCCATTCTTTCGGCGCCACGGTCGGCAGCATCCAGTTGCGCATCAGCGACGCGGCGAAACACGCGGCGAAACATAATCTGCCGTCGGGATGGGCCCATGGTCACCATTCCGGGCCCCGCTATCCCTGCGACATCTCCCGCCCGGTGCGCGAACAGCTGTCGTGGCTCAAGGATTTGGACCCGGATTATCTGCAAACCTACCCCTCAAACCTGGCCGCGCTGCTTCGGTTGAGTGAGGAGGTCGGCTGGCGGCCGACGAAACTGCGCAAGGTAACGACGCGCAGCGAAACCTTGAATCCGGCCTTGCGGGAAGATTGCCGCCGGCTTTGGGGAGCCGGCATCGTCGACACCTATTCCGCCATGGAAGTCGGCGGCATCGCCCTGCAATGCCCGGTCCATGATGAAAACTACCATGTGCAGTCGGAAAACGTCTTTGTCGAAGTGGTCGACGAACACGGCCGGCCTTGCGAACCGGGTCGGCTGGGCCGGGTTATCGTCACGCCTTTGCAGAATTTCGCCACCCCGTTACTTCGGTATGAGGTTGGGGATATGGCCGTGCCGGGCGCGTTCTGCCCCTGCGGCCGTGGCCTGCCGGTGCTGAAATCGATTTTCGGGCACTACCGGGCGATGATCCTGTTACCCAATGGCGACCGCATCTATCCGGGCTTCTCCGCCTCCCGCATGCTGGCGGCAGTGCCGGTGCCGGTCAAACAATACCAGTTCGTGCAAACCGACCGGGAGCGCATCACCATGCGTCTTGCAGCCGAACGACCGTTGACGGACGAAGAGCGCGCAGCATTGATCGCCTGGCTGCGCCCGGTCATGCGTTACGATTTCGAGTTCGATTTCGACTATGTCGACGAAATCGAGCGCTCCCCCAACGGCAAGTTTGAGGAGTTCAAGTCAGAGCTTCTCGCCTGATCATGTGTTCAGGAAGTTCAAGGCCAAACCGGGTCGCGGCCAATCGGTCGCGACCAGACGGCCGGTCGAGGACAAGGTCACATAAGCCGTCCGCAGATCGGGACCGCCGAAACAGATATTCGTGGTGATCGGGTCCGGAAATTCGACCAATTCCATGGCGCCGTCCGCCGGCGAGACCACCGCGATAGCGCCTTTCACCACCGTGGCGACGCAAACATGGCCCGCCCCGTCGACGGCGAGAGAATCGAGCATACGGAAATCCGGCATAGCGGTCAGCAGACGGCCATGCATCCAGGCCGTTTCCCCCTGCCCCTTCAGAATTCGACCGGGCGCCTCCAGTTTGAAGGCCCAGAGCCGCCCCGTCGTTGTCTCGGCGACATAGAGCTCGTCTTCGTCGGGTGACAGGCCGATACCGTTGGCATCGTGCAGGGGGAAGATCTGCTCGCTGATATGGGTGCCGTCGGTACTGGCGTAGAAGACGCCGGTGCGGTCCCGCTCCCGCTTCCGGGTCTTGCCGTGATCGGTGAACCAGAAGCCGCCCTGCTTGTCGAAGACGATATCGTTCGGCCCGCGCAAGGGCACGCCGTCGCATTCCGTGTAAAGCGTTTCGACCGCGCCGGTTTCCAAATCCACCCGCTCGATCCGGCCGCCGGAATAATCGTCGTCCTGCAGCCCCGGGAACAATTGACCGCGGATATCGTGCCAGCGGAAGCCGCCATTGTTGCAGACATAGCATTTACCATCCGGCCCGATGGCGGCGCCGTTGGGGCCGCCGCCCAGCTCCGCGATCACGCTGACCGCACCGTCCGTTGCCACCCGGCTTAGGGTGCCGCGGGCGATCTCCACCAACACCACGCTGCCGTCCGGCATTGCGATCGGCCCCTCCGGAAATCTCAGGCCATCGGCGACTTTGCGGACCTCAACCATGTCTGCCTCCCCTCGAAATGAGCCGCACTCTAACACGGTGCCCGATCGCTTGCTCAAGCCCGCCGGCCGGGCCATTATGCCGAAAAGTGAGGAGACCCGAATGCGCGATGGCTTCGCCTGGCGGCCCGATTCCGAAATCGCCGAGAGTAGCCGCATGATGGCCCTGATGCGGTCCGTCGGTGCCAAGAGCTATGACGATCTGCTGGCCTGGGCCGATGCGGATCTGGAGCGTTTCTGGCGTCATTATATCGAGTTCCTGGATTTCCGCTTCGATACACCGTTCGAAACCGCCATGGATCTGTCCGACGGCATGCCGATGGCGAAATGGTGCGTCGGCGGGACCACCAATTTGGTCGTCAACGCCCTCGACAAGCATCGCGGTACCGCCGCGGCGGATCGGGTCTTCGCGGTGTGGGAAAGCGAAAACGGCGAACAACGGACCTGGACCTATGCCGATCTCGACCGTGAAACCTGCCGGCTTGCGGCGGCGCTGCGGGAACTTGGCATCGGCGCCGGCGACCCGGTCGGGGTCTATATGCCGATGCTGCCGGAGACCGCCGCCGCCTTCTTCGCCGTCGCTAAGCTCGGCGGATTGGTCGTACCGCTTTTTTCCGGTTTCGGCGCGGACGCCATCCAGACCCGGCTGAACGACTGCGACGCCAAGGCCTGCCTGACCGTCGACCGCACCTGGCGCCGCGGCCGGCCGGTGGAAATGAAAGCGTTGCTGGACGAGGCGTTGGAGAATGTGCCGAGCGTCGCCCATGTCATTGTCTTGCGCACGGACGATACGTCCCCCGTCGAGATATCCGCACGGTATCACGACTGGGCGGCGATTACGGCCGACAAACCGGACGGCCTGGACACCGTGATGGTCGAGGCGGATAGCCCGTTGCTGCTGGTCTACACCTCCGGCACCACCGGCAAGCCGAAGGGCACGCTGCTGACCCATTGTGGCTTCGGCGTGAAGATTGCCGGTGACCTGACCGTCAGTCTCGACCTGCGCGAAAACGACCGATTGTTCTGGATGACCGATTTCGGGTGGGTCGTCGGTCCGGCGGTGGCCTACGCCGTCGCCTTTGCCGGCGCCAGCATACTGATGGCCGAGGGCGTGCCCGATTATCCCGACCCCGGCCGCGCCTGGCGATTGATCCAGGAGCACGGCATTTCCTTCTTCGGCACGGCACCGACCTTGATCCGCTCCTTGATGCGGGCCGGCACCGACGAGATCGAGAAATACGATATGTCGAGCGTCCGCGTTGTCGCCTCCACCGGCGAGCCATGGACGGAAGAAGCCTGGGATTGGTGTTTCGAACATGTCTGCCGCCGGCAAGCGCCGCTGATGAACTGGAGCGGCGGTACCGAGATCGGCGGCGGCATCGTCTCGTCGACCGTGGTGACACCGATCAAGCCGTGCTCCTTCGCCGGCTCCATGCCCGGCATGGCCGCCGACATCGTCAACCGGGACGGCAAGGCGCTCGGCGACGGGGAAGTCGGCGAACTGGTGATGCGGGCGCCATCGATCGGCCTGACCCGCGGGCTCTGGAAGGATTCCGAGCGTTATCTCGAGACCTACTGGTCCATGTTCGACGACATGTGGCGTCAGGGCGATTGGGCCGTGCGGGACGCCGACGGCTGCTGGTACATCAATGGCCGTTCCGACGATACCCTGAACGTTTCTGGCAAGCGCACGGGGCCGGCGGAGATCGAAGGGCTGGTCACGGCCACCGGCCGCGTCTCCGAGGTTGCCGCCATCGGCATTCCGGACCCGATCAGCGGCACCGCCGTGATGTGCGTCTGCGTACCGGCGCCGGGTGAAAAGGAAAGCGCAGATCTGGATGCCGCGGTGCAGGACGCGGTGGCGCAAGGTCTGGGTAAGTCCTTCCGGCCGAAGCGCTTGCTTTACGTGTCCGACCTACCAAAAACCCGCAGCCTGAAAATCATGCGCCGGGTTGTGCGGGCGCTGATCATGGGCGAGCATCCGGGCGACCTGTCGTCACTGGTCAATCCGGAGTCCGTGGCCGAACTACGCGCGTTGGGAGGCGACTGATGCTCCGCTTCGCCGATCTCGCAGGCCTCGACCGCCCAGTCCGCCAGGACGATGTGGACGATCTGGGCAAGCCCACGCAAGAGCTGATCTGCGACGCCATCGACGACGGTCGCGCGGACGACGCAAAGGCGCTCGCCCGTTACGTCACCAGCGAGGGCAAGGCGCTGCATGATCTGTTCTGCGACTGGATCTGGGATCTGCTCAGCAAGATCGCCGAACGGGAAGGAGAACCCGCCGTCTACGAGTATCTGAAGGCGACGCAAGAGACCTGGATGTTGAAGCGCACCTGGCGCGGCTTCCTGGGCCTCACCGTTAAACAGCGGGTCGACCTGACCGCCGAAATCATGCGCAGCCATATGTGCGGGCCGGACCAGGACGGCGAGATCACCGTCGAGGAAGATGAGGATCGCTACGCCATTGTCATGGACCCCTGCGGCTCCGGCGGCCGCATGCGTCGGGGCGATCCAGTCAACGGCACCGGCTCCCGCCTCGATCCGCCCTATAATTTCGGCAAAACATCCAAGGCCTATCCCTGGAGCTTCGGCGAAACGGACGTGCCCTTTTACTGCCTGCATTGTGCCGTAAACGAGATCGTGCCGATGGAACTCGGCGGCCATCCGTTGTGGGTCACGGACTATGACCCGGATGCATCGATGCCCTGCCGCTGGCTATTCTATAAGAACGCGGAGAGTATCCCGGAACGCTATTACCGACGTGCCGGTTTCGATAAGCCGGCGGCCGGCGAAGGCCGTTATTGAATAGATGAGGAACTTACCATGAACGATTGGACCACGCCGCCTTTCCGCGCCGACCATGTCGGCAGTTTGCTGCGGCCCAAGAACCTCACCAGCGCCTTCCGCGCCTATCGGGACGGAAGCCTGGACGCGGTAGGCTTCAAAGCGGCGCAGGACGAGGCGATCTGCAACGTTGTCGCCCTGCAGGAATCGACCGGCCTGCAATCGATCACCGACGGGGAGTTCCGCCGGGCCAGCTATTGGGCTCGGTTCGTCGAACGGGTCGACGGGCTGGAAGTGCGGGAGGCGGAATTCAAGTTCCACGACGACCATGGCCACGAGACCGATTTCACCGCTCCCCATGTCTCCGCTAAAGTCGGCCGCAGCCGGCCGATCGCCTTGGACGAGCTCGAGTTCCTGCAGACCGCCACGTCGCAAACCCCCAAGATCACCCTGCCGTCGCCGCCGACCATGCATTTCTGGCGACTGAAATCCGGTATCGACCCAGACGCCTATGACAACCGCAAGGCCTATTTCGCCGATTTGGCCGCTGTGTTTCGGGAGGAGATCGCCGTCCTCACCGCCGCCGGTGGCCATTATGTTCAACTCGACGAAGTGCCGCTCGCCATGCTCTGCGATCCAGCGATCCGCGACCAAGTGCGCGATGCCGGGGTCGACCCGGAAGCCCTGATCGACGATTATGTCGACCTGTTCAATGACTGCCTGAAACACAAGCCGGCCGGCATGACCGTGGCCATGCATCTCTGCCGCGGCAATTTCAAGTCCAACTATCTGTCGGAAGGCGGCTATGAGGAAGTGGCGGGCCGCCTGTTCAACGACATCAACGTTGACGCCTTCTTCCTGGAATACGACACGCCGCGCGCCGGCGACTTCCGGCCGTTGCGCCATGTCCCGGCCGGCAAACGAGTGATCCTCGGCCTGGTCAGCACCAAGACCCCGGAGCTGGAAGACCAGGACGCCCTTTGCGCCCGCATCGAGGAAGCCGGCGGCTATCTCGATCCGGATCAGCTCGGCGTCAGCCCGCAATGCGGTTTCGCCTCCACCATCGGCGGCAATCCGGTGACGGAGGATGACGAGAAAGCCAAACTCGCCCTCGTCGTCGACACGGCGCGTCGCATGTGGGGTTAACGGATTCGGTCTTGCGCCATGGCGCGAGCAAACGCCATTATTCCGACACGTTTTCAAACGCAGCCATAACTTTTTTCGTTCCGATACCAAATATGTTTAAGTTCAATTTGCCTTTTGTATTCTCGTTATTTCTCACTTGCTTTAACTTAACAGACGTCCAGGCAGATACCCCACCGGGCCTTAGCCCGGAAGGTTTGCTACAGATACGCACCGTCTTGCGCCGCGACGTGGCGAAAGATCGAATACCCGGCGCAGTCGTCCTGCTCGCGCAAGACGGCAAGATTGTCATGCACGAAGCCTTCGGCCATCGCCGCGCCGCGCCGGGTGAGAAACTGACCACCGACTCCGTCTTTCAGCTTTATTCCATGATCAAGCCGTTGGTCAGCACAGCGGCGATGATCCTCGTGGAACAGGGCAAACTTCGGCTCGACGACCCGCTCGCGAAATACATCCCGGCCTATGAGAAGATGCAGGTTGCCGTCGGCTTCGAAGCGCAGGAGCTCGCGGTGCGACCGATCCTGATCGAAGATCTGCTGCTGCACACATCGGGTTTGACCTATGGCTTCTTCGGCATCGGCCCGGCACGGCGCGCCTATCGGCAAACCTGTTTGGACTGTGCCCGCGATCTGGCGGAACTGGCGGACATGCTAGCAGGCCTGCCATTGGAACATCAGCCGGGCGAGATCTGGGAATACAGCCGGGCCATCGACGTTCTGGCCCGAGTAGTCGAGGTCGTCGCCGGCGAATCTCTCGACCGGTTTCTGAAGACGAGGATATTCCAACCGCTCGACATGACCTCGACCGGCTTCGGCACACGGGACGGGCGGGCCGTCCGCCTGGCCGGGGGCCAGGTGACCGAAAACCCGAGCTTACTGCGCGGTGGTCAATTGCTGGCGTCTGCACGTGATTATTTTCGTTTTGCGCAAGCGATGTTGGACGATGGCGCGTTTGAAGGCGCCCGGCTCCTTAAGCCGGAGACCGTTGCGTTGATGCGTCGTGATCATTTGGCGCGCCGCGACATAGAGCCGGGAAAATATCTTTGGAAGGGCCGCGATTGGGGCTTCGGCTACGGATTTGGTGTACAGACGGCCCCACTCAGCAATTCGGCCCGACTGTCTCAGCCGCCCGGCACGTTATTCTGGTCCGGTTTCGGCGGCACCCATTTCTGGATCGATCCCGCGAACAGGATCGTCGCCGTTTTCATGATGTCGTCGTCCGCGGATCGCCGCCATTATATGCGGCTGTTGCGGCGGTTGGTCTATCTCGGTCGGGAATAGCTGGATTTATAGGCCCGCATCCACAAGCGCGGCGCCGATTTCCACCGGCGTGGCGAGCACGGTGACGCCGGCGCCTTCGAGGGCCGCTGTCTTGGAAGCATGAGTACCTTTGTCGCCGACGACGATGGCACCGGCATGGCCCATTTTCTTACCGGCGGGCGCGGCACCGCCGGCGATGAAGGCGAAGACGGGCTTGTCCATCGTCTTGGCATAGTCCGCGGCCTCCTCTTCCATGACACCACCGATCTCGCCGACCATGACCACGGCTTCGGTGCCGGGGAACCCGTCCAAGGCTTCGAGGGCGTCGCGAGTGGTGGTGCCGATCACCGGGTCGCCGCCGATGCCGACGAAGGCGGTTTGGCCGAACCCGGCGGCGGTGATGTTCTGGCACATGAGAGTGCCAAGGCTGCCGGAGCGGCTGAGTACGCCGATCTTGCCGGACTTGAAGATTCGCTCGTTAAAGGCCGGCATGAACCCCATAAAGGTTTCGCCCACAGTGACCGCACCGGCGGTGTTCGGCCCGACGATGCGCGTCCCGGCCTCCTGTGCGGCGGCCATGAAATACATGACATCCTGCACGGGCACATGTTCGGTCAGGATCAGGATCATCTTCGCGCCGGCCGATACCGCATCCAGCACCGCATCCCTCACGCCCAAGGGCGGAATGAATAGGACCGAGGCGTCGAACTGGCCCGCCGCGTCGGCCGCGCTGGCGAACACGGGCACACCGCAATGGACCGTGCCGGCCTTTTTCGGGCTGACGCCGCCGACGATGCTGGCGCCGTAGTCCTGCATCCGCTCGGTCCAGAACGTCCCCTGCTTGCCGGTGATCCCCTGGACCAGGATACGGGTTTCCTTGCGCGGGATGATCATCGGGATCTTGCCGCCTCGACGGCCGCGGCGCAGGCATCGCTCATGTTGGCCAGCGGGGCGAGGTCGAGGCGATCCTTCAGCATGGCGATCGCCTCCTCGTCTCCCGTACCGGCGATGGAGAAGAAAACCGGCAGGTCCGGTTCCAGTTCGACCCAGGCGTTCAACAGCCCCTCCATCATCACGTCGCATCGAGCAAAAGCGCCGCAGAAATTGACCACCAGGCTTTTCACCCCCGGTTTATCGAGCACCATTTCCAGCGCGGTCTTGGCCTTGGTATAGGCTTCGCCGCCGATCTCGCAGAAATTCGCCGGCCGTCCGCCGCAATGGCGCACCACGTCCATGGTCGTCATGGTCAGGCCGGCGCCGTTGGCCAGCACGGCGACATCGCCGTCGAGTTCGATATATTTGATCCCAGCCGCCTCGCCGCGCGCTTCCAGCTCGGTCAGCGGTTCCGGCGCCCCGGTGGCCGCCAGTTCGGGCCGCCGCTTGATGGCGCTGTCGTCGAGCACGAACTTACAATCGAGTGCCACCACGCCGCCCGCCTCGGTGACGACCAGGGGATTGATCTCCAGCAGCTCGGCGTCATTCCCGATATAGGCCTGATAGAGCTTATGTACGGCCTCCCCCAGCGCGGCGTCACCTGTTAAGGCCACGGCGTCATCGAGAGACAATCCATGCCGGATATCGACGGCGTGGCTCAGCAGCTTCTCCGGCGCTTCGGCCGCGATCTCCTCGATATCCATGCCGCCTTCACGGGAGAACATGACCAGCGGTCCCTTGCTGACCGGATCGTTCAGGACGGCGGCATAATATTCGTGTGCGATGGCGACCTGCGCCTCGACCAACAGCTTTTTTACGGGATGACCGGCGATGGTCAAGGCCAGGATATCCGTGGCCTGCGCCGCTGCCTCCGACGGTGTGTCCGCCAGTTGGATACCGCCGGCCTTGCCGCGTTTGCCGGTGGGCACTTGCGCCTTGATCACGCAGGGCCCGATCCGCGCCGCCGCCGCCTCGGCCGCCGCCGCACTGTCGACTACTTCTCCCGCCGGCACCTGAATGCCGACGGCGCGTAACAACGGTTTCGCCGCAAATTCTTCGAAATTCATAACCGCCTACTTGCCGTATTTTTGCCAATAGGCGCCGAACAGGTCGTCTTCGGACGGTTTGTCTTCCGGGATCGTGGTCACTAGATGGGTGACGTTGATGAAGTCCCGATAATTCAGATTGTCGCTGATCGAGTTGCCGGCCCAGGTCCCGCCGCCCATGGACAGGGTGAAGTTCAAGCCGTTGTCGAAACTGCCGCCATTGCCGAACGTGTGCGCCTGGTTGACGAGCACCCGAACCACGTCAATCTCCTCCGCCAGGCGGGTGGCGTGCGCCGGCTCCTTGGTGTGGATACCGAGAGAATGACCCTTGCCGCAAACGTCGAGGATGCCGTTCAGCTGCGCCACCGCCTCGTCCATATCCTTGGCGCGATAGACGGTTAGGACCAGCGATAGTTTCTCGTCGGTGAACTTGCTGTCGGGATCGACCCGGTCTTCCTCGACCAGGAAGTATTTGGCGCCGGTCGGCAAATCGAACAGGTCCGCCAGCACGTCGGCATCCTTGGCGATCACCTGCCGGTTCAGGCCGCCGCCGGCGAACAGCACGTCACGCACCCGCTCCTTCTCCTCCGCCGAACACAGATAAGCGCCCGCCGCCTCGAGCGCGGCAATCGTCTGGTCGTAGACCGCGTCCAGAATGATCACCGAGTTCTCGGACGAACATGAAGTGGCGTTGTCGAAAATCTTCGAGGCGGTGATCTTCGCCGCCGCATCGGCCAGATCGGCGCTTTCGTCGATCACCACCGGCACATTGCCGGCGCCGACGCCGATGGCCGGGGTACCCGAGGAATAGGCGCTGCGTACATTGTTTTGGGAGCCGGTGACGACCACGAGATCTGCCGCCTTCATCAGGGCCTGGGTCAGCGCTTTATTGACCGGCGCGGGCAGCACCTGCACGAGATCGGCGGGCGCGCCGATCTTCTCCAGCTCCGCGCGCATATAGTCAACGGTCTTGGTGGTGGTGTTAAGGCCGGCCGGCGACGGCGCGATAATGACGGCGTTGCCGCCCTTCACGGCGAACATGGCCTTGTTAATCGGGGTCGCCGCCGGGTTGGTGGATGGGGTGACCGCCGCGACGACACCGACGGGCTTGCCATACTTGACCAACCCTTTCTCCGGCACCTCCTCGATGACGCCGACGGTCCTAACCCGCATCAGGTCGCGCAGGCAGCCGAAGGTCTTGCGCGTGTTCTTGACGATCTTGCTGTCCACATTGCCCAAGCCCGTATCGGCGACGGCCAGCTCCGCCAATTCGCGGGCCCGGTCCGGTGCGTAGATCGACCAGGCGATGGCGGTCACGGCCTCATCGACGCGTGCCTGGTCGGCATCTGCAAACGCATCGATGGCCGCACGGGCGCGCTGCATCAGGTCATCGATGATTTGTTCCGGCGAAACTTGAATATTCATGTCTGGCTCAATTGTTCGCTCAAGGCCTTGCCGTCTGGATCGGCCAGTGCGGCGGCGCGGGCGTTGGCGATCGCCGCTGCGGTGGGACCGGTCGCCATCTGGCCGGCCAGCGCCGGCGTGACGAAGGTCTGCATAATGCTGTTATAGCTGCCCAAGCCGCGCCGATGGGTATCGCTATAGCCTTTGATCAGGCGGGCACATTCGGCGATTTCATGGGCCAAGGTCAAGTCCATGGTGGTGGCGTCGGCCATCGCCTTCAGCCAGGATTCGATGGCGTCCTGTTCCTCCTTGAACCGCAGGCTCCTGCGGCGGAAACGCTTCATCCAGGCCATGGCGCGCATCAGGTGATAGCCATAAACGGACGTGGTCTTGATATGCAGGCCGACATGCAGCTTGTCGTGCCAGCCGCTACGCTGAGCCCAGCGCTGGATCGGCCCGCCGATTGCCGACGGCAGCACGGAACAAACCTCTTCGACGCCCGGCTTCAGGAAATCCGTCACGACCACCGGCTGGCCCGGCAGCGCACCCAGTTCCTCCCGAATGCGGGTCAGCCGTTCAGGCCGGGTCTTCAGATCGGCGACGCGAACCACGTCTTCGAAGCTCATGCGCACCGCCAGATGCTTGGCCACGGCTAGGGTCAAGGTGCCGTCGCCGTGGGCGGTCTGCTCCGCCGCCGCCAACCGCGCCATGCGGTCGAGATAGAGCCGCGCATAGTCCTCGTCCTGATAATCGATCAGGCGGTTGACGCCTTCCCGCAACGTCTCGCGCGCCGCCTCGGCAAAATCGGCCTCGACCCGATCGTAAAGCGTGTCGGCGCTGTCCCGGTCGGCCAGCGGCGGACGTTTACCGGCACCCGACGCCGGCGCGATGACGGAGCCGCCAGTGACATGGCTGAGACCGCTGCGGAAGGCGGCGAGACTGGTATCGACGGCCTTGCCCTCCCCGCGAATGGCATTTTCGAAGGCCTCGACGGAAATCGGCAGGCGCTTGCTGCCGGCGATGGCACCTAAAATAACCGCGTTGATGACGCTGCCGGCCTGCTTGGCGGCAGCGTTCATGTCGAACATGATCTGCTCTTTCGCCAGTTCTTTGGCGGCCAAGAGAATGCGGTCGGTGTCGAAGCGGTCGTCCGCCATGGCGGTCTTTTCCTGCACTGAATAGACCCGGTGGGTCGAGGCGATCAGCGTCGTCCGCTCCGGCGTGACGAAGCCGTTTTGCAGGGCGCGTCCGGCCTCCACCAACTCCGTCGACACCATCACGTCGACACCGCCGACGGCAGGATAGAGCGACATCACCGGCTTGGTTTTGCCGGCCAATTCGCCGGGCAACAGTTCGATATAGAAGGTCGTCGCGCCCGTCCGCTGGGCAACACCGGGGATCGAGGTGCTCTGTATAACCAGACCTTCGGCGCGCGCCGCGCCCATGATCCAGTCGGTCAGTACCGAGCCGCCTTCGCCCCCCATGGCCGCGACGAGAAGGGTCGTCGGTTCGCTCATGCAGCGGCCCCGAGGAACTGGCCGATAACGTTGCGGCGGAAGCGGTCCATCCAATGATCCCACCATTTCGGGTTCTGGATCACCTGCGCCCGGTAGAAGGAGGGGCAGAGCACCGCCGCATGAGCAACCTCGCCGCAAAGGCCGCAGCCGACGCAGGTCTCAATGACGCTGGCCACCGGATCGTCCTTCAACGGATCCGGATTGTCCTTGATAGTCAGGGAGGGACAACCGCTCAACCGCATGCAGGCGTGATCGCCGGTACAGGTCTCCGCATCCACACCGAAGCGGGTTTTGACCACCCGCTTGCCGGCCTCCAGCTTGGCAGCGATCTGCGGGCGGATGCGGCGTTGCCGGGCCAGCTGGCATTCGCTCTCGGCGATGATGACCTTCAGGCCCTTTTCCTGCTCCGTCATCGCCTTGCGCAGCACCTTCACCATGGTGCCGACATTGTAAGTACGGACCTTGCGCAGCCAGCGCACGCCGACGCCGCGCAAGGTCTTCTCGATGGTCATGCCGACGCCGTCGCCTTCCAACACCGTACGCCGTTCCGTCGACGGGACATGCTGCCAGCCGGTGGCGGAGGTATAGCCGTTCTTCATCACCATCAGGATACCGTCGTCCTGATTGAACAGGGAGTTGGCGATGCCGTTGTTGAGGCCGTTATGCCAGAAGCCGCCGTCGCCCATGATCGAGATCACCCGCTTGTCGAAATTGGGCGCGACGCCGGAGGCGCTGGCGAGCCCCATGCCGTAGCCGAGCACGGTATGACCCAGATTGAACGGCGGCAGGGTCGAGAAGGTGTGGCAGCCGATGTCGCAGGAAACGTGGGTCGGCCCCATCTCCTTCTCCAATATCCGAATAGCGGAAAAGACCGGACGTTCGGGACAGCCGGTGCAGAAGGTCGGCGGTCGCGTCGGCACCGGTTCGCCCAGCAGTTCGGCCGCCCGCGCCTTGTGCATCATAGCGGACTGATAGGGAGCGACGGTTTCTTCCACATCCAGGCCTTCCGGGCGCGCCGCTTCGACGAATTCGGCCAAGCCGCGCAGCACCGTTTCGATGGTGTATTCGCCGGCCATGGGCAGCGGCCCCTTGCCGTACACACGGGTCTGCAGATTGGTTTTACGCAGGAAGACGTTGACGGCCTGTTCCAGATAATCCGGCTGCCCCTCCTCCACCACCAGAACCGCCCGCTTGCCCGAGCAGAATTCGGTGATTTCCTTGCCCGACAGGGGATAGGTGACGTTCAGCACCTGCATGGGAATGCGGCTGTTGCCGAAGGCGTCCGCCAGGCCGAGCTGGTTGAGACAGCGCTGCACCGTATTGTAGATGCCGCCCTGAACGATGATGCCGACATCGTCCAGATCGCCGTCGAAGACCTCGTTCAGGCCCCGCTCCTCTATGAACTTCACCGCCGCCGGCATGCGCACATTGACCTTGTGTTGCTCCTGCTCGTAGGTGCTGGGCGGCAGGGTGATGCGGCCCATGTCGAAATTCGGTTCGCTCAGCGGCCGGTTGCCGGAAATATCCCCTTCCCGATTATCCTTGGTATCGAAGCTGCCATAAACGTGGCAGGCGCGGATGCGCAGCTCCAGCATCACCGGCGTGTTGGTCGCTTCCGACAGCTCGAAGCCCTGCTCCACCAGATTGACGATGGAGGGCAGATCGGGTCGCGGATCCAGCAGCCACATCTGCGACTTCATGGCGAAGGCATGGGTCCGCTCCTGCAGGATCGAGGAACCCTCGCCATAATCTTCGCCCAGGATGATCATGGCGCCGCCGGTCACGCCGGCGGAGGCGAGGTTGGACAGCGCGTCCGACGCGACATTGGTGCCGACCGTCGACTTCCAGGTCACCGCGCCGCGGATCGGATAGTTGATGGAGGCGCCGAGCATGGCGGCGGCGGCGGCTTCCGAGGTGCAGGTCTGCACATGAACGCCCAAATCGCCCATCAATTCCTTGGCGTCGACCAGGACGTCCATCAGGTGGCTGATCGGCGCTCCCTGATAGCCGCCGACATAGGACACGCCGGATTGCAGCAGCGCCTTGGTGACCGCCAAAATGCCTTCGCCATGGAAGGTTTGGCCCGCACCCAGACGCAGGGATTCGACTTCTTTGCGGAAGCTCCGTTCCATCTCGGCCCCATAATTGTTTGATACCCCAACAATCCCCGCCAACATGCAAAATGGCAAGGAAAGTGTCAAGAAATTTACCCTATCGGTGGGGCCGCGTCATGGCCGGATTTTCGGGTCAACGGACTTCGATATGCAGATGATCGTCATGTCGTGCCGCGTGGCATCCAGCGAAAGTGATTTTCGAGCTCTTAAGATTAAGCTCGTGTTCCAAATACGGTTCTACAAACAGGCACTTCGTCTTTGAGTGTCGAGCGATCAATCGGACGAAATCCCTCGTTCGCGCGCGGTCTATTTTTACGCCGTCGAACAGGAATTGCAGCCACGACGCATGCCAACGCCACGGCCCGCCGCCCTGTCGGCAAGCTCGATCGCGGCCGGCCGGTGCAAACGCCCAGTAACCGAGGAACCAGGCGCCGCCGGCCGACCTGGGCTCGCCATGTCGGCGATAGAAATATGCGACGTCGACGGCGGTGCCGTGTCGGTGGCTGAGATGGGGCAAAATAGGAAAACCTTCGCCGAAGGGAAATCCGGCGTCGAGATAGGTGACGACCGAACCCGGATGAACAGCCGCCATCTGTTGCGACACGTCGCGCAGCATGTCGGCAACGGCCGGCCGGGCATAGTGACGGTTCAGCGCGCAGTAAAGGACGGAATTTGCCCGGTAAGGCGTCGCGTCTGTCGCGAAACATGGGAGCGGTTGCCGGCCGAATTTCGCGGCCAAAGGCGGCACAAGCGCGATAGACGTCACCGCATAGATGGCTAGGAAAAAACCGACCGAAAGGAGCCATCGCGGCGGGCGATGCCACGATATTGCGGCGGAGATGCCATAGGCGAACCACAAGGCGACACCGCCGATCTGCGTCAGCATTGTCAAGACGGTAATCAAAATCAAACGACAGACAATCCGCCAGAAAGCTGCTGGCCTCGAAATCGGCCCAAATAGAACGAACAACAAACGCATGCGCCAACATGGCGAGAAACCGTGGCGAAATCGAGACCAGCTAGATGGCGATGTTGCCTCTCGGCGGACGCAGATGCTCCAGGCCGAAGTTTTCCGGCGCGAAGTTGCGTTTCCAAAGCTGCCGCTGCCGCCAGGCCGGCAGGTCGAACAATCTCAACAGGTCGGCCCGCGTATCGGCCCCGATATCGAGATGGTCCGGAATACCCGCGATCGTCAGAAAACCGATATCGGACGCGGCGGCAAAGACCTGCGCGTCGAGGGCGTCACGCGCCGGACCGGGCGAGCCGAACAGGGCCGAGATATCCAGTATGGGAACCATCGTTCCTCTTAGTCCCAAAGCTCTTCGCCCGACAAGCGAATTCGGCCTTCGACTGGACGGCGGCTTTCGAGCGGATTAGAGATGCCCCATGACAAACGCGCCGACCCACCGCTATCTCGCGCATAACCGTTGGACCGATCCCGGCTCGCATGCGGGCGCGCTCCGTGCTTTGGGCGGCGGTCCGTCGACCCTTTGCACGGCCGCGCAAACTGTCCTGATCCATGTCGACAATTTGGACTATTACGGCCTGGACCCGACGGATCGACGGGCCAGCGACCGGACGTCGATGACGGTCAAGGATCGCCTGGACAGTCTAACGGGCAACGGTTTCGATCTATTCGACCCGTCGCGGCCGGCCGAACGAAAGTCGCGCGGCACCTGCCGGGATTTCGCCCTGATGCACTGCGCCATGTTGCGGGAGCACGAAATCCCCGCGCGCGTCCGCTGCGGCTTCGCCGACTATTTCCGGCCCGATTTCTGGAGCGATCATTGGGTCTGCGAATACTGGCACGCCAAAGAACAGCGCTGGGCCCTGGCGGACGGTCAATTGGACGTTCCGCATAGAAACGAACTATCCATCGATTTCCCGATCCACGACCTGCCACGCCAACGCTTCCGCTGCGCCCATGAGGCCTGGCGGGACTGCCGCAATGGCGGCGATCCGGATACCTACGGTCACCTCCCGGACAAAGGCCTCTGGTTCATCCGCGTCAATCTCATCCGCGACCTTCTGGCGGTGAACGGTCGGGAAGTATCGGACTGGGACGGCTGGCGGCAGATGCCGGCGGATGACAGGCAACTGGGACCTGAGAATATTGCTTACGGCGACCATCTCGCCGAAACGGCGGCTAAAACCGACGCCGAACCTGAGTTCGACGCCGATCCGGATATTCCGCCCCCGCCTTGGCATTTGATCCCTGATACTCTATAATTCCTCCATAATTTACAGAATGGAGGAATCGCCAATTGCCACTCAACATTAAAGATGACGAAACCCACGAATTGGCGCGCGAAGTCGCCCGGTTGACGGGGACGAGTTTGACAAAAGCGGTGCGCCAAGCCCTCCGGGATAAGCTCGATCGGCTAGAACGGAAAAATGAGCAAGCCCATCTTGCCGATCAACTGGACGAAATCGCGCTGCATTGCGCCGCTCTGCCTCTTTTGGATCCGCGCAATGCCGACGAAATCCTCGGCTACAACGACTATGGGTTGCCGCAATGACCGCAGTTGTGGTCGACACCTCCGCAATTTTCGCGATTATGGAAGACGAACCTGAACGGCGGCATTTCAACGAAATCATCCAAGACGCGGAGTCGACCCACATGAGTGCCGCGACCCTGTTGGAATGCCGGATCGTGCTGTTTGCCCGGCGCGGTCAAAACGCGGTCTGGGCACTCGACGCCTTCGTCCGAAAAAGCGGTATGACGATCGAAGATGTTACGCCGGCACAAACGGATTTTGCTTTCTCCGCCTATCGACGCTTCGGCAAGGGATTGGGGCAAGGCGCATCGTTGAACTTCGGCGATTGCTTTTCTTACGCGTTGGCCAAACATCTGGATGCGCCGTTGCTCTTCAAAGGCGCCGACTTTTCGAAAACCGATATTGTTGCAGTTACCGCCTAAGGTCGACTTGGCAAGTCGGAATGCCGGTTCTATCATCCCGTGCTTTTGCCGGTTTTGAGAGCGATCCATGACGATACCCAATCAACGCGACGCCTTCGATTTACCTGACGATCTGACTTTCCTGAATTGCGCCGCCCAATCGCCGGCGTTGAAGGTAAGCTTCGCCGCCGGTGAGCGGGGCTTGCGCCGGAAGCTGCATCCGTGGAGCGAGGAGCGCGGCAATCTGTCGAGCGAGATGGCCGAGGCCCGGCGGCTGTTCGGCGCGATGATCGGGGCGGAGGCCCATTGCATCGCCCTCATGACCTCGACCAGTTACGGCACCGCGATCGCGGCAGCCAATCTCCGCGTCCGACCTGGCCAGAAGATCGTGGTGCTGCAGGACCAATTCCCCTCCAACTATTATTGCTGGCAACATCTGGCGGCCCGGGACAATGGCCATATGGTTGTTGTGGCAAGGCCGGAGGACGGCGACTGGACGGCGGCTGTCCTCGACGCCATCGACGGCGATATCGGCTTGGTCGCTCTGCCCAACTGTCACTGGACCGATGGCGGTCGGCTCGATCTCGAAGCCATCGCCAAATGCGTGCACGACGTCGGTGCCGCTTTCGTCATCGACGCCACCCAATCGATCGGCGCCCAGCCCTTCGACGTGGGCAAGCTCGATCCGGATTTCGTCGCCTGCTCGGCCTATAAATGGTTGCTGTCGCCGGACGCGGTCGGTTTCCTCTATGTCGCGCCCCGCCATCTCGGCGGCCGGCCGATCGAAGACAATCACGCAGGCCGGATCAGCGAAAGTTCCATGGAGCTTTCCGCCGGCTATGGCCGCAATTATCTGCCCGACGCCTCCCGCTTCGACCAGGGCGCGGCGGACAGCATGATCCATATGCCGATGGCCGTGACGGCCCTGCAGCAGCTTCTCGATTGGCGAATTCCGGACATCGCCGAGAGCCTGCGCCCCCTCACCGACTACGCGGCCGAGCTGGCGGAAGCGCGGGGCTGGCGCGTGCCGCCGCGCGATCACCGCGTCGCCCATTTCATCGGACTTTATGCCGGCGATTTGCCTGGCGATCTTGACGCGCAACTCCGCGCCCGCAACATCTTCATCAGCCTCCGCGGCGGCGCCATCCGCATCAGCCCCCACCTCTTCAACACCAAAGCGGACATCGACCGGCTCTTCGCCACCCTCGACGACATCCTTTAAGGCATTTTACATGGTCAACATCAACACAGGCGGCGCGTCCGCCTGGATCCTCCGATATCGCGACGAGACTTACGAAGTGCTGCTGATGGAACGGGTCGGCGGCAATTTCGATGGCCACTGGTCGCAAATCGCGGGCGGCATCGAAGAAGGTGAAACCGCAGCCGAAACCGTGATACGGGAAATGCGGGAGGAAGCCGACTTGGTGCCGAACCGACTTTTCGCCGTCGGCGTATTGGAGCAGTTTTTCGACGCGCTCCGCGACCATCTGGTGATTATGCCGACTTTCGTCGCATTGGTCTCCTCGGACGCGGAAGTTACGCTCAACCATGAACATCGCGCCTTCGATTGGTTTTCATTCGAAGAAGCTCGGAAAAAAGTGGACTCGAAAAATCAACGCATGGTCATCTGCGAAATTCGTGACGAATTGGAGGAGTTCGGTTTCACCGGCTGGCAGGAAGTGCCGCTTTCGCCAAGCACATTGCTCGGCTAAATTTCGAGACGCAAAATTTCCCCTCGGCATATTAGTTCCGTCTTCCCGGATGCACTGCGGCACGCAGTGACGCTGTGCTGGTCCGGGAGCCATGTCGAAGAATGGAGCCCGAACGGCGAACATGGACCCCGGACCAGCAGTGCACCATTGCATGCTGCACTGCATCCGGGGGGAAGGGTTGTGCGGACCGGCCGCTCTCGACGGGAGCATGGCTGATCGCTACACTCCTCAAAAATTCAAAGGGAACAAAGACTATGGGCGAACAGCGTAGGGTGCGCACGGCGACGCACTGGGGCGTTTTCGATATTTCCGTCGACCAAGGCGGCGCAATCACCAAGGTCGAGCCTTATGCGGACGATCCAGATCCCTCCGATATCGGTCAGAATTTACGGGACGCGGTTACGGATCGGACCCGCGTCTCCCAGCCGATGGTGCGGCAAGGCTGGCTGAAGCACGGCCCGCGGCTGGATGGCGGCGGCCGCGGCGCGGAACCGTTTGTGCCGGTGAGTTGGGAACGCGCGCTCGACCTGGTTGCCGGCGAGATCGAGCGGGTGCGCAAGAGCCACGGCAACCAGGCGATCTTCGGCGGTTCCTACGGTTGGGCCAGTTCCGGCCGTTTCCACCACTCGCTCAGTCAGTTGCACCGCTTCCTCAAAACCGTCGGCGGCTATACCGCTTCCGCCCACAGCTACAGCACCGGTACGGCGCAAGTTATCGTGCCCCATGTCTTCGGCTTGAACTTCCACAAGCTGATGGAGCAGCACACGACCATGCCCGTGATTGCGGAGCATACCGAGTTACTGGTCATGTTCGGCGGCATCCCGATGAAGAACGCGCAGGTCAACTATAGCGGCCTGACCCGACATACCTATCGCGACTGGCTTGCCAAGACCAAGGCCAACGGCTGCGCCTTCGTCAATATCAGCCCGATCGCCGACGATGCGGAAGCGTTCCTCAATGCCGAGTGGCTGCCGGTGACGCCCAATGCGGACACGGCGTTGATGTTAGGTCTGGCGCATAGCTTGGTGGCGGAAGACCTTCACGACAAGGCTTTCCTGCAGCGGTATTGCACCGGCTTCGAGCGCTTTTTGCCCTACCTCCTGGGCGAGAGCGACGGTCAAGCCAAGGACGCGGATTGGGCCGCGGGCCTGTGCGGCATCCCAGCGGACGACATCCGCGCCCTCGTCCGTCGCATGGCCGCTTCGCGGACCATGATCACCCTGGCCTGGTCGCTGCAACGCGCCCATCACGGCGAGCAGCCCTATTTCATGGCCATCACGCTCGCCGCCATGCTCGGCCAAATCGGCCTACCCGGCGGCGGCATTGGCTTCGGTTACGGCGCGGAATCGGCGATCGGCCTGCCGGAACATACACCGATCCGCCCGACCCTACGCCAAGGCAAGAACGACGTGCGGAACTTCATTCCGGTTGCCCGCATCGCCGACATGCTGCTGCAGCCGGGGCAGGAATACGACTATAACGGCCAGCGCCGCACCTATCCGGATATCCGTCTGGTCTATTGGTCCGGCGGCAATCCCTATCATCACCACCAGGACCTCAATCGCCTGCGTCAGGCCTGGCAGCGGCCGGAAACCGTGGTCGTGCAGGACCCGTGGTGGACGGCGACCGCCCGCCATGCGGATATCGTCCTGCCGGCGACCACGTCGCTGGAGCGGGACGATATCGGCTGCGCTTCCGGCGACTATATGTTGCATGCCATGAAGCAGGTGATCCAGCCTGTCGGCGATGCCCGCGACGACTACGACATCATGTGCGGCCTGGCCGAGCGTATGGGCGTAACCGAAGCGTTTAGTGAAGGCCGCTCTGCCGCCGATTGGCTGCGTCATCTCTGGGACGTCTTTCAACAGCAGGCGGCGCAGGACGGCGTCGAGGCGCCCAACTTCGACGAATTCTGGGAGACCGGGGAGTTCGAATATCCCCAGGCCGATCCCAAACGGATTCTTTTCGCCGACTTCCGCAAAGATCCCGGCGCCCATCCGCTTCCGACACCTTCCGGCAAGATCGAAATCTATTCGGAGACGTTGGAGAGCTTCGGCTACGACGACTGCCCGGCCCATGCCACGTGGTTGGAGCCCCACGAATGGTTGGGTGGCGAAGCGGCGAAGACCTATCCCCTGCATTTGATGTCCAATCAACCCAACACCCGCCTGCACAGTCAACTCGACAGCGGCAGCCATAGCCGCGCCGGCAAGATCGCGGGGCGGGAGCCGATCACCCTGAACCCGGCGGACGCGGCGGCGCGCGGGATTGGCGACGGCGATGTGGTGCGGGTCTTCAATGACCGCGGCGCCTGCCTTGCCGGCGCGGTGATCAGCGACCGCATCCGTCCCGGCGTCGTCCGCCTGCCCACCGGCGGCTGGTACGACCCGGATGCGAAGGGGCTCGACCGCCACGGCAATCCCAATGTGCTGACCAAAGACGTCCCGACCTCCCGCCTCTCCCAAGGCACCGCCGCCCACACGGCGCTTGTCGAGATCGAGAAATTCGAGGGCACGGCGCCCGAGGTGCAGGCGTTCGATCCGCCTCACATGATTGAAACATCCGGTTAAATCTAGACCATGATAACAAAGTTTGTTAATGTTTGTTATCACAGCGTAGCCGGCAATACGGAAGCCACAGGAATTGAACATCTCTCTGACCCCCGAACTTGAAGAAATGGTCCAGGCGCAGGTCGCGTCCGGACAATATAACAACGCCTCGGAAGTTATCAGGGAGGCTCTCAGGCTCATGATCCGACGCGACAGCCTTGGCCGGTACTACGAGCAATGGCTGGAGGCACAGATAGAAATTGGTTGGCAACAGGCCGAACGCGGCGAGTTGGAGCCACACGATATGAACTCGATCATCGAGGAAGCTTTGGGAGGACGATGAATTATCGGATCCTCCGAACCATTCAGGCGCGCCAAGATCTCATCGACATAGCGATATATACAGAAAGGCAATGGGGCGAAACCCAAGCCCGCCGCTACCTTGGCGAACTCGAAGAAACAATTGGAAAACTGGCAAATCGGCCTGCCCTTTTAGGTAAAGAGCATCCCACTGTAAAACCAGGGCTGCGTTCTGTTTCTCATCGCGGCCATTATTATGTGTTCTACCGCATAGTTGATCGCGACGTTGAAGTGCTACGCATCGTTCATCAACGGCGGAGTTGGCAGCAGATCATGACAAATCTATGAACAGCTTCTAAGTCGAACCAGCGAGGACGCGTAGCCCGTTAATCTGGAAGTTGCAAGCGGGTGGGCGTTGATCGGATGCGGTGTTTGGATCGAGCAACTGCAGGGTCAACCAAGCAGTCTCCGGCGCCGTCAATTCGACGTCCACTTCCGTGGCGCCGGACGTTCCGATTTCTAGGGTTTTGGACCTCAGAGGCAGGGCGTCGTCGGACCAAAGGCGCAAACGGAGTTGCCGAGGCGTGCAGGCTGCACCCTCGAGCGAGACTTGGCCGCTAAGACGGAAACGCTTCGCCGCGTGAAGATAGGCGAAGGCGGGTTGGAGATGGCCGTTGTCCGGGCGCCAGAAGCTCAGATTGTCGCCTTCCTCTCCCGGATCGATACGGTAATCGCGCCAGCGGATATGGGACAGGGACAGCCAATCCGGCTGGGTGCCCGGCAGCGCGGGAAACTCCGCCCGCATCTCCACCATCGCCTTGACCGCCGTCGCCAAAGTTAGTGGGCGTTTGCGGTGGTAAAGGGTCAAGGTAACGTTATCGTCGAGCTTGTACGTCCCCGGCGACGCCTCGAAGTCTTGTGCCAGGGTCCGGTTGAAATGGAAAACATCGTAGGCGGTGCGCACCAGATCCTGCTCCTCGACGCGGAGATGAACCTGCAATGGGCTCGCCAGGACCACGCGGTCCGACACCAGCAAGAGCTCCAACGGCAGCCAATCGCGGGAATCGATATGCGGCATGATCATGTGATTGAGCCGCTGGTCGTTCGGATACAGATTGCGCTCGACGGCGCGGAATTGATGATCGTTGAACTGCTTGGTGGATGAGATGATCGAAAGCGGCCCTGGATCGTTCTCCGCCCGAAGGTCGGCCATTAAGCGCGCGATTTCGTCATAGTCGCCGTTATTGATGGGTGGATAGGGCCGCGACAGCAAACCCGCCGCCTGGACTTGTTGCAATCCGGAAGGTTGCCAAGGCGAGAAGGCGGTCACGAAATTTACGGCCAACATTAGACCAGCAACAACAGCAACCAGCGTCAATCCGCGGTCGCGTAGATAGACGAAGAGCGCGGCAAGACCGATGCCGCTCAGCAAGGGCAAAACCTGTAGGACGCGATGGGGGTTCGGCAATCGGACGAAAGCGAACCAGACCGCCAGCCAGAGCGCGCAAGTCAGAATGACGAACCAAACCACGCCGGATCGTATCAGCTTCGCGCGCCCGGCTAGACCGAGGCCGGTCGCGGCCAAAACGATCAACACGGCGCCAAAGGACAGCAGAAAATACTCGACATTCGTCGCCAGCGACTTCTCATAGCTGGAGAAGAGTTGGCTGTAGTTCGTTGTTGCACTGCGGATCAGAAATCCCGGCGCAATCAACCAAGCCGTCCCCAATCCGGTCGCCGCCATTGCCAACAAGGATCCGAAGGGCCGCGCAAATTCGCGCCAACGCCGTTCTCTAGCCGTGGCTAGGAAAAATGCCTGCTGCATCACCATGACGGCAATGATGCACAGACCGCCATAAGCGAAGTGATTGCGGGCGATCACTGCGATGGCCAGGCAGAGACCGATCGCCGGCCCCGTCCACCAACGGCGCAAGCGTAGGTCAAAGGCGTAACAAGCCGCCGCTAACGCCAACAGGCCGGCCGGGCCGATGTCGGAGCGGGCATGCAGGGTCATGATCCAGTTCGCCGGCGTCAACAGCGTTACCGTCATCCCAATGGCAAAGGCGGACCAGCGCCCCGACCGGAACGCGGCGGCACAAAGCAAGCCGACGGCGATGGCGTGCGGCAATTGGTAGAGCGCGCTCAAGCCGACGACGAACATGCGCCGCCCCATGCCGAAAATCTCCATCCACGGAAACAGCGGCAGGGCATAGAGCGGACCGCCCTTCTGCCCGATCAATTCCCGCAGACGGCCGACATAGCCGGCGGGATCGGCCTTGAAGGCGAGAAAGTTGTCGATGGCGTAGTGATAGTAATGCACCCAGTCGAAACCGTGATGCACCCGCTCCGCGCTGACGAACCAAAAGGGAAAGGCCGCGGCCAGGACCAGCGAGAACAAGATCAGCGATAGGTTTCGGGTCATGACATCAACGCGCCCTGATTGCCAGCGCGGCGGCTTCCAGCGCCGACCTTGTCTCCGCCAGTTTATCGGCGTCGTAGGGCAATCCGTTGGCAGCCGCCCGTTCCAATTCCGCCGCCAAAATTTCGACCTGCTTGAAGCCAAGGCCCCGTGCAGATCCCTTTAACGAGTGGGCGGCAATACGGCGGGCTTCGCTATCCTCGCTCTCCTCGATTTCGGCGAGGTATCGTCCGCCATTGTCCAAGAACATGGCGAACAACTCGGCTTCGAGGGCCACATCGCCGGCCGTGAACATACGCAGGTGCTCTTCGTCCAAGACCGCTAGGGTTCGCCAGTCGTCGCTCATGCCCGCAGCGCGTATATCTCGTGGTCGCCGGAGGTACCGCGAAGATTGAACCGGCCCAAGGACCGGACCGCCGACGGCAAATGCACCGCTACGTCATCGCTCAGAAGCGTCCGTTCCCCCAAATCGCGGCACATTCCGCAAACACGGGCGGCTTTGTTAACCGCCGGTCCGATGACCGTGAAATCCAGGCGACCAGCGGCGCCGATGTTGCCGAACATCACGTCACCTTCATGGATCGCGATGCCCACATCGGCGGCGGCTTTGCCCACCGCCCGCCGTTCCTCGTTTTTGCGGTCGAGCGCCGTCAGGGCCGCCAGCGCTGCCGCGACGGCTCGTTCGGCGGTGTCCGTCAGTTGCGCGGTATCCGGCACCCGGAAAGTCGCCAGCATGGCGTCGCCGATGAATTTGATGATTTCCCCGCCCTGGTCCCGCACCGGCTCGGCCATGCAGTCGAAATAGTCGTTCAACAACTCGATCAAATCTTCCCGCGGCAAGCGGTCGGAAAGCGGCGTGAAGCCGCGCATGTCGCAAAGCCAGATCACGGCGCGAATGCTCTCGCTGTCGCCGCGCAGGATATGGCCGTCCAGTATTTGCGCGCCGGCTTCCCGACCGACATAAACATCCAGCAGGTTTGTCGCCAGGATCCGCAGGCTCTGGTTTTCCACCAGACGCGCGAACAAGCGCTGTAGAACGAACATGCGATCCAGATCGTGCGCGCTGAACCCGCCGGGCCGGTCGGACGACACCGTCAACGCGTCGATATGACCGTCCGAATAGATGACGGGCAGCGCGATATAGTCGGTCACGCCCTCCGCCTTGAAATCGCGCAAGATTGGAAAGGAGATCTCATCGTCAGCCAGCTGTTCTATTCGAACCCGGATCGTCTTGCCATCGTTGAAGACATGAGGCAGCGGATTATCTTGATAGTCGGAGGTTTCCATAACCCCATGCTCCGCGACTTCGCTCGTCATCGGTTGCCCCCCGCCGCCAAAACCAGGCGCGGCCGAGCAATTCCGGATGCAGATCACGACGCAAGAAGCTGAGGCGATAGAGCGGGATACCGCCATCGCAAAGCCGTTGGGAAATAGCGCCGATCAACTCTTCCGTCTCGGTGATTCGCCAAGCATCCTCCACCAACCAACGGGCGATGTCATCGCCATAATCGAAATTGCGGTAGTCAATCTCGAGTTCCGACCGGGCTTCGGACATGATCGCCCCCGACAATGGATAAACTATGAAAGGCGACCTTCTTCCACGGCGTGGCAGGCGACCCAGGTGCCATCATAATTCATGGCGGTGGGAATTTCACGGGTGCAGCGATCCTCCGCATGGGGGCAGCGCGGGTTGAAGGGGCAACCCGGCGGCGGATTGATCGGGCTCGGCACTTCGCCGGCGACGGGAATACGCTGGCGACCGGTCATTTCCAAATCCGGGATCGCATCCAGCAACATCCGAGTATAGGGATGTTTCGGATTTTCGAAGAGCCGTTTAGTCTCGCCCCATTCGACCAGGCGGCCGAGATACATCACACCGACATGGGTAGAGACGTGATAGACCACCGCCAGGTCATGGGAAATAAACAGATAGGTCAGATGAAAATCCTGCTGCAACCGCTTCATCAGGTTGAGAATTTGCGCCTGTACCGATACGTCGAGAGCGCTGGTCGGCTCGTCGCAGACCAGGAATTCGGGCTCCCCCGCCAAAGCGCGGGCGATGGAGATACGCTGGCGCTGGCCGCCGGAAAACTCATGCGGATATTTCTCGCCGTCGGCCGGCGACAGACCGACCTGGGTCAGCAACTCGCCCACCCGCTCCCGCACCGCCGCTTTGCCGGACACCAGATTTCTGGCCAATAACGGTTCGGCGATAATATCGCTGACCCGCCAGCGAGGATTGAGCGAGGCATAAGGATCCTGGAAGATCATCTGCATCTTCGCCTGCACCCGGGCGCGATTGCCGGCGTCGGGCCCGGTGATGCGGGTGCCCTCATAGACGATATCGCCGCGATTCGGCTGATAGAGGCCGACCATCAACCGGGCCACCGTTGATTTGCCGCATCCGGATTCGCCGACGAGCGAGAATGTCTCGCCGCGATTGATCTGGAAACCGACGCCGTCCACCGCCTTCACATAGGCTCGGCCGCGGCGTTCGATAATGCGGTTCAAAAGCGGCGGCGAGACGTCGAAATGCCGGACCAGATCGTCGACTTGAACCAGCACGTCACTCATGCCGCCGCCCCGCCGTCATATTTATGGCAAGCCACTTGGGTCTGCTGGACCCATTGCAGCTCCGGCCGATCCTGATTGCAGCGGCCGAAGACCTCCGTACAGCGGGGATTGAAGGCGCAGCCGGTCGGAATTTCGTTCAGCCTGGGCATCGATCCGTCAATTTGGGTCAGCGCATCCACTTCATGACCGACATGGGGGATCGAGCCCATCAGCCCATGGGTATAGGGATGCTTGGCTTTCCGCACCACATCGAGAACCGGTCCGATCTCGGCGATCCGGCCGGCATACATGACGGCGACCCGATCGGCGGTTTCCGCGATCACGCCCATATCGTGGGTCACGAGCATCACCGCCGTGCCGTGTTCCTGACAGAGCCGTTTCAGCAGCGAGATGATCTGGGCCTGGATCGAGACGTCCAGCGCGGTCGTCGGCTCGTCGGCGATGATCAAGCGCGGCTCGGCCGCCAGCGCCAGGGCGATCACCACCCGCTGCCGCATGCCGCCGGAGAATTGGTGGGGATAGTGGTCGATCCGCTCCTCCGCACTCGGGATGCCGACCTCCTTCAACAAGTCGATGGCGCGGGCGCGGGCCTGCTTCTCGCTCATGTCCGTATGGGTCAGGATGGTTTCGACCAACTGAAAACTGACGGTATACAGCGGGTTGAGACTGGTCAGCGGATCTTGGAAGATCGCCCCGATGCGGCGGCCGCGGATTTTCCGCATCTGCTCGTAAGGCAGATTATCGATCCGCTCCCCCTCCAACAGGATCTGACCGCCGGCAATACGGCCCGGCGGCTCCAAGAGCCCGATGATCGCGTTGCCGGTCATTGACTTGCCGGCGCCGGATTCGCCGACGACGCCCAGCACTTCGCCCGGATCGATATGCAAGCTGACATCGTTGACGGCGACCAATGTGCCGCGCCGGGTCGGGGAATTCGACCCGCAGGTTCTGGACTTCCAAAAGGGGTTGGTTGGCCGCCATCGCCCTACCTCAGCTTCGGATTCAGCGCGTCGCGCAGCCAGTCGCCCAGCAGGTTCACGGCCAGGACCAGAACCGCCAAAGTGGCACCGGGAAAGATCACGATCCACCACTCGCCGGAAAACAGGAAGTCCTGTCCGATCCGGATCAACGTGCCCAGCGACGGCGTGGTCGGCGGCACCCCGACGCCGAGGAAACTCAAAGTCGCCTCGCCCAAAATGGCGACGGCAAGCGATATCGTCGCGATCACCAACACCGGGCCCATCACGTTGGGCAGCACATGGCGCAGCATGATCAGGATCGGCGGCCGACCGATGACGCGGGCGGCCTGGACATATTCCTTGTTCTTTTCGACCATGGTGGAGCCGCGGACCGTGCGCGCGAATTGCGGCCAACTGGAGATGCCGAGCGCCAGCACGACAACGAACAGCGCCACATCCTCATGGGCGCCTTCCGGCAACAAACCGCGGATAATGCCGTCGATCAGCAGCACGATCAGCAGCGCCGGGAAGCTGATTTGAATATCGGCGATCCGCATGATCACCGCGTCCAGGCTGCCGCCGATGTAGCCGGACAGCAGACCCAAGATGATCCCCACGACCATGGAGAAGATCACCGCCGCGAAGCCGACACCGATCGAGATACGCGAGCCGTAAAGGATCGCCGAATAGAGATCGCGTCCCTGATTGTCGGTGCCCAGGAAATATTCCGGCGTGCCGCCATCCACCCAGCTGGCGGCTTGAAGGCGTCGATCAGGATCCAAGCCGCCGGATCGAACGGATTTTGCGGTGACAACAACGGCGCGAAGATCGCGCTGAGGAACAGGATCGCCGTCACCGCCGCGGCCACCATGGTGACTTTGGACGAACGGGAAGCTGTGATAGACGTCGCCGTCGAAAAACCGCTGGATCGTGTCGATGGAGCGCTGCACCAACATAACTCAATGCCCCGCGCGGTCGGCGCTGACCCGCAGGCGCGGGTCGACGGCGTAGTAAAGGAGATCGACGATCAGATTGACCAACACGAAGAAGAAGGCGACCAGCACCAGATAGCTCGACATCACCGGAATGTCGACGAACTGCACCGACTGCAGGAACAGCAGTCCCATCCCGGGCCAGGTGAACACCGTCTCCGTCACGATGGCGAAGGCGACAATGGAGCCGATTTGCAGGCCGGTAATGGTGATGACCGGAACCAAGGTATTCTTCAGCGCATGGCCGAAATGGACCGCCCGATTGGTCAGACCGCGGGCCCGGGCGAACTTGATGAAATCGGTGCGCAGCACTTCCAACATTTCCGACCGCACCAGCCGCATGATCAGGGTGAGCTGGAACATGCCCAAGGTGAAGGCGGGCATGATGATCGATTGCAGGCCGCTCTTGGTCAGGAGTCCGGTGCTCCACCATCCGAGCTGTACCACCTCCCCTCGCCCATTGGTCGGTAACCAGCCGAGAATGACGCCGAAAAACAGGATTAACAAAATGCCGATCAGAAATGTCGGCAACGATATGCCGATGAGCGATACCGTCAGAAAGAATTTACTCAGCCATCGTTCGGGATGCAGACCGGTATAGACCCCCATGGGTATCCCGATGATCAGGGCATAGATCGCCGCCACCAGGCTCAATTCCAGGGGTTGCCGGTATGCGTTCGGCCAGGATTTCGTTGACCGGCCGGCCGATGCGGAAGGAAATGCCGAAATTCCCGCTCAGCACATTCTTCACATAGGCCACGAATTGGACCGGGATCGGATCGTTGAGGCCGAGCCGCTCGCGCAGCTTCTCACGCTCTTCGATCGTGGTCTCCTGACCGACCATGTTGGAAATCGGATCGCCCAGGAACGTGAACATGGAGAAGGACAGCAGCGACACCACCAGCATCACGATGACCGATTGCAGGATGCGCCGGATGACAAAGGCGATCATGTCCGTTCCATGCTTGAAAGGCCGAATGGCCCCGGGTCGAAACCCGGGGCATCGGTTCTTTTATTGCGTTACGTCAAGCCTTACTTGACAGTGACGTGCCGCCAGCGGAACACGTTGTCCGGACGCTGTTGCACGGTCACCTTGTCGCTGACACCCCAGGCCACCGCCTGCTGGTGCAACGGCATGTAGCCAACATCGTCGAAGACATGGCGATAGGCGCGGGCGATCAGGTCGTCGCGCTTGGCCTTGTCGGTTTCGACCAACACGGACTTGGTGATCTCGTCGACGCTGGGGTTGCAGTAGCGGGCGATATTGAATTTGCCCTTGCCGCTGTCGTCCATGCAGTTCAGCAGGTTGAACAGCACGTTGTGGCTGTCCAGGCTGCCCGGCGTCCAACCCAGCAGGAAGAAGCTGGTATCCAGGCTCGGCGCCAAAATCTTCTTGAAGTAGATCGCCTTCGGTTGCGCCAGCAACGTCACCTTCACGCTGACCTTGGCCAACATGCCGACAACCGCCTGACAGATCGCTTCGTCGTTAACGTAGCGGTTGTTCGGGCAGTCCATTTCCAGCGAGAAGCCGTCGGGATAGCCCGCTTCGGCCAACAGCGCCTTGGCTTTCGCCTGATCGTAGGGCAAACGTTTGAATTCGTCCGACTTGTCGAACAAAGCCGGCGAAATCATCAGCGCCGCCGGATCGGACAGGCCGCGCATGATGACCTTCTTGATGGTCTCGATATCGATCGCCTGGACGAAGGCCTGACGGACCCGCTTATCCTTGAACGGGTTCTTGCCCTTGACGTTGGAACGCAGGATTTCGTCGCGATGTTGATCGAAGCCTAAGAAGATGGTCCGCAGTTCCGGACCGACCAGCATTTTGGTGCCGGCATTGCCGTCGACACGCTTCATGTCCTGCACCGGGATCGGATAGGCCATGTGTACATCGCCGGAAAGCAGCGCGGCCACGCGGGAGGCGTCCTGCGGGATCGGCTTGAAAGTCACTTGGGTGACGTTGTGCGTCGCCTTGTCCCACCAATTCGGATTGACCACCGAAATCGACTGCACGTCGGCCTGGTGCGACTTCAGCATGAAGGGGCCGGTGCCGTTGGCGTTGCGGGTGGCGAAGTTCTCTTGATCCTCGGTCACCTTCTGCGGCTTCACAGCCTTATTCTCTTCGGTCCAGCTTTTCGACATGATGCCCCAGGTGGCCCATTCGAAGTGCAGGATCGGGTCTGGATTGGGGCTGATGAAGTCGACCGTATAGTCGTCCACCTTGACCACCTTGACGCCGGGTTTGATCCGGGTCTTCAGGTCGGAGCCGTCCATCTGTACCCGCGCGGCGGAGAAGACGACATCATCGGCGGTGAGACTTTGGCCGCCGTGGAATTTCACGCCTTGGCGCAGTTTGAAGCGCCAGCGCGTCGGCTCCATCACTTCCCAGCTTTCGGCGAGCGCCGGTTCGATGGACATGTCGTAATTGCGTCGAACCAGGCCCTCATAGATGTTCATCAGATAGCCGAGCGTGAAGGTTTCGTTCAGGCTATAGGGGTCGGCGGAACTAAGGTCGCCTTGGAAGGCGAATTTCAGTTCCTTCGCCTGCGCCGGCACGGCCGCCGCCAACGCCAGGGCACTGGCCGCGGCGATTGTTTTGAGATGCATGTTTGATCACTCCCGTAGTTTTGATCATGCGCCCGGCTTTTCGCCAATGCGCTGTTTTTTCCCGAGCTGGATCGCGAAGCCTCCGCCGGGTCTGCCGCCTTTCCACCCGATTTCTCGGGGTGTGTCAACCACTAATCAGTGTCAGGAAAGGCCGGAAATACAAACGCACGTTTGGATTTGCGGCGTTCAGATCTTGATGTCGTCCGGCACTCGCGCCAGGCTTTCGGCCGGCCAGACGGCTTCCGCGTCGTAGGCGATTTCGAACACCGGCACGTCACCGGAAAACATGACCCAAGCCTGCTTGCTCCGCGTCCAGATATGGGCACCCACCTCGAACCAGCCGGTTTCATCGAAGGTGCCGGGCCGATGGGCGACAATACCCTCGCGGCCGCTGCGCTCGTTCCAAAGATGAGTACCGCAGGCATCGCAGAAAAAAGCCGTCTTCACATTACCGCTGTCCGCCACGACATCGACCGACGCCAGTGTCCCACGCGTCAGCTTGAACTGATCCGCCGTCAACATCATCGTAAGGCCGAATGCCGACCCGGTCCGGGTCTGACAATCCGTGCAATGGCAAGCATGCACGAATAACGGTTCCCCGTTACCTCGTAGCGGATCGCGCCGCAGGTGCAACCGCCAGTGTGAACTTCTTCATTCATCGAAATCGCCTCACTGAAATTCCGCGAGTCTTGCATCAAGACGGGAAACAAGGCAGTTGGCTTCATGCGGCTTATCGAGATGATATCGGCGCAGCAGATACGAAACCAAGTTTCTCTTCAATCTCGCCAACGCCAATCTTTCGTCCGACAAAGGCCAGGGAAAATGATCTCCGAATATTCGGCGGCAAACATTCTCGCCTTTTCCCAGATAACCCGTTAAAGAGCAATAATCATCCTCAGGGATGCCGAGACAGGTTTCAGCGAAGTCGACCACACCCATAGCACCTTCACGATCATCGTAAACCAGATTTGTCGGGTTGAAGTCGCCATGAATGGGGCGCCGGAATTCGGCTACCGCCGTTTCCACATGACGCGACACGGCTTCGATCCGGCGCAAATCTTGTTCTGAAACCTCGCCATCAAACGTCCTGGGATTGAAGATCGGATCGATCGGTAATGTTTCGACCAGGTTTGCTTCGTCAAACAGATCATAGAGCTGGCGTAAAACACGAATTGCGGCTGCTACGACTTTCTCGACAAGAGGTCCCGTCTCGAAATCGGAATCGTCGAGCCCTCTGCCTCTTAGTTTCGACATCAGAAGATAAGCGTAACCATCTTCAATACCGGTCGCAATCGGGGTGGGGACAATAGTCGTGCCGGCGTTTCCAACGCCGATCAATCTGCCGAGTATACTGAACTCATGAGAGATCTTCTGGTGACCATCGCCTATACCACCGGTCTTTTCGGATAGCTTCAGGACAGTCCCGTCACCAATGTCGTAGACGGTTCCCCATACGCCCGATCCTAGTTTCGTTGTTTTCGCAAGGTCGACAATCGATCCGTTCGGCAGTTTCAGTAGCTTCAATTTAGCCGACAAAGGTCAGCTTGCCCGCGGCAGGCAAGACGGCCCGATCGGCTCAAAACTTTTGTAGCCGAGATAGAATTCCTGGTGGCCGAGGGCTTCGGATTTGCTGCGTTCGCCGGCAGCGATGTCGGCGACCAAGTCGCGGATTTCCTCGCCGACATCGTCCAAGTCGGCGTCGCCGCGAAGGATACGGCCGGCATTGACGTCCATATCGTCAGCCATGCGGTCGTAGGTATCGGGGTTGGCGCAGATTTTGACGACCGGGGAGATGGCGCTGCCGACGACGGAGCCGCGGCCGGTGGTGAACAAAATCACATGGGCACCGCAGGCCATCAGCTCGACGATCTCCGCCGTATCCGAGATATTCGGGAAGCCGAAGCGCGGTTCGCCGTCAGGCACGATGTCCAGAAGATACAACCCGCCGACCGGCGGCCGGTCCCCCGGTTTTAACAGGCCGACGATCTTCGAGGCTCCGCTTTTGGCGTAGGCCCCCATGGACTTCTCCTCGATCGTGGTCAGCCCGCCATCCGCATTGCCTGGCGCGAAGCTCGACTGACCGAGGGTCTTGTAATAGCGCGCCGCTTTGGCGACGGCGGCAATCACTTCATCGGCAAGTGCGGGCGTCGCGGCGCGAGCGGCCATGTGATGCTCGCAGCCGATCAGTTCGCCGGTTTCCTCGAAAATGCAGGCCGCACCGGCGGCGGTCATGCCGTCGAAGGCGCGGCCGACGGCCGGATTGGCGGTCAGGCCGCTGGTCCCGTCGGAGCCGCCGCAGATCGTACCCACGACCAAATCCGGCCAAGCTAAATCGACGGTCGGCTGCGTCGACAGGGACGCCAAGCAATCGGCGACCCATCGCCGACCCGCCTCAATCGTTTTTCTCGTCCCACCGGTCTCCTGAATGGTCAGTAATTCCACCGGACGGCCGCTTGCCCCGATATGGTCGGTCAAAGCCGATTTGCGGAAACCTTCGCAACCAAGCGACAACAGCAGCACGCCACCGACATTGGGATGGGTGGTCAAGGCTTCCATCATTCGATGGGCATAGTCGTTGCGGAAGCAGCCGGGGAAACCGATGACCTGCACCTCCTGGCCCCGAAACGCCGCCGCCACTTCCCGGGCGACGTGATGGGCGCATTCCACCAGATAGGCGATCAAGATCACGTTACGGATACCTTTGCGGCCGTCGGCTCTCGGGTAACCACGCATCAATGGCCCTCCAAAGGTTGATCGCCGACATCGGTGCCGTAGGTGGGGATATAATCGCTGCGCATATTGTGGACATGGACCCACTGCGCTCGCGCCACCGGTTGGCTGACGCTACCGATCGGTGCGCCGTATTTGACGACCTTCTCGCCGGCCGGCAGATCGCTGCGGGCGATCTTATGGCCGAGGCGGACGTCTTCCGACAAAACAGCGCTGGCTCCATCGATGGACACTTCATCGCCCGCCACCAAATCGACGCAGGCCACTAAGACATTGTCGTCGGGCGACAGCAATAGCAGACGGGAATCGCTTAACGCGGCCATCGATCGGCCGCCTCGTCAGCGCTGTAATAGCCGCGGGCGATATCCCGCGCGATCGCGTCTTGCGCCCGCTCCGCCGGCGTGCCGTATCCGCCGCCGCCGGGTGTTGCGACGAAGATCGTGTCGCCTTCCTTCACGCTGATATTCTGGTCCTTCGACCGGTGCTGCGGGACATACAGACCCTCGCCGGCGCGGCGGACTTCCACATAGTTGGGCTCCCCATCCTGCCCGCCGAGCACCCCTTGCGGGCCATAGCGGCCGTGATCCATGACGAAGGAGGCCTTTGCCGTCCCCGCCCGCATGGTCATGGCGTAGTTGACGCCAAAGCCGCCGCGTTGCCGGCCGGCCCCGCCCGAGCCTTCGCGTAGCGCGAATTCGTCGAAGATCACCGGATAGCGTTGCTCCAGCACCTCGATCGGTTGCATGGTCGAGATACCAATGGTCGAACAGCCGTTGCTGAGGCCGTCGGTCTGCGCATTGCCGCCGTAGCCGCCGCCGGTGAAGAGATACATGACGAAAGGCTTGTCCCGCGCCCTGTCATGCCCACCGAGCGCGAAATTGCCCGAGGTGCCGGCGGGCGCGGCGAACAGCTGTTCCGGGATCGCCGGCGTCAGCGCCGCGAAGACCGCCTCGGCAATACGCTGGCTCACTTCGGCGGCGCAGCCGGACACGGGCCGGGGATATTCGGCATAGAGAAAGGTGCCGACCGGGTCTTCGATATGCAACGGCACGAAGGTGCCGGCATTGATCGGCACTTCCGGGAAAATGTGCTTCATCGCCAGATAGACCGAGGATTTGGTCGTGGCGATCACCGAATTCATCGGCCCTTGGCAGGGCGGGCTCGACTGGGTCAGGTCGAAAAAGAGATCCTCGCCCTTCCGCTCGACGGTCAGCGCGATCTTCAGCGGTTCGTCAACCACGCCGTCGCTGTCGACCCAGGCGACGGACTCGTAGCGGCCTTCGGGGATCGTGGCGATCTTGGCCCGCATCTGCCGCGTCGCCCGCGCCTTCATCTCGACGATACAATCCTCCACCGTGTCGCGGCCGTAGCGGTCCAGCAGTGCGGTCAGGCGCCGCTCACCCACATCCAGCGCCGCCTTCTGCGCCCGGATGTCTCCGATGGACTCGTTCGCGACACGGATGTTGGACAGGATGATGGCCTGAATTTCTTCATCCAAAACACCGGCTTTGTAGAGTTTTACCGGCGGCAGCCGCAATCCTTCCTGCTCCACTTCCGTCGCATTGGCGGAGAAACCGCCGGGTACCATGCCGCCCGTATCGCGCCAATGGCCGGTATTGGACAGCCAGCAATAAAGCTCATCCCGATAATAGAACGGCTTGGCCATGCGCACGTCCATCAGATGAGTGCCGCCGAGATAGGGATCGTTGACGATATAGACGTCGCCCGGCCGCAGGTCTTTGGCCCGCTTGATGATGTTCTGAGTCGAAAACTGCATGGTCCCAACGAAGATCGGCAGGCCCAGATCGCCCTGCGCGATCAACTCGCCGTTGTCGCGATGATAGATACCGTCGGAGCGGTCCATGGCCTCCGCGATCACCGGCGAGAATGCCGCCCGCTGAAAGGCCAGATCCATCTCGTTGCAGACCTGAATCAGGCCGTTTTGCACCACCGCCAATGTGACCGGATCGATTTGCGCATTCATGACGCTACCGTAATCAGAAGATTGCCCACCTCGTCAACCTCGGCCGCATCGCCGGGCCCGACAACGATGGTGGTGTCCATTTGTTCGACGATCGCCGGCCCGTCGAAGCGTCCGCCAAGCGGGAGTTGCTCGCGGTCGTAGATCGGCGTTTCCCGCCAGCCGCTTTCGAACCAAACGCGCCGGCGGCCGGCAATGGACGCCTCGACCGTCACCGCCCGTTTTTCCGCCGGCATCAAACTGGCCAGCGAGATCGCCTTGCGCCGGCCGATGGCCGCCGTGTGCAGCCCTACTAGGACGGCCCGCACTTCCGGCAAACGTAGCGCGAAGCGGTCGAAATAGGCTTCTTCGAACGCGGATTGCAGTTCCTCTCTCGTCACCGTGGGCGCGGCGATGGGGACCGACAGCATATGGCTCTGCCCTTGGAACTGCATCTCGGCTTCGTGGACGATCAGGACGTCTTCGACCGTTTCGCCGTCACGCTCGATCATGACGCGGCCTTCTTCGATTTGCGTCTCCAGAGTCTCCCGCACATGATCCATGTCCAGCTCCCCAACCGGTAGATTGATGGTACGGACAAAGTCGTGGCGGATATCCGCGACCAGACAGCCAATTGCGTTGGTAATCCCCGGACGCGCCGGCACGAGTACGGTTGGTATGCCTAATTCCCGCGCCAAGGCCACGGCGTGTAGCGGTCCGGCGCCGCCGAAGGCGAACAGCGCGAAGTCGCGGGGATCGTGGCCACGCGCAAGGCTGACCATGCGCATGGCCCCGGCCATGCGGTCGTTGGCGATACGCAGCACGGCCGCGGCCGTCTCGACCGCATCCAGACCCAAATCACCGCCGATCTTATCGACCATCGCCGCGCCGATATCGTCCAGGGACACCGGCGCGTCGACGCTCAGCAGACCCTGCGGATTCAAGCGGCCGAGCAGAAGATTGGCGTCGGTGATCGTCGGTTCGGTGCCACCCCGGCTATAGCAAATCGGTCCCGGCGCAGCACCGGCGCTCTGCGGCCCGACCCGCAGCATGCCACTGTCGTCCAGATGAGCGATGGAACCGCCGCCCGCGCCGATCGTGTGCACGTCGACCATCGGCACGTGGATCGGCATACCGTATTCCAACTGAAACTCGTTGGTGGTGTTTGGGATTCCGCCTTGGATCAGCCCGACATCCGTCGAAGTGCCGCCCATATCATAGGTGATCAGATTGTCGTAACCGCAACGAGATCCGGTGTAGGCCGCCGCAATGACGCCCGAAGCCGGGCCCGAGAGGACCGTATTCACCGCTTTCTCCGCGACGCGGCGCGCGGACGTCGTGCCGCCATTTCCCTGCATCACCAGCATATCGCGGCCATAGCCGTTCTGCGCCAGTTCCCCGGCCAATCGATTGATATAGCGGTCCAGGACCGGCCAGATCACGCCATTGACGGCACCGGCCACACCCCGTTCGAACTCGCGGAATTCCGCCAGGATATCGCTCGCGGCGGTGACATAGGCATTCGGCCAAGCTTTCCGGGCGAGTTCCAAAGCGCGCCTCTCATGCGCCGGATTTGCGTAGGCATGAAGGAAGTGAATGACCAAACTTTCGCAGCCAAGCGCGTGAAGTTTATCCGCGGCGGTACTGACGGCGTATTCGTCAAGCGGGATCAACACCTGCCCTTCCGCGGTCATACGCTCCGGCACCTCAAAGCGGAACTCGCGGCTGATCAAAGCGTCGAAAGTCCCCGTCATACCGTAGGGATTTGGCCGGGTGCGCCTGCCAAGTTCGATGACATCTCGAAACCCTTGAGTGGTGATTAAGCCGGCCTTGGCGATCTTCCGTTCCAGCAACGCATTGGTCGTGGTGGTGGTCCCGTGCACGATGAGGTCGACGCTGGTGAGATCGGCTTCCGCATCGCCGATCGCGGCCATGACGCCGAAGGCCTGATTGTCAACGGTCGTCGGGCTTTTGGCGATACGAACCCGGTGATCCGTATCGTCAAGATAGATCAGGTCGGTGAAAGTGCCGCCGACATCGCAACCGATCAGCCGGCTCACGGCGTCGCCTCCGCCAACGCGCGGATTGCCGCATGTAAGCGCGCCGGTGTCGCCGGCGCCTTGCGCACGGTAATGCCGGTGGCTTGCTTTATAGCGGCGAAGACCGCCGGCGCGGTTGCGACCAATCCCGGCTCGCCCACGCCCTTGGCACCAAACGGACCGCTCGGTTCCGGGTCCTCGATCAGCAAGACCTTAATATCCGGCATGTCGCCGAAAGTTGGGATCAGATAGTTATGCAAGTCCTCGGTCTCGCCCGGCACATATTCCTCCATCAATGCCAGACCGATCCCTTGCGCGATCGCCCCTTCGATCTGACCTTCCACCAATGTGGGATTGACCGCCTTGCCCACATCGTGAGCCGCGGTCATCTTCAACACCCGCGTGCGGCCCAGTTCGACATCGACCTCAACCAACGCGATCTGCGCCCCGAAAGCGTAGGTCGCATAGGGCGTGCCCTGACCGTTCGCGTCAAGACCGGTGATGTCCGGATCGAAAGTCGCTTCCGCCAGCAGGACGTCGTCACCGCTCCCCGCCAACCCGGATAAGTCGATCCGGTGCGTTTGGCCGTTGTCCCGGATCAGAAGTTCATGGTCCCCGAACGCCAGGATTGAGTTCTCGCCGGCATTGGCGAGGCGCAGGATTTGGCCGCGCAAATCTTGCCCCGCCAATTCCATGGCGCGGCCGGAGACATAGGTTTGCCGCGACGCAGAGGTTTTGCCCGCATCCGCTGTCGCGCCAGTGTCGCCGACAATCTGATCGATCCGGTCCAGGTCGACGCCAATCGCATCCGCCGCGATCTGCGCCAGGATCGTGCTCGATCCCTGACCGATATCGACGGCGCCATTATACAGCATGAGGCGACCGTTGCGCCGCAACCCGATGCGCATGGTCGACGGGTTCGGCAAACCGGTATTGCCGATGCCGTACCACATGGCGGCGATACCGGCGCCGCGGCGGTACGGGCCATCCGCCGCTGCATTGAACTCATCCACGTCTTGCCGGTAAGCCCGCCAATCGTCGCGCAGCGCGTCCAGACATGCCGGCAAGCCGGCGCTAGCCTTCAATGCCTGACCGGACGCGGTTCGATCGCCGACGCGCAAGGCATTTCGATAACGAAACTCCAACGGGTCGATATCGAGTTTCGCCGCCAACTCGTCCATCAAACATTCCTGAGCAATGGCGGATTGCGGCACGCCGAAGCCCCGGAAAGCGCCGGCCGGCGGATTGTTGGTGTAAATCGCCCGCGACTTGGCATGAACATGCGGCACGCGATAGGGACCGCTGGCATGAACGGGGACGCGTCCCGCCACGGTCGCACCCCAGGACGCATAAGCGCCCGTATTGAAATCGCCGGCAAAATCGAGCGCGGTCAAACGACCCTCCGCATCGCATCCCAGTTTCGCCTCGATTGAGGCCGGGTGCCGTTTCGTCGACGCGGCCATGCTTTCCGGGCGGCTGTAGACGCAAGCGACGGGGCGATCCGAACGCCAGGCGGCCAGGGCGATCAGCGGTTGAACCGACAGGTCGAGCTTACCGCCGAATCCACCGCCGCAGGCGGTCGGGATGATGCGCACTTGGTCCATCGGCAACCCGAGGACGGCGGCCGTTTCCTCGAGATCGAGGTAAGGGGCCTGCGTGGTGACGAAGATATCGACGCGATCGCCCTCGCGGACGGCGTAACCCGCTTCCGGCTCGATATAGACATGTTCGACGAAACTGGTCTCGAACCGACCGGACGCGACCTGGGCGGCAGCGGACAAGGCCGCGCCAACGTCTCCCGAATTCACCAATCCCCGGGTCAGGATGTTGTCGGGATTTGCTTCATGCAATGGAGGGCCGGACAAGGCGGCTTCCATATCAATGGACGCCGTCCGAACGACATACTCGATCGGCAAATCGCTATCGTCCAAGTCGGCGATGGCGTCCTTCTCGCCGACTAGCGCGATTACCGGATCGCCGCGGTAACGCACCTCGTCTTCGGCCAAAACCGGCTGGTCTTTGACATCCGGGAAGATGCCAACCGCATTGCGGCCCGGCACGTCGGCCGCGGTTAAGGCGAACCGCAAGCCAGGTCTTGTGGCGACGAACGCGTCGAGGTCGCCGATACGGACCTCTGCCGACGCATGGGGCGACCGTATGATCTTCAGCCAGAGCGCATTTTCGGGAATGCTGTCCGCACCGTACATGGCTTCGCCGTTCAGTTTCGCGCGACCGTCCAGATGGGTGACGCGCGCGCCGACGGCCCGTCCGAATTCGGCCGTTGCTGGGTCATCCATCGAAAGATTATCCAGAACCGCCGTAAGGATCTTTCGGTAGCCGGTGCAACGGCAGAGCACGCCGCCCATGGCGTCCATCACATCTTCTGCGGTCGGTGCCTCGCGGGTCCCAATTACCTCGGCGGCCGCCATGATCATACCCGGCATACAGATACCGCATTGGGCCGCGCCGTGACGCCAGAGCGCTTGCTGCAAGCGCGACCAGACGCCGTGATTGCCCATCCCTTCCACCGTGACGACGGACCGGTCATGGACCCGGATCGTCGGCGTCATGCAGGCGCAAGCCTGTTTGCCCGACAACAGCACGGTGCAGGCCCCGCAATCGCCGGCATCGCAGCCGATCTTCACCCCGGTCAGGCCGAATTCGTCGCGCAAGGTTTCGGACAAGCGCTTCATAGGGTCTACGTGGGCCGTCAGCCGCGTCCCATTAAGATAGAATTCGACCTCAATGCGATCGCCGCTGTTAAACATGGGATCAGCCATCGCCAAGCTCCAGGTCGGCGAGCAGACGACGCACCACGGTGGGGGCGGCATCCCGGCGATAGACCGCCGTGCCCCGGACATCGTCGATGGGCGACAGGTGTTGAAAATCCGCGTCCTCCACCATTCTCGGCAAATCCGTCATCGGCTGGCCGCGGAGGCGCGCTTCCAACGACGGCAAACGTTGCGCGACCTCGGAACAGGCGCCGATGGCAACGCGGGCATCGGTAATTCGGCCGTCTTCGTCTTGCTGGAGGACCGCCGCCGCCATGACGATGGATATGACCAGATAGCGACGAGCACCGAGTTTGTAGAAGCCGCTCACCGTCGGTCCCGGCGTCTTGGGTATGAAAATCCCCGTCACCAGCTCCGACGACTGCCGCGCTGTGCGCCGGTTTCCGAGGATGAAATCGGAGATCGCCACATCGCGCTCGCCCTTGCGGGACCGTAGCCGCACATGCGCATCAAGGGTCAGCAACGGCGGCACACCGTCGGCGGCCGGCGAGGCATTGCAGATGTTACCCACGACGGTGGCCTGGTTCTGCACCTGCCATCCACCAACGTCGCGCGCCGCCGCCCGCAGCCCGTCGAACATGGGCGGCAAGTCCGCCTCCCAAATCTGTCGCCAAGTTACGCCCGCGCCGATCAGCCAGCCGGTGCCGGTCTCGGTAATTTCCGTCAAGGCCTCGATGCCGCAAAGATCGAGGATGTCTTGAGTGAGTTTTTTGCCGACATGCGCCGGGTAGATGTCCGTTCCGCCGGCAACAATCAACATTGGCTGCCGGGCCAGTGCCTCAGTTGCTTGGTCCAATGTCGCGGGCCGGAAATAGCGCCCCATGCATCGCTCCGTCAGCGGGGAAGATCCCAAAACCGGTCAGCCAAGTGCCTCCATCATCTCGGCGACGGTGATGAATTTGCGGCGCGGCGCCGGATCTGTGGCGTTGGCAATTTCCTGATCGTTGATCTTCTGCCAATCCGCATAGCTGATCACCGGCTTCCCGAGGTCGGCGAGATGTTTCTCCAGAGCCGGACGGCCCGGTTTCGCACCGGCGGAAAAGTCGGCTTGGATATATTCGGCGGCCACTTTGCCGTCCGGCCGGTTCGAGGCGATGACGCCGGTCGGTCCGCGCTTGATCCAACCGACGGCGTAAAGACCGTCGGCAACGCGGCCTTCCTCGTTGACACAGATGCCCCAATCGTCATTGAAGGGCACGCCGTCGATGGCGTTCGAACGATAGCCGATCGCCGGCATTACGAGGCCACAGGACACCTCGAAGAACTCGCCCGTTCCCTTCGCGCGGCCGTCGACGACCTGCGTCCGTTCGAGACGCAGTCCCTCGACCTTGTCGCCACCGAGAATCTCGGTCGGCGCCGCATAGAACATAAAATGCACCCGCCGTTCCTTGCCGGCCGGGTCGATCTCGAGGAAGCTTTTGAAGGTGGCGAGGTTGCGCTCCTTCAACCGTTGCTCCCGCTTATCGCCGAGGTCGCCGACCTCGTCCGGCAATTGCGCCGCGTCGACGATGGGCGCGCAAATCTCCAACTCGCCCATTTCCCGCAGCTCGACATTGGTGAACTTGCATTCGATCGGACCGCGCCGGCCGAAAACATAGATATCCCGAATGTTGGATTTCGCCAGCGCTTCAGCAGCAGCGTAGGAGATATCGCTGCCCGCCAACTCTTCCGCGTTCTTGGAGAAGACGCGGGCGATGTCCAGTGCCACATTGCCGTTGCCGATCACGGCGATGGCATCGCAGTCGAGATTAGGCGCCAGGTCGGCGAAATCCGGGTGACCATTATACCAACCGACCAATGCCGCAGAGCCGATGACCCCGGCTTTGTCCGACCCCGGGATCGGCAGCGGATTGTCGTTGGGGGCGCCGACCGCCAATACCACCGCGTCATACATCTCGCGCAACTGATCCACTGTGATGTCAGGACCGACTTCGACATTTCCGAAGAAGCGAACGATGTCGTTTTGCGCCGTCTTGTCGTAGTTTCGGACCACGTTCTTCGTGGTCTGATGGTCCGGGGCAACGCCATATCGGATCAATCCGAAGGGCGCAGGCAAACGTTCGATAATATCGATTCGGCAATCCACATTGGCGCGGATCAAGGCTTCGGCCGTGTAGAACGCACTGGGGCCGGAGCCGACAATAGCAACGCTGATCGGCATGGCGATTAACTCTTATCCCCTCCCCACGGCCGGGCGGCCGACGGGTTTCGTCTTTTAGGTTTCGACCTGCCAGGTGTTGGACATGTGCAGGACTTCGGACAATTCGGCGGTCTTTGCCGCCTGTTTGGCTTGATCGACCTGGCTGGCGACGGCGTCGTCGAAGGTCTCTCCCGGCTGACAATACAACACGCCCACGGCGACTGGGAAGTCCGGGCCGCTCAACCCCGCCAGCAAACCGGCCAACGGCTGGTTGGTTTCATCGTGGATAAGCACGTCCGGTGCGTCGGCATCGACGACTTCGAGTTCGAACGACCCCGGCTTCAGACGCAGCGCCTTTTCGTTGTCGGCGCCGAACAGCATCGGCTCGCCATGCTGCAGATGCAACTGACGATCCTTGGCCACCGCTTTCTCTGTGAAGTCGGCGAAGACCCCATCGTTATAGACGATGCAGTTCTGATAAATCTCGACGAAAGCGGCGCCCCGATGCGCTTTCGCCCGCACCAGAACATCGGACAGGTGGAGCAGCGCCGTGTCAACCGACCGGGCCACGAACTTGGCACCGGCGCCCAGGGCGAAGCGCACCGGCGATAGCGGCTGGTCCACGGACCCCATGGGTGTCGACGGCGAGCGGGTGCCGATCCGGGAGGTCGGCGAATATTGCCCCTTGGTCAGACCGTAGATTTCGTTGTTGAACAGCATGATCTGGACGTCGACGTTACGACGCAGAACGTGCAGCATGTGGTTGCCGCCGATCGACAAACCATCACCGTCACCTGTGATCAGCCAAACGTCCAACTCGGGATTGGCCAGCTTGGCGCCGGTCGCGAAAGCGGGGGCACGGCCATGAATGGTGTGGAAACCATAAGTCTCCATGTAATAGGGAAAGCGCGAGGAGCAGCCGATGCCCGAAATGAACACGGTCTTCGCCGGATCGGCGCCGGTGTCGGCCATGGTCTTCTGCACCGCTTTCAGGATCGCGTAATCGCCACAGCCTGGGCACCAGCGCACTTCCTGATCGGAGGCATAGTCTTTCGGCTTAAGATTGGTGGGCGCGTTCATCTCAGGCCTCCAACTTGGCGCGGATCGCGGCTTCGATTTCACGGATTTTGAAGGGTTGACCGTTCACTTTGTTCAATCCTTCGGCCGGCACCAGATATTCGGCGCGTAGGACCGTGACGAACTGGCCCGTATTCATCTCCGGTACGAGAACTTTCTCGTAACCGCGGAGCAGATCGCCGAGATTGGACGGCAGGGGCCAGATATTGCTGACATGGATATGCGCCACATCGGCCCCCTGGTCGCGCATATTGGCGACGGCCCGGCTGATCGGGCCGTAGGTGGATCCCCAACCGACGATGGCCAACTTGCCGGTGGTCTCGCCCTGCTCGACCGTTTGATCCGGAATATCCTTGGCGATGCCGTCGATCTTGGCTTTGCGCAGATCGGTCATACGCTGGTGGTTTTCCGGCTCGTAGGAAATATTGCCGCTGCCGTCCTGCCGCTCGATGCCGCCGATCCGGTGCTGCATGTCGGGCGTTCCCGGCTTGACCCAGGGCCGTGCCAACGTTTCCGGATCGCGCATATAGGGTTGGAAGTCCGTCGCGTCGGTGCGGAATTCCGTCGGAAAGCGTTCGTACCCGTCGACATCCGGGATCAGCCACGGTTCCGACGCGTTCTGGATATAGCCGTCGGTCAAGAGCATCACCGGTGTCATATATTTGGTCGCCAGGCGAACCGCCTGGATACCAATGTCGAAACAGTCGCTCGGCGACCTAGTCGACAAGACCACAAGCGGCGAATCCGCGTTACGGCCGTAAACCGCTTGGTAGAGGTCCGATTGCTCGGTTTTCGTCGGCAGGCCGGTCGAAGGGCCGGCACGCTGCGAATTCACGATGATCAGCGGCAGCTCGGTGGCAATCGCCAGTCCGATCGCCTCTCCCTTCAAGGCGACGCCCGGGCCGGAACTCGAGGTCACACCGAGCGAACCGGCATAGGAGGCGCCGATGGCGGCACAGGCCGCCGCGATTTCGTCTTCCGCTTGGAAGGTGACGATATCGAACTGCTTCAAGCCGGCGAGATAATGCAATAAGGGCGAGGCCGGCGTGATCGGGTAAGACGCGAAGACCATCTTCAGGTCGGCGAATTGCGACCCGGCAACCAAGCCGTAGGCCAACGCCTCGCCGCCTGTCACCGTGCGGTAGGTACCGGGCGCGATCGTGGCTTGCCGCACCCGATAGGGGTGAATGTTGCCGAGTTCCGCCGTTTCGCCGAACGCATGGCCGGCATTCAATGCGGCGATATTGGCATCCGCCAGCACCTGTTTCTTGGCGAACTTCTGATTCAACCAGTCGACCGTCGCTTTGCGGGAACGGCCGTACAGCCAGAAGACCAGCCCCAAAGTCCAGAAATTCTTACAGCGGAGCTGCTCCTTCGAGGTCAGGCCCATTTCCTTGACCGATTCCACAGTCAATTTGGAGATGTCGATGGGAACGACCTGATACCCCTGCAAGCTATCGTCTTCCAGCGGGTTGCCGTCGTATCCCGCTTTACGCAGATTGCGATCCTTGAAGGTGGCGCTATCGGCGATCACCATGCCGCCTTCCTTCAAATCGTCCAGATTGACCTTCAACGCCGCCGGGTTCATCGCCACCAACACGTCCGGTTGATCGCCGGCGGTTTTGATCGAACGGGCACCGAAATTGATCTGATAAGCGGAGACACCGTAGGTGGTGCCCACTGGGGCTCTGATCTCCGCGGGGAAATCGGGGAAGGTGACCAGATCGTTGCCTTCCAGCGCGGTTGCCAGGGTAAATTGGCCACCGGTGATCTGAATACCATCGCCGGAATCTCCGGCGAAACGCACAACTACAGAATCTACTTCTTCGCGTTGCGGGTCCTGGGCGTCGAGACGCCGGGCACTGCTCGTTACCATCGTCAAACTACCTGCATCTTCAGGTTCGGCCCGAAAGCCAAGTTCTGTTTGTACAAAAACGAATTTCTAATACGCCGAATTTTTCCGATTTGCTACAACAAATCTCCGTGTTTCGCCCCCGCTTTACAGAGAAACTATGGCGAGTTCGCCGTTGGCGAGCAAGAAAATTACAGATTTTTTCTTATCCGGTCCCTGAAAAAGGAAAAAATCGCTCGCGATACGGCCCTGAATTGGATAGCGCCCGCGCTGTCTAAGCTCGCCGTCCTTGAAGTCGACATGGCGAAGCAAGCGTTGCGCGGCGTCGGGGATTAGGATCTCGGCAACCCCATCGTTGTCGAAATCGCCGCTGATCGATTCCCGCAGCCGCCGCGAGCCGATCGCATGGTTGGAAAACCCGCGTGCCGCGTAAGCCTGTACCAACCTGCCCTCGGTCAAGCGGAACAGGCGCAAAACCCCACCAATATGCGGCGTTTCCACATAAGCGACTTCAATTTGCCCGTCGCCGTCGAAATCGCCCGCCCCGACCGGGTTGAGCCAGCGATTGGCGCGGCCAATCGGAGGTGTTTCCGCAACGATAACGGGCCTACCGTCGACAAGATCGACAACCGCCAACGCGGCACCGGCATTGAGGTAAGCGCGGACCACCACGACTTCCGCATCGCCGTCCCCATCCACATCCCACAATCGAGGCCAACGGTCTTCGAAAACGGAGCTTTCCGGGAGTGTCAGTCGGACGATTTCGCCATTCGCCCGCTCAATGGCGAGGCCACCGGCTTCGATCGCATCGCCCAATACGCCATGGCCATACCGGTCTGTAGGGTCGACGAACCAGGCGCGGCGGATCGCGCCGGCACCCTGACTGACGACCGTATCCGGCAATGCCCCTTTGGGTGGGGACGGCACGTCGCGTCTGAAATTGCGTAGTTTCTGTCGTTCGATCCCCTTCTTCGACAATGAGAGACTTAAGAAATGACCTTCACGGTCGCGTAGGATCAATTCGCCATGTTGGCGAAATAAATCCCGTCCGCCGCCGCCGACACGGTATTTCTCGAGCTGCATGGCTTGCGCATGCAGTAACGGCAGGCCGACCGCAACGGCCAACACGCATATCCGCAGTCTCAACACTTCCATTCTCTCAGCAAATCGCCACGTCAATCGGACAGCCAAAGCCGCATATTCTCACGCGCGACGAAGGCGCCATCCCATTGAAACCGTGCTTCGGCTTCGAGATTTTGCATAAACATATCTTCGTGATCCGGATCGTGATGAAAAATCGCCAGACGCTTCACATTCGCCCGCCGGCAGAGGCGGATCCCCTCCTGCCAGGTCGAATGCCCCCAACCGACCTTGGCGGGAAACTCGAGATCCGTATAGGTACAGTCGTAAATCACCAGATCCGCCCCTTCGATCAGAGCCAATATGTTTTCGTCCGGCGTTCCTGGTATATGCTCAGTATCGGTAACATAGCAGAGAGAATTTCCATTATATTCAATCCGATACCCCGTTGCTTTGTCTGGGTGATTTAACTCTGCGGTGGTTATTTTGATATCACCGCCGATATTGAAATCGTCGCCAGCAACGAAGTCCTCGAAGGTCAAATTCGCCTTCATAGCGTCGATCGGGACCGGAAACGTCGGCTGCGTCATTTGACCGGCAAAGACATCTTGAATGCCAATCGGCTTGTCATACATGTGCCCGGCCATCACCGTGAAACTGCGGTTCTCACGGAAAGCCGGTGCGAAGAACGGAAATCCGTTGATATGGTCCCAATGGGTATGGGACATCAAGAAATAGACATGTTTGTTGTGCTTCTTCATCAACCAGGTGCCGAGATTGCGTAATCCGGTACCCGCGTCGAATACGATGCGTTGACCGCCACAGGACACCTCGACGCAGCTGGTATTGCCGCCATACATGACGAATTTCGACGACGGGCAGGCAATGCTGCCGCGCACGCCCCAAAACTTGACCTTAAACCCCATTGCACGCCTCGAAAACGGGTGGCTATTGTCTTGGTTATGTTGATGCCGACTGCGGAAATACCAACCCTACCCGAATAGCGGGAAGCGACGAAACCTTATCGAGGTCACGTATTCGCTGGTGGCAACTCGTTCTCAGCCAATTTGGCCCAGTAGCTGGCACCTATCGTCAGGATTTCGTCGTTAAAGTCGTAGTTCGGATTATGCACGTCGCAGCCGCCGAACTCGCCCTGACCGTTGCCGAGCCAGATGTAACAACCCGGCTTTTCCTTCAGCATCCAGGCGAAATCCTCCGACCCCATGGCCGGCGCCGGATCCACGAGGATGTTTTCCTCGCCAAGGATATCGACAGCCGCCGCGCGGGCGACCTTGGTTTCGTCGACGGTGTTGATCGTCGGCGGATAGCGGCGGTCATAGGTGAAGTTGTAGGTCGCGCCGTGGGCCTGGCAAATGCCGGCCACCACCTGCTCCATCTGGCTTTCCATGAGATCCTGCACTTCCGGCAGGAAGGCGCGGGTGGTGCCGGCGATGGTGGCGGTTTCCGGAATCACATTCGTGGTGAAGCCGGAATTGAATTGGGTCACGCTGATCACCGCCTGCTTCATCGGATCGACGCTGCGCGAGACGATACGCTGCAAGGCCAAGACGATTTCCGACGTCACGACGATCGGATCGACGCCGGTATGAGGAAAACCGCCATGGGCGCCGATCCCGGTGACCGTGATTTCGAAGAAATCCGCCGAAGCCATGCGCGGTCCCGGTTCGACGGCGGCCTGACCGACGGGAATGCCGGGAATGTTGTGCAGGCCATAAACGGCCTCGGCCGGAAACTTGTCGAACAAGCCATCCTCGACCATCACCCGCGCGCCGGCCTCGTTCTCCTCCGCTGGCTGAAAAATAAAGTAAATAGTGCCGTCGAAGTTCTTGGTTTCAGACAGATATTTCGCCGCGCCAAGGAGCATAACCGTATGCCCGTCATGGCCGCAGGCATGCATCTTCCCGTCGACTTTGGAGCGATGTTCGAACTCGTTCAATTCTTGGATATGGAGCGCATCCATATCCGCGCGCAGGCCGATCTTTTTGCTCGACGTTCCGTTTTTAAGGACGCCAACGACACCGGTTTTGGCCAGTCCCCGGTCCACCTCGATCCCGAAGCTCTCCAGCTTTTCCGCCACCAAATCGCCTGTCTTCACCTCTTCGAAGGCGGTTTCCGGATGGGCGTGAATGGCATGACGCCAACCCTTCATTTCATCGTGAAAGTCGGCGATTCGATTGTAAATGGCCATAATCCGGTCCCGTTCCGTTGTCTGTCGAAAGGCGGCACTCTATGACCACCCGTCGGTCAAGGGCAAGCGCCATCGCCGTCTGTGCGGATTGCAGGTATGATCAGTTCGGATTACAAGCGGATATGGATCAATACAGCGCATCGGTGGACCTCGACCGTCCCTTGTTCGTCGACCTGGACGGGACCCTGCTGCGCACCGATACATTATACGAATCCGCGCTGCGACTACTGAAACGTAATCCGCTTTATGCGGCACTCCTGCCGATCTGGTTGTTGGGTGGGCGGGCCAATCTGAAGCGACAGATCGCCAGCCGGATCGACTTGAATGTTGCTAACTTACCCTACCATAAGCCGTTTTTGGCATATCTTCGCCAGCAACGAAACGCCGGCCGCCGCTTGATCCTGGCCAGCGGATCGGACACGACCTATGTCCAGGCCGTGGCCGACTATGTCGGGCTTTTTTCCAACATTCTGGCGAGCGACGGCACGACGAACCTTACGGGGTCGAAAAAGCTCGAGCGCATACGCGGTTTCGCCGGAGATTCGAGTTTCGATTATGCCGGTAACGCGCGGGAAGATTTAACGATTTTATCGGCGTCAGATCGCGCTATTTTGATCAACCCGTCGAGCGGCGTCCTTCGCTCGGCACGACTTCAAGGGATCGAGCCGGAGGTGATCGACGATCGTACAGGACCATTCTGGCAGGCCGTCCTGCGCGCGTTACGCCCCCATCAATGGCTCAAGAATCTATTGCTTTTCATCGCGCCGTTGATGGCGCATCGGATCGCGGAACCGGCAATTCTCGGCCAAGCCATTCTGGGGTTTGTCGCTTTTGGACTTTGCGCGTCCAGCGTCTACGTCCTCAACGATCTCCTCGATCTATCGGACGATCGATTGCATCCGCGGAAGAAAAACCGACCCTTCGCGTCGGGCGATTTACCCATCGGTCTTGGCTTGGCTCTGATCCCGCTGTTATTGGCCGCGGCGTTTGCGATTAGCCTGCTGCTGCCAATCGCATTTACAGGGGTGCTCGCCACTTACTACACGATCACGCTGGCCTACTCCCTTTGCCTCAAGCGCGCGGCGCTTGTCGACGTTGTGGTGTTGGCGGCGTTATATGCGGTTCGCATTATCGCCGGTGCGGCAGCCGTCTCGATCGCTCTCTCATCGTGGCTACTGGCTTTCGCTCTCTTTCTCTTCCTCAGCCTCGCCATGGTGAAGCGCTATACCGAATTGTTGACCATCGAGCGCCTGGGCCGCCGAACCGCCGCCGGTCGCGGCTACGAAATTGGCGATAAGGAAATCTTGTCCCAATTCGGCAGCGCTAGTGGATTCCTTGCTGTTTTGGTGCTGGCGCTCTACGTCAACAGCGAAAACGTGGCGGACCTCTATCGATGGCCGGCCGTCATCTGGGGCCTATGTCCGCTTGTCCTCTATATCGTCATGCGCATGTGGTTCCTGGCACGCCGGGACGGACTCCAGGACGACCCGGTTGTCTTTGTCTTGACCGATTGGCGTAGCCTGCTGGCTTGCGCCACTGGCGGATTGTTGCTTTTGGTCGCGACCTAGAATGGAAGAATTGCGATCATGGAATGGATATCCGGCAGCGACGGCGGATATTCATCGGATCTATTGGCGGCACGAACCGCTGCCGAACGACGAAAAGCCGTTTCTCGCCTTCGGTAATGGCCGCTCTTACGGCGATGTTTGTCTGAATGACGGCGCCGCCGCGATCCATACCCGCGGACTGGATCGATTTATTCAATTCGAGCGGGCGAGCGGCGTTTTGCGGGCGGAAGCCGGGATCTTACTGGGGGACATACTGGATCTGGTCGTGCCGCGGGGCTGGATCCTGCCGGTATTGCCCGGCACGGCCTATGCCACGCTGGGCGGCGCCGTCGCCAACGACGTCCACGGCAAAAAACCATCACCGCGCCGGCAGTCTCGGCCGCCATGTTCGCACGCTGGAGCTTCTACGGGGCGACGGCCGACGGCTCACATGCGGTCCTGACGAAAACACCGAACTCTTCCAGGCAACGATTGGCGGATTGGGACTGACCGGATTGATGACATGGGTGGAAGTGCAGTTACAAAAGCTGCCATCGCCATTGTTCGACCAGGAAATCCTTCGATTTTCGCGTCTAAGCGAATTTTGGCGACTGAGTACAGAGAGCAATGAAAGTCACGAATATTCCGTGGCTTGGATCGACTGCCTGGCGACTGGCGACGACCTTGGCCGCGGCCTGTTCACCCGTGCCAACCCCAGCGACAAACCATCTAACCGACCCTTAAAACACCGGCCGGGCCCGTCGGTCCCGATCACGCCCCCCTTCAGCCTCGTCAATCGCTGGAGCTTACGGCTGTTCAACAAGCTCTACTATGCGCGCCAACGCGGCGACCGCCGCCAAGATACCGTCTCCTATTCGAAGTTCTTCTTTCCCTTGGATGCGATCGGAAATTGGAACCGAATGTACGGTCCCCGAGGCTTCCTGCAATATCAATGCGTCATTCCACCGGAGGCCGCCGAAGAAGCCATCGCCGATATGCTGAAACGGATTGCCGAGGCCGATACCGGTTCATTCCTGGCAGTCCTGAAACAATTCGGTGACAAGCCATCGCCCGGCCTGCTCTCTTTTCCGCGCCCCGGCACCACCCTCGCCCTCGATTTTCCGATCCGTGGCCAGACAACGTTCGATCTGCTGGATCGTCTGGACGAAATTACTTTGGCCGCCAAAGGCGCGGTCTATCCGGCCAAGGACGCGCGGATGTCGCCGGCCGTGTTCCAGGCCGGTTTTCCCAAATGGCGGGAGCTCGCGGCGCTCCGGGATGAAAAGTTTTCGTCCGGATTCTGGCGGCGGGTGACAGGAGGTAACGTATGAAACGAGTACTCATCATTGGCGCTACCTCGGCCATCGCCAATGCCGTCGCGCGGACCTACGCCGCCGCCGGCGACAGGCTTTTCCTGACCGCACGGGAAGAGATCAAATTGGAAGCCTTGAGACAGGACTTAACCGCGCGAGGGGCACAGAATGTGGATGGCGCGGTCTTCGACGCAATGGATTTCGACGCGCAGGATGGCATCATAGAAGCGGCTGGCGAAGCGCTCGGCGGCCTCGACATCGCCTTAATCGCCCACGGCACCTTGCCGGGCCAAAGTGACGATCTGCGGCACGCGCATGAAGTCAATCATCTCAGCGTTTGCGCCTTGGCGGAGAAGATTGGCGGAAGAATGGAAGCCAATGGATCAGGCGTGTTGGCGGTGATCTCCTCCGTCGCCGGCGATCGGGGGCGGCAGAGCAACTATCTCTACGGCAGCGCCAAGGCCGCGGTTTCCACCTATCTGCAAGGCCTGCGCAATCGCCTGCATCCGAAGGGCGTGACGGTCCTCACGATAAAGCCGGGCTTCGTCGACACGCCGATGACCGCCGCTTTCGAGAAGGGCGCGCTATGGGCCAGCCCGGACAAGGTCGCCGGCGATATCGTCCGCGCGATCGAGAAACGCAAGGATGTCCTCTACACCCCCTGGTTCTGGCGCTGGATCATGCTGATCATCCGCCTGATTCCGGAGCCGATTTTCAAACGCCTGAAGCTTTGATTTGGAAAAATTACGGGACGATCATTGACATCGGTCAATACAATCTATATATCCCAGCCTCCCGAACCGGTCACAAGGGGCCGGAGACAAGGATTTGAAATGCTGAAGACCCTGTTGACGAAAGATGCGAGAGCTGCGACGCGATCCCGCGCGCGGTTTGTCGCTCACCGTCCCAGGGGGCGGCCCGCCTAAGTCGCAGCCGAAGCGACACACGGTCACATCAAAAACCCCTCCTGGGCCGACCCCGGGAGGGGTTTTTCTGTTTCGGACCCTCATGAAAGGAACATGTGATGAGTGGGTTTGAAGATATCGCTTGGGGCGAAGCCCGCCTCAAGATGTGGACCAAGGGCGTACCAGTGGAGCATCGCGCCATCCAACAGATGATGCAGGTGGCGCAGTTGCCGTTCATCCATCGCCACGTGGCGGCCATGCCCGACATGCATGTCGGCCGCGGCGCCACGGTCGGCAGCGTGATCGCCGCCCGCGGCGCCGTCATTCCGGCGGCGGTCGGGGTCGATATCGGCTGCGGCATGATGGCGGTGCGACTGTCGCTCACGGCGGATCGTTTTGCCGAACAACCTGAAGGCGGTGCGAGAGGCCATCGAACGCACGGTGCCGCATGGCCCGCGCAAGGATGGCGGTTGGCGCCGGCACGAGGTGCCGAGCCGGGTGACCCATCGCTGGCAAAGCTCCGGTTTGGAATCGCGGCTGATGGAGTTGGAGGCGCGGCATCCGGCTTTGCGTAACCCAAACAGCCTGTCGCATCTCGGTACGCTGGGCTCCGGCAATCACTTCATCGAGCTTTGTCTCGACGAGGCGGACCGGGTCTGGGTGATGTTGCATTCGGGCTCCCGCGGCATCGGCAACCGGATCGGTACTTTCTTCATCGAGAAAACCCGTCGGGATATCGAGAAGAAGGTGTTGGGCCATGCTCTGCCGAACAAAGACCTGGCCTATTTGATCGAGGGCGAGGGACAGCCTGTTC
>CBDCGJ010000031.1:0-55391 GCA_965216645.1 Alphaproteobacteria bacterium | reverse complement strand
TTCGGCCGGGATGACGGAAGGAGAAGCGCTGGCCGGGATGACGGAGGGGGAAACGTCGGCCGGGATGGCGGAAAAAGAGTTGTCATCCCGGCCTTGCGCCGGGATCTCGTCGAGGTTGGTGCGCGTTCTGTCAGAGATTCCGGCGCAAGGCCGGAATGACAGTGCTGCCTCCAGCCCATTATCCCAGTCCGAGGCGTTGACGTCGGGCGGCAGCACGGTGACGCCGTGGTCGCGGGCATCGCGGACGATCTGCGCCGGGGCGTAGAAGCCCATGGGCTGGCTATTGAGCAAACCGCAGGCGAAGGCGGCGGGGTAGAAATGCTTCAGCCAGGCCGAGACATAGACCAACAAGGCGAAGCTGGCGGCATGGCTTTCCGGGAAGCCGTATTCGCCGAAGCCCTCGATCTGGCGGAAGCAGCGCTCGGCGAACTCTTCTTCGTAACCCCGCTCGACCATGCCGTCGATCATCTTGCGGTGGAAATTCTGGATCGTCCCGGTGCGGCGGAAGGTGGCCATGGCCCGACGCAGCTGATCCGCTTCCGACGGCGTGAAACCAGCGGCGACAATGGCAATCTGCATCGCCTGCTCCTGAAACAGCGGCACGCCCAAGGTCTTGCCCAGTACGGCCTTCAGCGCCTCCGAAGGGTAGATGACCTGCTCCACCCCGTCCCGGCGTCGGAGATAGGGATGCACCATATCGCCCTGAATCGGACCGGGTCGAACGATCGCCACCTCGATCACCAGATCGTAGAATTCGCGCGGACGCAGCCGCGGCAGCATGGTCATCTGAGCCCGGCTTTCCACCTGGAAAACGCCGACGCTGTCGCCCAGACAGAGCATGTCGTAAACCTCCTTCTGCTCCGCCGGCACCGTGGCGAGCGTATAAGTTTCGCCGTAATGCCGCTCGATCAGGTCGAAGCATTTGCGGATGCAGGTCAGCATGCCGAGGCCGAGCACGTCGATCTTCAAAATGCCGAGGGCATCGAGATCGTCCTTATCCCATTCGATGAAGGTGCGGTCTTCCATCGCCGCATTCTCGATCGGCACCAGCTCGCTCAGCGGCCCGTCGGTGATGACGAAACCACCGACATGCTGGGAGAGATGGCGCGGGAAACCGCGCAGTTCATTGGCCAGACGGATCGCCCGCATCAGGGTCTCGTCGCCGGTATCGAGGCCGACCTCGTGCAACCGGTGCTCGCCGGAATCGTCGTTGCGCCAGCCCCAGACATTGCTGGCCAGTAAGCCGACCATGTCGAGCGACAGGCCGAGCGCCTTGCCGACCTCCCGGATCGCACTTTTCGAACGATAACTGATCACCGTGGCGGCAATACCGGCGCGATGGCGGCCGTATTTCTCGTAGATATACTGGATCACCTCCTCCCGCCGCTCATGCTCGAAATCGACGTCGATGTCCGGCGGCTCGTTACGCTCCGCACTGATGAAGCGTTCGAACAGCAGGTTCAGGCGGCCCGGATCCACCGCGGTAATGCCGAGGCAGTAGCAAACCGCGGAATTGGCCGCCGAGCCCCGGCCCTGGCAAAGGATGTCCTGGCTGCGGGCGAACCGCACGATGTCATAGACCGTCAGGAAATAAGGCGCATAAGATAACTCGCCGATCAGGTCGAGTTCGTGCTGGAGCTGCGCCTTCACCGGTTCCGGGATTTCGGCGCCATAGCGGCGGGCCGCCCCTTCCCAAGTCAAGCGGATCAGATTGTCCTGCGGATCGCCATCGCCGGCCACCGGATCCTTGGGATATTCGTAACGCAGTTCGTCCAGATCGAAGTTGATACGATCGGCGATCTCCGCCGTGCGGGCGAGCGCATCCGGACATACCGAGAACAGGCGCGCCATCTCCTCGGCCGGTTTCAGATAACGCTCCGCATTGCCGGCCAGACGGAACCCGGCTTCCGCGACGGTGCAGTGCTCGCGGATACAGGTCAGCACATCCTGCAAAGGCCGGCGCGCCGGCGCGTGGTAATGCACATCGTTGGTCGCCACCAACGGCGCACCCGCCGCTTGCGCCAGGGCCGCCAGCCGGTCGATCCGTCGCTTATCGTCGCCGCGATAACGGAAGCTGGCCGCCAGATAGCAGCGCCCCGCCCAACGCCGGGCCAACCGCTTCAGCTCAACCGCAAAGGCGCCGTCGGGCGCCAGCGCGCTCAACTCGAGGGGTGGCAGGACGATGAAGATCTGCCCTTCGTCATGATCAAGAACGTCGTCCAGAGTCAGCCAGCAATCCGCCTTCTCCGCCCGCCGCTTGCCCAGGGTCAGCAACCGCGACAACCGTCCATAAGCGGCCCGGTCGGTGGGATAGCAGAGGAGGGAAAGGGAAGGCGCCTCGCGCTCCTCCCCCGCCGCCGGCAATGCCGCCAGCAGATCCAGACGGCAACCGACCAAGGGGCGGATGCCGGCGCCCTTGGCCGCCAAGTGCAGCCGCACCACGCCGGCCAGACTGTTGCGGTCGGTAATGCCGACAGCCGAATGGCCCAACGCCGCCGCCGTCAGCGCCAGTTCCTCCCCATGGGAACCGCCGCGGAGAAAGCTGAAATTACTGGTTACCTGCAATTCGATATAGGTCATCATCGCCTCACATATATGTTCTTGTTTTGTTCCTATTTTGTCAAGCGATAAACCCTGGCAAGCTGGGCGAAAAGGCGGGAGACGGATCATGAAAGTCGGTTTTATCGGGCTCGGCAATGTGGGCGGTAAATTAGCGGGCAGCCTGCTCCGAAACGGTGTGGACCTGACCATCCGAGACCTGGACAGCGCGCAGGCAAAGCCTCTGCTCGACCGTGGCGCGAATTGGGGCGATAGCCCAAAAGCTATGGCCACCGCCTGCGACGTGATCATCACCTGTCTACCGGCGCCCGCGATCAGCGCTCAGGTCATGGAAGCGGACGACGGCATTCTGGCCGGCCTCGGACCCGGCAAAATCTGGGCGGAGATGAGCACCACGGACGAAGCGGAAGTGATGCGCCTCGGTGCAATGGTCGAAGAAACCGGCGCCGCCGCTGTCGACTGTCCCGTCTCCGGCGGCTGCCATCGCGCCGCCACCGGCAACATCTCCATCTTCGCCGGCTGCGACCGCCCGACATTCGAGCAACTGCTGCCGATCCTCACCACAATGGGCCGACGCATCCTCCATACCGGACCACTCGGCTCCGCCTCCGTTCTGAAGGTCGTCACCAACTATCTGGCGACGGCAAACCTAGTGACATTGTGCGAAGCGCTGGTCACGGCGCAGAAGGCCGGCATGGATTTGCGCACGACCTACGAGGCGATCCGCATCTCCTCCGGCAACTCATTCGTGCATGAAACGGAAAGCCAGGTGATCCTGAACGGCAGCCGTGACATCAACTTCACCATGGACTTGGTCAGCAAGGATATCGGCCTCTTTCAAGCCGTCGCCGAACGGGCGGGCGTCCCGCTCGAAATCAATCCGCTACTGATCGATATCTTCAAAGACGGCGAAGCCCGTTACGGCACCCGCGAACATTCGCCCAACATAATCCGGCGGCTGGAAGAAGCAACCGGTGCCGAGGTTGTCGCCCCCGGCTTCCCAGAGGAAATGACGGACGATGAGCCAGAGGTTCCGGGCTACGAAATAGACGTCCGGCGCGGTTGAAACGCAATATGGGAAAACCCATCCAACTCGCCTATCTCGCGTCCGCGATTAGCGCTCTGGTTGGCGTCTTATTATGGGTCGAAATGCGGCACGCCTTCCTCTGCGACGCGGACCATGCATCCACATGTTCCAACCCGCGACTGGATCTGCCCCTCCCGATCTTGGCGACTGTCTACGCGGTCTTAGGCTGTCTAACAATCGGCATTGGCCTCCATGCGCTTCTGCGCGATCGTGTCGACACTGGCCGGGCACACGGTCTTTTCCTTTTGTCGCTCGCAGTATTGATTGGAATCGGCGGCGCACTGCTTTGGTTGGCGGCCGCTCGGATCGGTGAGATGGACGTGGAAATCGCTGCGCTATTGTTACTGTCCTTTGTGGGCTGCACGGCGGGATACGGTGTCTGGCGTTACCGACAAGGACAGATAGTCAGTTCCAGGGGGATATTGATCGTCGCCCTGGCGATCCTCGCGCTCCTCATAGGCGCGGCAATCTTTGTGTTCGTTGCCTTGTCGCTAATGGATCGATTGTTTTGACTCAGTGGGCGACCGGAGATTTAAGAAAATCATGCCGATCCGCCGACTGCACCTCGACCTCGAGGACTTGACCGTCCCGGAAAATCTGTAACGGCACGACGACGCGGGCGGCACCCAACGCCCAGGTATGACGGAAAAACTCGGGTAAGGTGGTGACCTTGGCACCTGCCACGGAGAGTATGATGTCGCCGACCTGTAAGTCCGCATCCGCCGCCGGGCCATGGCTGGACAGTCCGGCAACGACAATATTGTTGGCCACATCGGCGGCATAAAGGCCGAGCCAGGGGCGCGGCGGATGGCCGGGCCGCCCCGTCGTCATCAAATCGTCGAAGACCGGTTTCAACAGGTTCACCGGCATGCACATATTCTGATCTTCCGTATCGTCCTCGCTGGTGCCGCGCTGAACGAGTAGAGAGCCGATACCGAGCAGCTTGCCTTCATCGCCGATCAGCGCACAACCGCCCCAGTTGGGATGCGCCGGCTTGGTAAACAGCGCATCGTCGATCAAATACTCCCAATAGCCGGCAAACTCGCTGCGCCCATCGATGATGGCGGCAACGGCCGCGTTTGGGCCGCCTGCCCCGGCCACGACGACGCGATCGCCGGATCTGACCGTGTCGGAATCGCCTAACTCGAAAACCGGCAGATCCAGCCGCGCCAGAGCTTGGACAAGGCCGAAGCCGGTCTCGTAATCGTAGGCGATGACATGGCCCGGGACGGCACGGCCATCGCTCAAGGTCAGCCAAATGGTCTCCGCTTCGGCCACCAGATACCCGACGGTTAGGACCAGACCGTCCGACCGGATCAACGCCCCATGTCCGGCCCGTTCCGTGCCGAGCACTTCCGCCGTGAAGGCATCCTCGGGAATATGCGCGCGCACCTCGACCATGGCCGCATAAGCGGTATCCAGATTGAAATCGTAGTCTTGTTGATTGGGTTGCACGTTGTGCGACCTCCTGCCCGGCAAGGTGGGCGACTCACTTGATTTGCCACATCATAGCAGTCTTGACGGCCGGGACGAAGCGCCGCGTCGCCGAAATCAAAGGGTCTGACCCTTTGATTTATTTTGGCACAGGTTTGCCGGAGAGTTTTGCTTTGTATAGACGGGTAAATTCAACCGCTTGCGCGGGCGTGAAGGCGCCGGCGACATATCGGTCGGGCCGCACCAGTAAAACTTGGTCGCGATGGGTGCGAAGCGGTGCGGCGGCAGTTGGGTCGGTAAACAGCCCCGCACCACTGAGATCGACCCGCGATGATCCCAATCGGGTCCAGAGTTCGTCCGCGCTGCCGCGAAGCCAGGCCCATGTCGACGGCTGCTGTGCGATCAGCGCAAAACCGTTGCCGAGGAGGTCGTCGAGACGCCGAGCCTCGCTGGCAGCGTCGCTCAGGCTCGGATTCGGCAACATTTCTCCGACCAGGCTGCCAACCAAAGGCACCGGGTCGACTTCGATAAAGAGCCCTTCGGCATATCTCGGCCGTGGTTTGAATTTCATGGCCAATAGATAATCCGTCACCGCCGGGAACCGCTTCATGATACGGCTCAAGCTGTCGCGTGCCGCTACGTCTTCCGGCCGGCTCGCCATCACCACGTCGCCCATGGCCACCGCCAGCAAAATCATTTGCCAGCAAGGGTCCCGCCGCTCCTGTTCGTAGCTTGCCAAAATGCTGGTGTCGGCTTGACCGCGCAGCACGGCGTTCAGCTTCCAAGCCAGATTGTGGACGTCGCGCAAGCCGGCATTCATGCCCTGACCGGCGAAAGGCGGCGTGATATGGGCGGCATCACCGGCGAGAAATACATGCCCCTCCCGCCAACGTGCAGCGATGCGCGCGTGGAACGTGTAGATCGCGGCTCGGGTCATTTCCGATGCATGGTAAGGCCGATAAGGCGCCAGCAAGCGGCGTAATATCTCCGGCTGTAGCATGGCGTCCCGATCGTCATTCGGCATGATCATAAATTCGTAGCGTCGACCGCCGCGCGGGGCGGGAATGATCGCGACCGGTCGCGCCGGATCGCAAATGAAACGACTGAATGCGCCGTCCATCGGATCGTTTTCCGTATCCAGCACGGCCCAATCCTGGGCATAGGTCTCGCCATCGAAAGCGATGCCCAACGCGTCCCGCACCCGGCTACGCGCGCCGTCGCAAGCGACAAGATATTTTGCCTGTATCTGCCGGCGATTGCCGTTTTCCGGTCCGCGGAGTGTGAGAATTATCGCTTCTTCGGTTTCGTCGAAATCGATCATTTCGACCGCGAACTGGCGGTCTACATTGCCGAAGCGCTTGACGCCATTCAAGAGAATGGCTTCCAGTTCGGGTTGATGAAAGTAGTTGCGCTTGGGGAAACCGAATTCGACCGGGCCCGCACCGACCTCGGCGATTAAGCCGCCGTCGGCGTCGAAATATTTGGCACCGGTCGCCGTGACGGATTGCGACAGGATTTCGTCGGCCAAACCGATCGCGTCCATGGTACGCGCGCCCTCGTCGTCGAGCACGATCGCCTTCGGGATGTCCGATGTGCCGGGGTTGCGCTCGATCAGTACGGCATCGAGATCCATCCGCCCAAGTAGATTGGCCAGCGTCAGCCCCGTCGGCCCGGCACCGACGACGGCGACGTCATACATTTTCCCATGGTCCGCCATGACTGGAAGTTTAAGAGGCGCCGTGGAGGCCTGACAAGGCGGCTCACGCGAAGAAGCCGTGCAGATACCAAGTCGGCGCCGTCTCGCCGCCCCCCTGCTCGGGATAGAGGCCAAGCCGGTAAAGCCAGTAGCGCCGGCCGTCCATGTCTTCGATGCGGAAGTAATCCCGGGTCCGACCCGTCAGATCCTGCCGTTTCAGTTCCGCATCGACGTCACGCCACCATTCGGGCGCGATCCGTTCCGGCCCCTCGGCCCGGATGACTCGATACATACGCCCACGCCAACGGAACATAACGGGCGGACCGTCCGGCACCTCGGCCACCGTCTCGACCCGCTCCGGACTGGGCAGAAGCCGCACCGGCCGCGGCAGATCGTCGACATCGCTCCAGGGCCGCATCTGCCCGTCCGGCACGCTGAGCGGCGCCACCACCCGCACCGCCCGCTCCGGCAGATGACTGTCATGGGGGGCGAAGCGGGCGATATTCTGTAGCCCCAGGCGATTGCCCAACCGGTCGATCAACAGGCCGAGTTCCGGATCTTCATAGGCCTGCGCCGCGGCGACCGGCGCGCTTGGATCGTGAAGCTGATGAAACTGCCGTTGCCGCTCCGCCAAGGGCTCGCTGACCAGCGCGGTCATGGTCATGGCATCGGCGCCGAAGCCGGCTTCCAGCGCCGGCAGATGTTCCGCCAGCAACCGGAACATATGACCGGCGTCGCGGCTGGCCCGGGCCAACCCCAGATGCACATGGCGCACCGCGCCATCGGCCAGAAACAAGCTGCAGCGCAGACGCTGCGCGCCTAACCCTTCCTTGTGCAATTGCCGGCACAATGACTGACAAAGTTCGTCCGCCGCGCGCGCGATGTCGTCGGGATGGCCGATCGGTTCGGCAAAGGCCCGGCGTTGCCAGAGCGGCATCTTCTCCTGATCCGGAGAAATCGGTTCGTGGACACGGCCAAGCGCCTGGTCGAGACGGCGCAAGGTTGCCGCGCCGAAGCGCCGGGCCAGCGCGGCACGGGGCTGCCGCATCAGATCGTCGATGCGCCGGAGACCCAACCGGCCCAGATCGACCGCCACCGCCGGCTCGAGACGTAGCGCCGCCGGCGATAGATCGGCCAATGCTATCGCCGCCCCATCGTTCGGCACGATTGTTATGGCCGCGCCGCCGTAGCGGGCCAAGGCCCAGGCCGCGCCCAAACTGTCAGCGACCGCCAGATGCGCATGCAAGCCGAAGGCGGCGAGCCGCTGCCGGATCGTCCGCGCCATGGCCGTCTCGCCGCCGAAAAGATGGGCGCAACCGGAGATATCCAGGCGCAGACCGAAATCCCAGCAGCTTGTGCCTTGCTGTAGTGGATTGTCCGGCTGCGGCTCTCCCGCGGGTTCCACCGTCACCCAGGGCGAATATTGGCCGCACCAGCGGGCCAGGCGCGCAAGCGCTTCCCGGTCCATCTCGGGATTGGCCTGCCGACTCTCGATCTCCGGCATCAGGGCCCGGGCATCGGCCAAGCGCATGCCGGCGACCAGACCGGCGGCATAGGCCGCCCGGTCGACGGCCACCAGCCGCTCCGTCCCCTTCGCCGGCTGGGTGAAGACCCGGGGCGCAGCTGGCGGCGGGGCCTGCGTTTCAGGCGCGCGCCGCCGCGGGCGCCGCCGTTCCGCCGACCAATGGGGTAGCCAAATTGAAAGCACGCGCCGCATCATTCCATTCCAACATCCATTCGCCCTCGCCACCGCCACGGCAACGCAGCAATGACGCCTGGCAGACGAAGCGCCCGTCCGGCGCGGCGACCGGTGCCGCCCGCACCCGCCAGCGGGTCGCCGCCGCCGTCGGTTCGATGCGACTGTCGGGCGGACGTAGCAGGATCGCGGTGACGCCATGGCGTTCGGCCGCCAATTGCAAGCGCCGGCTTTGGGTCAGGTCGAGCCGGCGCGGCTCGGCGACCACGGCGGCCAGACTGCGGCATTTCAGCCCTTCCTCCACCGCCCAAAGCAGCTCCCGCTGATCCCGGCCGCGCACCAGCAGCAGGCGCTCGGGCGGCAGGCCGAAGGCAGCCAGACCGGGCCCATAGAGGCCGAGATCGGTAACCGCCCACAACACCATGCCGCCGTCTCGGGCACGCCGCGCCGCCAAATGAGCGCAGAATGCCGTCGCCGCGCCGTCCGCCGCCGCCAGCACTTCATGGACCGCGGACAGAGCAAGACCGCCGTGAGGCAAGGCCATGTCCACATCCGGCACGCCCAGGGTCAAAGGTTGGCGAAAACACAGGGCCGCCGGTTCGTGGCCACGGCGTTCCGCCGCCGCAATGCGCCGGCGCAACGCCGTCAACAGCGCCGCCTTGTCGAACCTCTCCCGATCCGATATCCCAGCGCTCAGCTCAGGCAATTGCATAATGTTCTTATTTTGTTCTTTTTTCAGAAAGAGTCAAGCCTGAGACCGAAAAGACCACGGGGTAAGGGTTTCCCCGAATAGCAATCGGCCGGATAGCGAAGGATAGTAAACTCTATTAACAAGGATCAGAGGACGCGGCAGGGAGCCTGACATGACGAGTAAAAACGGGCGTTATCGTCTGGGATTCGATATCGGCGGCACCTTCACCGATTTCGTGGTAGTCGACGCGGCAGAGCAGCGCATTCATTTGCATAAATGCCTGACGACGCAAGACGATCCCTCGGCCGGCGCCTTGAGCGGCATGACCGAACTGCTGACCGAAACCGGCATATCTTTGGACGAGATCGACCATATCGTCCATGGCACCACCCTGGTAACCAACGCCATCATCGAGCGCCGCGGCTGCAAACTCGGCTATCTCACGACCAGGGGTTTCCGCGATATCCTGGCTATGGGCACGGAGCAGCGCTACGACATCCATGATCTCTTCCTGCAATTCCCGGCCCCCCTCGCCCCACGCCGCCGCCGCCGCGAGATCGACGAGCGGATCTCGCGCGACGGCGATATTCTGACGCCTCTCGATCTCGACCAGGCGCGCCGGGAAATCGATAACCTCGCCGCCGAGGGCGTCGAGGCGATCGCCATCTGCCTACTGCACGCCTACAAAAATCCCGTTCACGAGCAAGCCCTGCGAGAACTCATCGAACAGGCGCATCCCGCCGTAGCCGTCTCGATCTCGAGCGACGTCCATCCGGAACTGAAAGAGTATGAGCGCGGCTCGACGACCGCCGCCAATGCCTATGTGCAACCGCTGATGAGCGCCTATGTGCGGAAGCTCGAAACGACGCTGACCGAGCAAGGATTCCGAGGCCGTTTCCACCTGATGCAGTCCTCCGGCGGCCTCACCTCGCCGGCGACGGCGGCGGCATTGCCGGTTCGCTTTCTCGAATCCGGACCGGCCGGTGGCGCGCAGGCCACCGCCTTCGTTGGGGAAAAAATCGGTCAACCGGACATCCTGTCTTTCGACATGGGCGGCACCACGGCGAAAGCTTGCCTGATCCAGGACGGCCGGCCGGAGATCGCGCCGATGCTCGAAGCCGGCCGCGTGCACCGCTTCAAACGCGGCAGCGGTCTACCCATCCACGCCCCCGTCGTCGACATGATCGAGATCGGCGCGGGCGGCGGCTCGATTGCCCATGTCGACGATCTCGGGCTGTTGAAAGTCGGGCCGATGAGCGCGGGCGCGGAACCGGGCCCGGCCTGCTACGGTCGCGGCGGCAAAGCGCCAACGGTCACCGACGCCAATCTGCTGCTCGGCTACCTCGACCCGGACTACTTCCTCGGCGGCCGCATGTCTTTGGACATAGCGGCGGCGAAAACAAGCCATGGCCACGATAGCGGCGCCATTGGGGTTGACCGAACTGGAAGCGGCCGCCGGCATTATCGACTTAGTCACCGAAAACATGGCCGGCGCGGCGCGCGTCCACATCGTCGAAAAAGGCCGCGATCCTCGCAACTACGCCATGGTTGCCATGGGCGGCGCCGGCCCGCTCCATGCGGCACGGGTGGCCGGCAAAACTCGGGATGACGGAGATCGTCGTTCCGCCAGCGTCGGGTGCGGCCTCGGCCCTGGGCTTCCTGGCCGCCCCGGTCGGCTATGAAGTCTCCCGTTCCCTACCCATGTCCTTGGCCGACGCATCGTTCGAGGTGGTGAACGAATTGCTGGCGAAATTGGAAACCGAATGCCGCGAACGGTTGAATGACGCCGGCGTTGGAGCCACGGATATCGACGTGATGCGCTTCGCCGAGATGCGATTGCAAGGTCAAATGCACGAAATCTCCGTCCCGTTGCCCGACGGCAAACTGACGGCGATACATAGTGCCGAGATTTCCGAGATATTCGCCACGGAATATAGCAGGCTCTATACGCATCTTTATGACGGCGCCCGGATCGAAATCATTAACTGGCGTGTCCGCTGTGAAGCACCGTCGGCATCCTTATCCACCCGGATTGCAAGCGACGGTAGCGGGGGACCGGCGGACAGGAAGCGTCGGCCCATTTATTGCGACAAAGCCGGCGCGATGGTCGACGCCGCCGTCTTCGATCGCTACCGGTTAACTCCCGGCATGCGGATCGAGGGCCCCGCTGTGGTCGAGGAAGCCGAGGCCACGACGATCATCCCCACCGGCGCCACCGCGGCGGTGGACGACGAAAGGAATCTTTGCCTGTCCCTACCCACGGCGACCGCCGGCGACGTCAAGATCAGCTCCGACATGGCACTCGATCAAGCCATGGCACGGATTGCCGGCGACCCGATCAATCTCGAAATCATGTGGAGCCGGATGATCAACATTGCCGAGGAATGCTGGCATACGGTGATCCGAACCGCGTTCTCCCTTATCATCGGCGAGGCACAGGATTTCGCCTGCGAGATTTTGGACGCCAAGGGCCGTCAGATCGTGCATTCGCCCCGCGCCATGCCGGTCTTCAACCTGACCCTGCCGATGGCGATCAACGCGATGATCGAGAAGCATCCACCGCAGACCCTGCGCGAAGGCGACGTGTTGATCACCAACGATCCCTGGCTTTGCGCCGGCCATCTGTTCGACATCGCCATCGCCGTACCGGTTTTCCGCAGTGGTCGTGTCGTTGCCTTTGTCGGGATCGTCGGTCACGTCACGGACATCGGCGGCACCAAAGACGATTTGAACGCGCGGGAGATCTACGACGAAGGTTTGCAGATCCCGCCGATGAAATTGTTCAAGGCCGGCGAGGCCAACGAAGACCTGTTTACGTTGATCGGCGAAAATGTACGCCGTTCGGATCAAGTTCTCGGCGATATTCACGCCTTGGTGGCGGCTGGCGTCACCGGCGCCGCCCGGGTCGAGGAGTTCATGTCCGAATACGGTATCCACGATCTCGAAGCCCTGGCGTCTGTCGTTCAGGAACGGGCGGAAACGGCAATGCGTACCGCCATCGCCGACATTCCCGACGGCGTGTATCGCCATCAAGTGGAAGCGGACGGCATCGGCGAGACAATGACCTATCCGATCAAAATCACGATCCGGGGCGAAACCGTCGACGTCGACTTTGAGGGCGCGCCGCCGCAAACCGACCGGGGCGGCAGTAATTGCACGCTGAGCTATACAAAGGCTCACGCCACATATCCGCTAAAATGCATTTTCACGCCCGAGGTCCCGGGGAATGCGGGTTGCTATGTGCCCATGTCCGTTTCGGCGCCGAAGGGCAGCATCTTGAACTGTGAAAAGCCAAAAGCGGTAAATACAAGAGTCCGCACGGGCTGGTACATCGCCCCCAACGTTTTCGCCGCCTTGGCCGAAGCGGCGCCAAATCAAGTGCAGGCCTTCACCGGCTTACCGTCGAGCGCGCTTTTTTATGGCGTGGACGGTGACGGCGAAACCTACAGCGACCATCTGTTTCAGGGTGGTGGACAAGGCGGATCGGGTCACGGCGATGGCGTCTCGGGTTTGCTTTATCCGACCAGCGCGGCGAATACTTCCATTGAACTGTTCGAAACCAGGGTCCCGGCATTGGTAACGCGGAAGGAGTTTTTGCCGGATACCGGCGGACCGGGCCGACGGCGCGGCGGTCTATCGCAAATCGTTGCCTCCCGCAAACTTTACGACGACGGCCTTTCCTGCCAAGTCGGTCTTTATCCCAATGGTGTCCGCGTTCCGATCGACGGGTTGTTCGGGGGCAGGTCCGGCGGTCGTGCCAGCGCCATCGTCGTCGACGAAAATGGGCAGCGTTTGGATCTCGGTGTCGGTGGGCTGTCAGAATTGACGAAGACGGAGGAAGTCGCGGAATTGGTGATGGCTGGGGGATCGGGCTATGGCGATCCTTGGTCGCGAGACCTGGATGATATCCAACGGGATCTGGACGACGAATTGATCACGCCGGCAGGGGCTCGGCAGGACTATGGCTGCGTCGTGCGGGAAGACGGTCGCATCGACAGGGACGCCAGCGAAACGTTACGTGCTGGTCTCAGCGAAAAATCCGCTTAATTCGCGACAATTGCATAGCATTGTCAGACCAGCAGCTCCGCCGCCATCCGAGCTGCCGCGGTCACGCCGAGGATACCCGGCGCGCCGATCATGTCGCATAACTGGCGCTTCGTCGTCGCCCGGTAACTAATACAATCGAAGACGAGTGTCGTCGGTCCCTTGATCGACATTTCCTTGCCAGCGGCTTCGATCTCGGCCGCGGTCGCGTTCGGCGACAACGCCACAACGACCGCGTCATAGCCGGCGCCGCGCCAACGACCTTCCGTTTTGTCGACTTGATCAGGTAATGGCGTGAAGATGCCGAGACGTCCGTCCTTATGAGCCGCCGCAACAAACGCGGCCATAACGTCAGAAGGGAAAAGAACCGCGTATTTGTCCGCCCATGCCGTAAACTCGCCGGTACACATGACCACGACCAGCCGATGCCCCGATTCCGTCATGTTGGCCAATTGACGCTCGCCATGGTGGACAACGGCCTGTTTGGAAATCGTTACGCCATCCCCGTTGGGTAACCGGGTGAACAGGGTATCGGCGGCGTCGTTCGGAAGCAGCTCATCCACTTCGTCCCGTGACAATCCGTCAAGGGCACCGACCAATTTGATCGAAACATCCGACCCGACCGCCGCCTTGATTTCAGCTTCGACTTCCGGCCGCGGGCTTTGTCCGATCACCAGCACGCCGAGGCTTGGGTTTTGCGAGACCGCATTCATAAAGCACGCACATCGCCAACGACCCTGACCCGGGCCCGCACCGCGTTTCCGGGTAGATAAGCGAGCGGCAAGTCCTCCATCTCCACCACCTTCAGACTGTTCTTGTCGGCGCCCGCCGCGAGCGCATTGTCCTGCGCGATCGCCGTGGCGGCAGCCAGAATGTCGTCACGGCTCATATCGTTGAAAATCCGGTCGACCTCACCCGAAATCTGAGCGATTGCCGCGCCGACCGCATTGGCGACGTCGTGATGGTCCACGCGGACGACCTCCGTTATCCCCTCCATCCGGTCCGGTGCCAGGATCGCGCCGCCGCCAACGGCGAGTAACGGCAACGGGTCCGCATCTGTCTTCATACCGTCGACCGCGTCATAGAGTTGATCATCGATATTTCGGCGAACTTGCTCGACAAACTCTTTCGATAGGTGAGCGACGCGATGCGCGTCCCCAATCTCCGCAAGACCGGCCGCCACCGCGACGTCCGTGCAGGTCAGCGTATCGCCACCAAACACCAAGGCCTGTTCCGTTAGCTTGTATCCGACACTTCGGGGACCGACGGTAATCGGGTCCGTTGTGACCAGCGACCCGCCGCCGAGACCGATCGAATACACGTCAGGCATCCGAAACAGCGTTCGGACACCGCCGATCTCGACAACATTATTGGCCTCCCTCGGGAATCCGTGCTTCAGGCACCCGATATCGGCCGTGGTACCGCCGATATCGCAAACCATGGCCTCTTCGATGCCGGAAAGGAACACGGCACCGCGCATGCTGTTGGTCGGGCCGGATGCGAAGCTATAGACAGGATAGGCCCGGGCCATTTCGGCAACCGCCACCGTACCGTCATTCTGAGTAATGTAGAGCGGGCAGTGCAACCCGCTTTCCCGCAGCGCTTCTTCGAACGCGTCCGTCGTTCGCGCGGCTAGGTCGGCAAGGCTGGCGTTTAGAAGCGCTGCGTTTTCTCGCTCAAGTAAACCGATCCGCCCCAATGCGCTGGACTTCGTGACAACGGCATCCGGATGCTCCTGCCGCAGGATCGCAACGGCGCGATCCTCGGCTTCTGACGTAAGCGGCGAAAAAACCGCCGATACCGCCACCGAGGCAATACCGTCGCATTTGATCTGACGCGCCGCTTCGGCAACCGCACACTCATCCAATTCGGCCAAGGGGCGACCGTCATATTCATGGCCGCCGGCCACGAGATAAACCCCACCGTTGACCGCATCCGCGAGATCCTTTGGCCAATCGACGAAGGGGGGTAGGCTGGCGCTCGCCGGCAAACAGACGCGCAGAGCCGCCGCCCGGTTCAAATCTCGCCTCTGTACCACCGCATTCACGAAATGCGTGGTCCCGATCATGACGGCGACGACATCCGCCGCCTGATCGCCTGCTATCGCAAGCAGGTCGCGGAGCGCTTGTCGGATACCCCCGGTCACGTCCTCGGTCGTTGGCGTTTTGCAAGCGGCCAATACGTCTTTGCCATCGACCAAAACCGCGTCGGTGTTGGTACCGCCCACATCGATGCCTATACGCTTCATGCGATTACCCCGCAAACACGGACTGAAAGTCGAGATCGAAGCCGAAGGCCCTGGGCCCGACATTCTTCAATCCAGCTTCGGTGAGAAACACTGAAGGGGCCGGCAATGCCAGCACCGTAACTCGCTGACCATAGCGCAGAACGTCTGTGCCGATGCCGTCGCCGCTCACGGAATCGACAACGCAGATCAGATCCGGCGTCATGACCACGGGCTCCCCATCCAAATAGCCGACGGAGAATTCGTTTTGAAACTCGACGAGGAAGCTGCTTTCGGCATGCGTGCCGAGCCCGACAATCTCCGCGCGGCCTCTTAAAAACCCTTCGGTCGCGCGGCGTTGCACATCGACCACTTTGCCGGTGAAAATCGTTTTGCCGCCGCATTGCTGGACGATGGCCTGTACCGGGTCCTCATGCCGCTGCCGGGCAGACATAACGGCACGGCCAAGTGCAACCGCCTTGCTGGTGGTGTACAGAATTCCGTGATCTTTGACCTCTTTCCCCGTTCGCGGTGCTTTACAGGTTGCCGCGATGGACCCCACCTCGGTGCAGGCTTTTCGGCTGATCCTTTCCATCCAGCGCCAACTTTCGGCGCGCGGTATGATCACTTCATTGTCGCGGATGTCCGCCAAGGCCAACGGATAGCAACGCAGTTCGGCGACCGCGAAGCTCGTCATTTGAGCTTCGGGGTAGGCACGCCCCATGCTGTCGGCATCGACAACCGGTAAATCAGTCAGCGCCGCCACCATCAGAGGATGGACACCGTTTCCACCGCCAATCTCCAGTGACATGACCGCATCGAACTTACGGCCTAGATAGGATTCCATGATGCGCACCGGTTTCAGGGCGAATGCCGGATCGGCCAAACGCTCCTGCCCGACCAAGGGCGCCCCCATATTCGAGAGCACGGCAACGAGCGCGTCATCCGCGAGACTTTCCGGATGAATGAGATCGACCTCATGACCCTGAGCGTAAAGCTGACGCATGTTGAGCAGTTTTTGATAGGGGTCTCCGCCACCGCCGGTTCCCAATATCCAAGCGCCTAATGCCAAGGCTTCCACATCGTCGAGGGTCAAAGTGTAGGTACGGTCAATGTCGGCGAGGCAAGTTGCGTCGACTTCCGGTTGGGCCGATAACTGCTGCACCGCAGGCTCCTCATTTCGGTTTCTCGCGCAGATAATCATGCGTACGGCGCCCGGCCAATACGCGCCGACACCTACAGGTGCTATTTTGTATACCGAAACGGCTGTGTTAGCATTCCGTAGGCGCGGACGGTGTACGAGCTATCGGGAGCTGTCATTGGCAAATACTCAAGCCAAGCGCCGCGACCTTATCGATCGCGAGCGCAAAATCTCTAAACAACGTGTGGCTTTCGTCACGATCGGGCAAAGCCCACGCGACGATATCGTACCTGAAATCCTCAATGCGCTGGACGTGGATATCGAGCCTATTGAAGTTGGGCTTTTGGATGACTTGTCCGACAAACAACTGGATGCGGCGGGGGCGAAAAATGGCGAACCGGCACTGTTGACAAAACTACGCGACGGGACGGAATTCGTCCTGTCCATGGAATGGGTCCGTCGGGAAATCGAAGACCTCTACGGCGACTTGAGCGAGCGGGATACCGATTTGGTAGTGTTGTTGTCGACGATGTTCGGCGCGCCGTTCCAACCGGCGGGCGCGACAGTATTCTGCGACTTAACAGTCGATCGCGCGATCGAAGAATTTGTGAAAGCCGGGCAAAATGTCGGTGTCATCCTATCCCTTGACGGTCAGGTCGACCATTTGCGCCTATCGCCGCAAGCCAAGGCCAAAACCAAGACCGTGGTCGCCCGTCCCGGCAATGATGACGATTTTACCGTTGCATTGCAGGCGATTGCGGACTCCGAGATCATTGTCCTGCATTCCATGGCCTACGCGGAGGAAGACCGGCTCCGCATCAAACAGTTGGCCGGAAGACCGGTGGTTTCCGCCCAGCATCTCGTTGCCAGCGCTATCCAAAGCGGTCTGCATCGCTTACTTGAAAGAGATAGCAGCAATGAAACATTGCCGCCATTGTCCGAACGATTGCGGAGTTTGAGCAATCGCGAGCGGGAGGTAATGTTTCTTGTCGCCGAAGGTCTGCCCAACAAGGTCATCGCGCGCAATCTCGGAATAAGCTTTCGAACCGTCGAAATCCATCGCTCGCGCATGTTGGAAAAGATGGCGTTTAACTCATTGTCGGAATTGGTTCGAGAAGTCGATACATTGTCTCGCTTCTAGTCTTCTGTAGCGGCCGGCCTGTACGTGTCAGTGCGTATGTTCAAAAAATCCGCCGGCTCTTAGAATTTTACAAAATACGCGAACGCATTGGGCGCAGCTCCGTCCGTTTGCCGTAATCCGTTGCCAGGACAGGAGGGGAAAATGAACCTAAAGTTCATACGAAATTTGATCATCGGTGTCGGAATAGCAGCCACGGCCTTGACCGCGGCTCCCGTTCGGGACGCCGACGCTTTCGAACGCCGGGGTAAGGAAAAAATCCTGGTCGTCGCCAGCCGCCAAAAAGTTCCGATCATGGATCCGAGCATTAAATACGATGCTTCAATCCGGACCTTGCAACAAGCCATGTATGACGGATTGGCGAAATATGTCGGCTCGCCCCCGCAGGTCGTGCCTTGGCTGGCGGAAAGCTGGGACGCCAGCGACGACGGCAAAACCTATACTTTTCATCTGGTCAAAAACGCCAAGTTCCACAATGGCGATCCGGTGACAGCGGAGGCCGTGCGTTGGTCCTTTGCCCGGACGCTGAAGCTCGGCAAAGGTCCGGCATGGATGTTGAACGCGTTTCTGAAGGCCGAGAACATCAAAGTCGTTGACGATCACACGGTGTCCATGACCTTGGATCGTCCTTATGCGCCATTCATGTCGTTTGTACCCTGGTGGTACATCATGAACCCCAAAACCGTCATGGCCAACGAAGTCGATGGCGATATGGGACAGAAATGGCTGATCGAGAACGAAGCGGGTAGTGGCCCATTCAAGCTGAAGCGTGTCGTGCCGGGCTCCCTTTATGAATTGGAGCGGGTGAAGGACTACTGGAAGGGTTTCAAAGGTCCGCTCGGCGGCGTGATCTACAAAATCATCCGGGAATCGTCCGCGCAACGCGCCGCCTTGATCAAGGGCGAGGCGGATATCGTCAATGGCCTGACACCCGATGAATTCGAACAAGTGTCGAAGATGAAGGGCATGGTCGCCTCCACCGAACCCGCCCTCACCGCGTTTGGCCTGAAGTTCAATACGCAAGCCGAATATACCAGCGATGTTAATGTCCGTCGCGCCATTGCCTGGGCCTACGACTACGACGCCTTCGTCAAGATCTTCAACGGTCGGGCAAAATTGCAAACGAGCCCATTCAGCGACGACATCAAGGGCAAGATCACCGTCGCCGGGATGCCGCATAAGGATTTGGAAAAAGCCAAGGCTTTTCTGGCGAAAACGAAATGGCCGAATGGCGGCTTCGAGATTGAATATGTCTATGTTCAAGGCTTCGAAGTGGAGCGGCAAATGGGCCTGGTGCTGATCGACGCGTTGAAGCACTTGAACATTACGGTGAAAATGGTGCCGCTGACATGGTCCAGCATGGTCGCCCGCGGCTCCAAGGTCGAGACCTCGCCGCAATTGATGGCCATTTTCGCCACGCCGGTGTCCACCGACCCGGACGCCGTCGCGATCCAGTATCACCCCAGTTCCTGGGGCCGATATTATGGCACGCATTACTATGACAATAAGGAAGTCCATGCCTTGATCGAAAAGGCGCGTTTCTTGACTAACTGGGAAGAACGCAAGCCGATCTACGAAGAAATCCAGAAGCGTCTCGTGGAAGACCAAACCGAGATTTTCGGCATGATGCGTAAGCGGCTGATCGTCTATCGGGATTGGGTCAAAGGCTTCGAATATAGCCCGGTCCGAATGACGTCCGAACTGGATTTGTATCCACTCTATATCGGCAAATAATACACCGGATTTACCGGGCAGCAGGTTACGCCGGCGACAAGTTTTAGTCGCCGGCGGATCTTGGGGAACTCTGATTGCATGCTTTGGTTTACGCTGAAACGCAGCCTGTTGATGGTGGTGATGTTGTTGGGCTTATTGGCCATCACCTTCACCATTTCGCATGTTGCGCCGGGCGATCCCGCGGCCTTGGCGGCGGGCCCGGACGCGACCAGGGAGATGATCGAGCAAATCAGAACGGAATATGGTCTGGACAAACCGCTCTATTATCAGTTCGCTGTCTATGTCGGCGATTTGGTCACCGGCGACTGGGGCAAGTCCCTGACCACGACCCACCCGGTCTGGGACGATCTGGTGGACTTTTTCCCCGCCACATTCGAATTGGTGATGTTCTCGATCCTGGTATCGGTCGTATTTGGCGTCCCTCTCGGTGTTCTCGCCGCCTTTTTCCAGAACAGTACGGCGGACCACGTCATTCGAACGGCGACGGTGGCAGGCGTTGCCTTACCGATGTTTTGGCTCGGGCTCATGGCGCAGCTGTTCTTCGCCTTGCAGCTCGGCTGGTTCCCGCTCGGCGGCCAAATGGACATGATGACCGATCCGCCGGAGCCGATTACCCATCTTTTGCTGGTCGATTCACTTCTACGTGGCGAGTTCTCGACCTTTGTCGAAGGATTGCACCACATCATCCTACCGGCCGTTGCCTTGAGTTTCCCGGCGCTGGCGTCGATTATCCGGGTCAATCGAGCGGAAATGCTTGAAGCGTTACACGAAGATTATGTCACTAATGCTAAAGCGCAGGGCCTTTCCACCTTCCGAATTGTCGGCATCTATGCCTTAAAAAACGCAATGCTGCCGACCATGGCAATGATCGGCCTGCGTTTCGGCTGGATGCTGGGCGGGACGGTGTTGGTTGAATCCGTGTTCGACTGGCCAGGCGTCGGTCTATACGCCGTTGAGGCGGCAATCAACTCCGACTTCTCGCCGATCATGGGAACGACGATTGTTCTCGGCTTCTTTTTTATGCTGGTGAATTTTTTGATCGATTTGCTTTATGGCGTTCTCGATCCGCGGGTTAGGGAACAGATCTAGGGTCGATCATGACGACGTCCGATAAACACGACAGCTTCGACATCGAATCTCTGACCTGGGCGGAACGGCACCAAAGTTCGATCCGACAAGCTCGCCTCTATGCCCGTACCTTCAGCCGTAATGGTTCGGCCATGTTCGGCCTCATTCTGGTGATCTTCTTTTTGGTTATTGCCGCCATCGGCCCCTGGATCGTGCCCTATCCGGAAGACGCCGCCGGCGCCGTCCACATGGATATCAAACTGCAACCGCCGAGCGCCGACCATTGGTTCGGCACGGATGAGGTCGGCAATGACGTCTTCACTCGCGTCGTCTTGGGGACCCGCACGACCCTGCAAATCGCTCTCATCATCACCGGCATGGCGGTATTGATCGGCGTTCCCTTGGGTATGTTCGCGGGCTATGCCGGCGGTATCGTCCAGGAAGTGATTATGCGGTTCACCGACATCTTCCTGGGCGTGCCTGGCCTGATCTTGGCCATTGCGATCGTCGGTGCGCTCGGCCCCGGTATCTTGAATGCGATGCTGGCGCTATCTCTGGTTTGGTGGCCAGGTTATGTCCGGCTGGTCCAAGCCAAAACCCTGTCGCTGAAGAACCAGATCTATGTTCAGGCGGCGCTATCCATGGGGGCAAGCCCGACCCGGATCGTCTTCGTCCATATCCTACCCAATTGCGCCTCGCCCATCGTCGTAAAGGCGTCGATGGATATGGGAATGGCGATCTTGGGTGCGGCAAGCCTGGGATTTTTGGGTCTCGGCGCGCAACCGCCGCAGCCCGAATGGGGTGCCATGATTTCGATTGCCCGCAGCTATCTGCCGGATTGGTGGTGGTACTCCTTCTTCCCAGGCATGGCCATCTTCATCACGGTGATGGGTTTCAATCTGTTGGGTGACGGCTTGCGCGACATCCTGGATCCGGAGGCGCGGGAATGAGCGGCGAATCTTTGCTGTCCATGCGTGACTTCACGCTGGAATTCGACACGTTCGACGGCGTATACCAGGCGATCGACGGGGTCAATATCGAGTTGAGACGCGGCGAATCCATCGGCATTGTTGGCGAAACCGGATGCGGCAAGTCGGTCACCGCCAAATCGATCACCCAATTGGTCCCCTCGCCCCCCGCCCGCATCCGTTCCGGAGAAATAATTTTCAATGGTGAGGACCTGCTTAAGGGCGGCGAGGATCGGATCCGGCAAATTCGCGGCATCGACATCTCGATGATCTTCCAGGATCCGATGACCTACCTCAATCCGGTCTTCACCGTTGGCCGCCAAATGACCGACGTGATCAACGCGCATCAGCGCCTGAAACCGAAGCGGGAGCGGATGTCGAAGGCAGAGGTAAAAAGCCACGCCATCGAGATGTTACGAAAAGTCCATCTGCCGAATCCCGAACGCCAATTCGACAATTACCCCCATCAACTTTCCGGTGGCATGCGCCAACGAGTGCTCATCGCGCAAGCGCTTTCCGGCCGCCCCAGCCTGTTGATCGCAGACGAACCTACCACCGCGCTTGACGTAACCATTCAGGCGCAAATCCTTGATTTGATTAAGGAGTTAATTGACGATCTCGGCTTGTCCGTGATCATGATCACCCACGATCTGGGTGTCGTCGCTATGGTCTGCGACCGGGTTGTGGTGATGTATGCCGGCCAAGTGGTCGAGGACGCCAGCGTCGCCGAACTGTTCGACAACCCCAAACATCCATACACCAAAGGCCTGCTCAAAGCGGTACCGCATCCCGACCAGGTCGCCGACGCCTTGAGCGGCATTCCTGGTTCTCTACCGAATTTGCTGGATCCGCCGCCCGGCTGCCGCTTCCGCGACCGCTGCGAGGAGGCCATGGCTGGTTGCGACCGCAAGCCGTCAGCCTACCGTCTGAACGAAGACCATGCTGTCTCCTGCTGGCTATACGGAGACAGCGGCCATGCTTAAGGTCGACGACCTGAAGGTCCATTTCGACATATCCAAGCGAGGCAAGGGTAAAACCGTGGTCAAAGCCGTTAATGGCGTGTCATTGGACTTGCAAAAAGGCGACTCCCTCGGCGTCGTTGGCGAATCCGGTTCGGGCAAGTCGACCATCGGGAAAGCGGTCCTTCATTTGGTGCCGTTGACCGACGGCAAGCTCGAAATCGACGGCCGGGACATGACCAAATTGTCGAAACCGGATCAGGAGTTTCTGCGCCGCACCGCGCAAATGATCTTTCAAGACCCGCATTCCGCCCTGAACCCCCGCATGCCGATCATACGAAGCGTCGCGGAACCGTTAGTTCTGCATACCGACCTGCGCGGCCCTGCCTTGCGTGCACGCGTTGCCGATCTGCTGGAAAGGGTCGGGCTGCCGCGCCAATTCCTCTACCGCTATCCCCACGAACTTTCCGGCGGACAGAAACAGCGGGTTTGCATCGCCCGGGCCATCGCGCTCAATCCGGAGCTATTGATATTGGATGAGCCGACATCAGCTCTCGATGTCTCGGTACAAGCGCAAATTCTGGAGTTTCTCAAGCAGCTGCAGGCCGAACTGGACCTGAGTTATCTTTTCATCTCCCACAATCTCGCCGTGGTCCGCTATATTTGCAACCGTGTCATCGTGCTTTATCTGGGCGAAATCGTCGAAGAAGGCTCGGCAGAGCAGATTTTCGCCGAACCTCAGCACCCCTATACGCAAGCGTTGCTGCGCGCCGTGCCTTACCCGCGGGCCAGACAACCGGACCGGGGCGATCCGTTGAGCGGCGATATCCCAAGTCCGATCGATCTTCCGCCCGGATGCAACTTTGCTAGCCGGTGCCCAAAAGCCATCGCCGGAACCTGCGACAGCCAAGTGCCTCAATTGCGCCAAATCAAGGACGGCTGGCAGGTCGCCTGTCACTTGTTTCAATAGACCGGTAACCGTATTTACCTCTTCGCGCTGGCGACGTAGGTTATATGAAAATCGCTTGGCGACCAGCGGCGATAATGAACCGACCATGAATTTGATTGAGATAAATGTCACAAAGCATTGAAGCAGAAATACTATTACCTTGTAGCGATATCCATGAAACACTACCGTTCTATACCGACAAACTCGGGTTCAGGCTCGACACGATCTATCCGGCGGACGATCCGGCCGTAGCTAAATTGAGCGGGCACGGCTTGCGCTTGCGCCTTCAACGCGGCCTCGATGCAGCTCCGGGCGTGCTGCGGCTTAACCGCGACGGACCTATTGAACGGTTGACCGCACCCAACGGCACACAGATCGAGATCGCGCCGTCGGACATACCGCTGGATATTCCGGATGCGGTACCTGAACTGGTTGTCACCAAAGTTGACGACAGCGCTTGGCATATGGGCCGAGCCGGTATGCGCTACCGCGACTTGATCCCAAGCCGCTGGGGCGGTCGATTCATCGCCTCGCATATCAGGCTGATTGATGGCGGACCGATCCCTGACTATGTCCACTATCACCAAGTCCGCTTTCAGATGATCTATTGCCGCAAAGGCTGGTTCAGGGTCCTTTACGAAGACCAGGGCGAGCCCTTCGTCATGACGGCAGGCGATTGTGTCCTGCAACCGCCGGAAATCCGCCATCGCGTCCTGGAATGCCCGGCCGGGGCCGAAGTCGTCGAAATCGGCTGCCCCGCGGAACATCCGACCCATGCCGAACATGCCTTCGATTTACCCAAAGGGGTCGAGCATCCCCATCGGGACTTTAACGGACAGAAATTTATCTGGCATCAAGCGGACCGCGCCAACTGGTACCCTTGGCGGCAAGAAGGGTTCGAAGCCCGCGACATTGGCATTGGCAATGCAACGGAAGGCTTGGCTGGCGTCCAAGTGTTGCGCCCGAAGGGTGGTCAAAAAATAGTTGGCTCTTACGAAGGTGAATTCATGTTTTTATTTATTTTGTCAGGACAACTATCACTAATATCAGAGAATTTATCGACCAGAATATCGTCCGACGATGCCGTCGCATTACCGCCAGGCCTCGACTTCGAGCTAACGGATATCAGTGACGACACCGAAATTCTCGAGGTTGTACTGCCGGCGCTTTAGGGTTGGCGAAAAGCTTCACCATCGAAACGTTCGCGCACGGCAATATCCTCGACCGATCGGCGCTTCAGTTTCGTCAGCTGCTTCACCGGTTTGCCAAGCGGCACCACGGCGGATACGGCGAACTCCGCCGGCACGCCCAATAGCGCCTGCACCTTCGGTTCTTCCGCCACAGCTAGCGTCGTGATCGTTCCGCCGAAACCGGCCTGCCGCGCCGCCATCAAGGTGTTCCAAACGAAAGGATAGATCGAACCGCCGCTAATGATGCCGATACGGTCGAGATATTGATCCATCGACGCGACGACGCGCAGGTCGACGAGAAACACCAATACGACCGACGCCGTTTTGAACGTGTCGGTAAGCCGTCGCGGGGCTGGTGTGTTTTCAATCTCCTCGGCGGAAACCTTAGTTGGCTCCCAGGCATTCCAAGGGTTTTCACCCGCTTTGATCTGGGCCGCGTAGCGCTTCGCCGCCGGCGCTGCCAGTTCAGATAACCGATCTTTCGTTCCCTGGTCCCGAACAATGATGACGCGATTGCCTTGCCGGTTACCGCCGCTCGGCGCAAATCGCGCATTGTCGAGAATGTCGTAGAGAACGGAATCCGGCAGATCCTCACCGGTATAGTCACGGGCGGCAAAGGTCGTGCGCATCACCTCATTGAGTTCCATTGGCTGGCCTTTCTCATCGGAATTACGGAACCGACAGTTTAACCAAAATTGGTTCCATTGTATTCAATGGGCTGGACCTAGGTCGCGATTTCGTCGCCACCCTAGAATGCGTCCTGAACAATTGTCCGACATGTACCTAACCATTGTCCTGGAGGACCGATTATGAATATTGCCGCATCGCCAAATTCCTTGGAAAATCACTGGTTACCCTTCACACCAAACCGGGATTTCAAGAAGAACCCACGGTTGTTGGCAGGGGCCAAAGGCGTCTACTACTACAATAATCGCGGCGACCGACTGATCGACAGCTCTTCTGGTCTGTTTTGCTGCGCGCTTGGCCATGGCCGGCAGGAGATCACCGATGCGGTCTCGGCCCAAATCGCGGAAATGGACTATAACCCACCCTTCCAGTTCGCCAATTCGTCGTCGTTCGAGTTGGCGCGGCTGATTTCCGAGATTACGCCAGATGACCTGAACCACGTGTTTTTCACCAACTCGGGATCCGAGTCCGTCGACACGGCGTTGAAGATCGCGCTGATGTATCATCGGGTGAAGGGCCAATCCCAACGTCAGAGATTTGTCGGACGGGAACGCGGCTATCATGGTGTTAATTTCGGCGGCATGTCCGTCCAGGGCATGGTCAAGAATAAGGAGGCGTTTGGCATCGGCCTGCCGGGTGTCGTTCATTTGCGTCACACGCATATTGACGAAAATCGCATGAAGCTCGGTCAGGGCGAGTACGGTGCGGAACTGGCGGATGACTTGCAACGTTTTGTCGACCTCTATAGCGCCGATAGTATCGCCGCTTGCATTGTCGAACCGATCGCCGGTTCGACCGGCATTCTGGTCCCGCCGAAGGGGTATTTGGAGCGGCTGCGCGAGATTTGCGACCAGCACGGTATTTTGTTGATTTTCGACGAGGTGATCTGCGGGTTCGGCCGCACGGGGACACCGTTCGGCGCCACGACATTCGGGGTCACGCCGGACATGATGACCATGGCAAAAGCTCTGACCAATGGCGCCATCCCGATGGGTGCCGTCGCCGTTCGCGACGAGATCTACAATGCCATCGTCGAAGCCACGCCGGAAGGGGGTATCGAGTTCTTCCACGGCTACACCTACTCGGCCCATCCCGTCGCCTGCGCCGCCGGCATCGCCACTCAGAAGATTTACCGCGACGAAGGACTCTTCGATCGCTCGGCCGAAATGGCGCCCCATTTCCTTGAGCAGGTACAGAGCTTGGCGGACCATGACCTCGTAACCGATATCCGCGGTTTCGGTTTATTGGCCGGTATCGATCTCGAAGCGTCGTCCGAGGGTGTGGGCAAGCGCGGCTATGCTTGCATCAAGAAATGTTTCGAGAAAGGCATGGTTTTGCGCGCGACGATGGACACACTGATCTTGAGCCCGCCGCTGGTGATCGAAGAAGAGCAGATCGATCAGATTTTCAATATCATCCGAGACGTTTTGGCGGATGTTTAACCGGCACCGCGCTTAAGATCATCGGGAGACCTTAGGGTAACAGCAATTTCCGCCAATTTCGCCAATCCGGCCGTAATGGCGCTCTCGTCTATGGCGGAAAACCCAAGGCGGAAATAGTTCTGCGGGGGTTTGCTGGCGTGAAAATGAGGCTCACCGGGTTCGATGATGATGCCCGCCTCGAGCGCTCGTACTGCCAGTTCGCGGCTGTCCAGATTATCGGGACCCTCGATCCAAAAACTGGAGCCGCCGAATGTCGGTACGGTATAGGTAGCCGGGAAGTACCGTTCCAACCCGTCCCGCATGACCTGCCAACGCTGCCTGTAAATCTTGTGTATCCGGTTTAAAAGGCTGTCGTAATAGCCTTGAGATAAAAACAATGCCAAGCACCGTTGATTGTTCGCCGGCGGATGGCGTAAAATTAATCGGCGAAGTTGACGAGCTTCGTCGATTAGCTCCGGCGGGCCCACCATATAGCCAATCCTCAATCCCGGCGCGAGGTTCTTACAAAGGCTGCCGATATAGAGCACGCGCTCTTCCCGATCCAAGGATTTGAGGGCCGGCGTCGCCGCGCCGACATAGTTCATCTCACCCTCATAGTCGTCCTCGATGATCACGAAGTTGTCTTCCGCGGCTTGCTTGAGCAGCGCCTGGCGACGCTCTTTCGGCATTGTCACCGTGGTGGGCGACTGATGGCTGGGGGTCACGTAAACATAATCCAATTGACGTAACTGCTCACCCAATACGAGGCCGCCATGATCGATCTTCAACGGCGTGGTATGTCCGGCTCGTAATTCGAAAATGTTGCGGGCATCGACATAGCCCGGGTCTTCCATCCCGATGCGACTATCGCGACCGAGCAATAAGCTGGACAACAGCCACAACGCGTTTTGAGCGCCGACCGTGACTAGGATTTCGTCTTTCTCCGCGAACACGCCGCGTCGCGGCAACACGCGGGATCGGATTTGCTCGATGAGCAAAATATCGTCGGCGCCCAGTTGATCGTCGGACCATTCGTCGACGGCGAGCCGGCCCAGCGCTTGCCGGCTGCATTCCCGCCACACCGCCAACGGAAACAAGTTATGGTCCATTTGACCGTAGATGAAGGGGTAAGGATAGTTCCGCCAATCGCTGGGCTTAGTGATATTTCGCTGCAATGACGGCTGTCTCGCCAGGCGCTCGGACCAGTCGATCGGTCGACCGCCGGAGCGTGTTCGCGGCGGGGCCGGAATACGCAATACGCCGTTCAAATCTTCCGTAACGTAATAACCGCTCCGTTCCCGGCTTTCGACGAAGCCTTGTTCCGCTAGGAGTTGGTAGGCCAAGACGACGGTATTGCGCGCAATTCCCAGTTGCTTGGCCAACCGGCGCGTCGACGGCAAGCTTTCTCCGGGCGCTAGTTGACCGCGAAGAATGGCCTCGGAAATCTTGCTCTGTAGCTTGGCCTGCAAGCTTTCCCGGCGATCGCCGTCCAGATTGAAAATCAATTCGCGCATGGCCGGATCATGCCTTAGCGCCACTCACCGGGCAACCATTGCGTGGTCTAGAAATTTCCCACGAACTGGCACTGTTCGCGCAGCCGAAAACGGCTAAAACTCAATCCACTAAGTGAGTTGCAGAACTTGTTTTACCGTAGCGACCACGTCATCCACCGTGGCACCACGGGAGAGATCGGCAACCGGTTTGTCGAAACCCTGAAGAATTGGCCCGATGGCGCGTCCATTTGCGAAATACTGGGTCATCTTATAGCCAATGTTTGCGGCATCCAGATTCGGAAAAATGAAGACGTTCGCCTTGCCCGCCACATCGCTTTCCCGTTTGACCTTCTTGGCCGCCACGGCGGGAACCGCAGCGCTGTCAAATTGCAATTCGCCATCCACGGCCAGCTCAGGCGCCCGTTCCCGGATGAGCGAAAGGGCCGAATTGACCACATCGATCCGTTCATGTTGAGCGCTGCCATGCGAAGAAAAGGACAAAAGAGCCACGCGGGCCGGTTCGGTCAAAATCCGCGCCGCTGTCCGAGCGGACGCAAGGGCGATATCGCAAAGTTCTTCCGCCGTTGGCGCCACATTCAGGGCACAGTCGGCAAAGACGAAACGGCGCGGCCCCTGATCGAGAAAGCTTGGGATTTCCATCAGAAAGTAGCTGGATGGCGTCGTGATGCCCGGCGCCAACCCGACGGTCATCTGTGCCGCTTCGATGACACGTCGCGTGGGGTTCGCAACCCCCGCGACAAAGCTATCCGCAGCACCAGTCTTGACCAGCATACCGGCAAAAAACAGCGGCTTGGAAATCAACCGCCGAGCCAAACTGAGTTTCAACTTACGCGGCCCCGCCGCGTATTCGGCAGCAAGGTCGTCAAGGTTTGGATGAGACGACGGATCGATCGTTTGCAAATCCGCGATCTGATCTGTCGAAATCAAGACCGGCTCCGCGATATTTTCGTCGCGAAGACGAAGGGCGGCGGCGATAATGCGGTCATCAATTCCTTCCGGCAAGACGACCCGCGGCAAATTGTTCATAAACCGTATTCCGCGCTGACGGCGCGGCCTCGTGATTTGATTTTTCGAAAGGAGACTTGTCATGTCCGACGCGACTGAACAAGGGAAAATTCATCGCGGATTAATTGGCGTCGAGTTCGACCGCACGACCACAACCCGCATTGACGGTAAGAAGGGCGAGCTACGATATCGCGGCTATTCCATTCATGACCTCGCCAGCCATGCCAGCTTCGAGGAGACCGCCTATTTGTTGATGATGGGTGATCTGCCGACACAGGCGCAACTCGACGCCTTCGATGCGCAGCTGAAATCGGAGCGGCAAGTGCCCGGCGCGGTCCTCGATATTCTAAAAAGCCTCGGCGATGCCCATCCCATGGAAGCCCTACGTACGGCGGTCTCCGCCCTTGGCGCGTTCGACCCGGACGCCGGCGACGATAGCGCGGAGGCCATCCTGCGCAAAGGTATTCGCCTTAGCTCGCAAGTGCCCGTTCTCGTCGCCGCGCATCACAACATTCGCCAGGGCAAAATGCCGGGAGAGCCCAGCAGCACCTTAAGTCATGCGGGTAACTTCTTGTACATGTTGAAAGGTGAGGAACCGAGCACGGACGCCGCACGGCTCATGGATACCGACTTCGTCCTGCATGCGGAGCATGGCTCGAACGCTTCCTCTTTCACAGCACGTGTGGTCACCGGCACCGACGCCAACTTCCACGCCGCCATGACCGCGGCGGTCGCAGCCCTGTCCGGTCCGGCGCATGGCGGTGCGGCGGAAGACGTTATGCGCATGGCAAGAGAGATCGAGGATCCCAAGAACGCGGCGGCCTATGTCAAAGCCAAACGAAAAGCGCGGCAGCCGATAACCGGTTTTGGCCATCGGGTGTACAAAGCCGAAGATCCGCGCGCGCGTCATATGAGAGAGGGTGTCGCCAAACTAAGTCAGGAAATGGGCGAACCGGTGTGGTTCGAAATCCTGCAAGCCGTAGTCGACGCCATGGCGCCGTACGCACGCCACGGCATTAACGTGAACGTGGATTTCTATTCCGGCGTCGCCTATCACCTGCACGGGATCCCGCAAGACCTGTTCGTGCCGATCTTCGCCGTTGGCCGCGTGCCGGGCTGGACGGTGCAAGTTCTTGAGCAGTTGGAGAACAATATCCTGATCCGGCCATTGTTGCGTTATGAAGGTCCGAATGCCCGGGAATATGTCCCGCTTGCGGACCGTTAGCTGGGTTTCATGACCAACTGCGTTTGAGTTACGACGGCAGCCAACTTGCCGTCATCGCGCCTTATTTCCGTCCGCCAAACCATGGTTGTCCGCCCGAGATGGACGGGCGTGCATTCAGCCTGCGCCGTCTGACCTTCTGGTATTGCCGCGAGGAAATTCGTCTTGCTTTCCAAAGTCGTGGTGGACGAACCGGCGGGCATGTTCAGCACCGTCCCGACTGCGCCCAAGCCATCGGCCAGGGCCATGACCGCACCACCATGCATGACATTTGGAAAGGTACAATGTTCGGCTTTGACCAACATTTCCGCCCGCACGCAATTCGGTGTGGTGTCCAGATAGTTGATGCCCAAATGCTTCGAAAACGGCGTCGCCCGCTCGTTCAAATCCTTCGCGGTAATATCCATCGTCCTAGCTCCTGCGTTACCCGGGCATTCTGCCGAAGACTTAGGAGTCGATACAACTACCTGCGAGGTGTAATTTAGCGGTTGCGATCCGACAAGGCTTCGAAAAGGCCGGCAAGCAGACGAGCCCGCGGAACCAGCGACGAAACCTTCAGATGCTCGTTCTTGGTATGGACCCCGTCGCCGCAGACGCCTAAGCCGTCCAATGTCGCAATACCGAGCGCGCCAGTGAAATTGCCATCGCTGCCGCCGCCGAATTGACCATGGTCCAGTTCCAGTCCGACCTGCCGGGCAACGCGTTTCGCAATTTCGAGAAGCTCCATCGTCTGCTCGTGAGCCTGAAACAACGGCCTGATCGGGCCCGGTTCGACTTCGATTTGGATGTCGGGATCTGGAGACACAATCGAAGCCATTTGCCGCTGGACAATTCCGAAGGCTTCCTGGGTCGGCGCGACACAAAGAATTTCTGCATGACAATCGGTCGGTACAACATTCACAAAGGTGCCGCCACGTACATTGCCAACGCGATAGGTTATCTCGGCATCAACGTCCGAGTAGCCCTCGATTTCCGTGATCAGGCGCGCCATGGCGGAGATCGCGCTCCGCCCAACGCCTTTCGCGACGCCGGCATGGGCCGGTTTGCCGTAGACATGAAGCTTGTAACGTAGGAAAGCGTGGCGGCCGGTAACGAATTTGTCGTCTTTCCCCGGTTCCGGCACCAAAACGTATTTACTCGCCTTTGCTTCTTGTTCAATCAACGCCCGCGTCGACGGACTGCCGATCTCCTCATCCGGGATGAACAGGAATGTGACGGGAACGGCCAGTTTCTCTCTTCTTTCGATGACTTTCGAAAGCGCGTGAACGGCCAGATACATTCCGCCCTTCATATCCAGCACACCCGGCCCGTACAGCAAATCACCATCTCGGCGAACATCGAGACTTTCCGCAAGCGTGCCGACCAAATGCACCGTGTCCAGATGTCCCAGGACCAACATCCCTGGCCCCTCGCCCCAAGCGAATGACGCTTTGACCACGTCGCCGTAGCCGTCCGCGCCGGGTATCCGTTCGATCGTCGCACCGAGTTCGTTCATCTCCCTCGCCGCCTCGTCCATCATCCGGTTGACCGCCGCCGCGTCGAAACTTGGGCTTTCGATTAGGGCCCATCTAGAGATTCCCTTGGCGATTATCTCGGCGTCAAAATCCTTTTCCTCGTACATAATCTCATTTCCTTTCATCCGACGCCGGGCGCTGCTAATCTAGCTGCGCTTCGCATCCTCAAGGAATTATCCCACACCCAATGCAGTATTTCGACTTTACCCCCTACCGCCTGCCGGACGCAGCGGAAGAACTTCGCCTGGAAGTTCGCGAGTTTTTGAAAACGGAGCTGGCCGACCGGCCGCCCGTCTTGCGCGCGCGGTCCTGGGCCGGCGAGGATCCGGAATTCTCACGCAAACTCGGTGAGAAAGGCTGGATCGGACTGACCTGGCCGAAGAAATATGGCGGAGCGGAGCGTACGTTTTTCGAGCGATATGCGCTACTTGAAGAATTGCTGGCTGCCGGCGCGCCGGTGTCCTGCCACTGGATCGCCGACCGGCAATCCGGCCCCTTGATTTTGAATTATGGGAACGAGGAGCAAAGGGAGAGAATTCTGCCTGGCATAACGCGGGGCGAAACGTTTTTTTGTATTGGCATGAGCGAGCCCGATTCAGGTTCCGATCTCGCCAGCGTCCGAACCAGAGCCGATAAATCGGACGGCGGCTATGTTATCAACGGCACCAAAGTCTGGACCTCCGGCGCGCACCGATGCCGGTACATGATCGCTTTGGTTCGAACGGATTCGAATGCCGAGAAGAAGCATGACGGATTGAGCCAGTTTGCGATCGACCTGCAGGAAACCGAAGGCGTAACCGTTCGACCGATCCGCAACCAGATCGGCGAAGAACATTTCAACGAAGTGATCTTCGAGGACGCCTTCGTTCCGGACAATGCGTTGGTCGGCGATGAAGGCGACGGCTGGAAACAAGTCACCGCGGAGCTTGCTTACGAGCGCAGCGGACCCGAGCGTTACATGTCATCTCATCAGCTTTTGGTGGAGGTAATAAAAGAGGCGGGAGCGGACCCCTCCGAACGGGCGGCGGTCGAGATTGGCCGGATGGTCGCGCATCTGGCAACACTCAGGCAGATGTCCGTATCCGTCGCCGGCAAACTGGAAAGCCGCGATAATCCGGCGCTGGAAGCGTCCGTGGTCAAAGACCTTGGCGCCGTCTTCGAGCAATCCCTTCCCGACTTGGCCCATATGTTGTTGGACCGGGAAGCGACTTTGTCGAACGGTGACGATTTCTCCCAAGTGCGCGCTTATGTCACTCAAGCGGCCCCATCATTTAGTTTACGCGGCGGCACCCGCGAAATTCTTCGCGGCATTATTGCGCGCGGCTTGGGTTTGAGGTGACGACCCGATGAACGAAAATCTGGAACTACGCACTATATTGGCGGATACCGTCGATCGGCTGTTTACGGACGTCATTGATCGGGAACTGCGTGAATCCGCGGAGGAAGGAGCATTCCCAACGCAATTGTGGCAGACCGTGGAGGAAAATGGATTGCCATTGGCGCTGGTACCGGAAGATATGGGTGGTGCCGGATTGGATTTCGGCGGCGCCCAAGTCATCGTCCAAGCGGTCGGAAACCACGCGGCACCAATTCCGCTCTGCGAGTCGTTGCTAGCGAACGCAATCTTGGCGCAACACGGTATCGCAACGCCGTCCGGGATCACAACCATGGCGCCCGTCCGGCGTATGGACAAATTGATACTCGGAGAGAACGGATTGACTGGAACCGCCGGTCGGGTCCCGTGGGGCCGGGACGCCGATCACGTCTTGGTCGCTAGCGAGGATCAATTGGCTTTGATCCCAAAGGGCGAGTACACGGTTCAGGAGAGCGAGAACGTGGCCAGAGAACCACGCGATACATTGACCTTTGACAATGCGCAACCGGTGGCGACGGCCACGTTCCAAGATGGCAACGCCGCCGCCGTGCTTTACCAATTCGGCGCCATGTTGAGAGCAGGACAAATCGCCGGTGCGCTGGAGCAGATACTTGGGATTAGCGTCCAATACGCCAATGACAGAGTACAGTTCGGCAAAGCCATCGGAAAATTTCAAGCAATTCAACAGTCTCTTGCCGTTCTAGCCGGTAATACGGCGGCAGCGGTTGCGGCCGCGACGGCTGCTTTCTCTGCGGCCGACGGTGACGATCCTCTGTTCGAAATCCAAGTCGCCAAGGCAAGAGCGAGCGATGCCGTCGGCAGCGCAACCTCTATCGCCCACCAAACCCACGGCGCAATCGGGTTCACATACGAATACGACCTGCATTTTTTGACGCGGCGTCTTTGGTCCTGGCGGGATGAGTTCGGCGGTACCGCCTATTGGTCGGAAGCGATCGGACGCGATGTCGCGGCGCGGGGAGGCGATGCCTTGTGGCCCTATTTGACCGACCGACATTACTAGCGACAGGAACTTCGTCGTGACACCGCATTTGGAAGCGAAGCCCGGCGAAATCGCCGATATCGTTTTGCTGCCCGGAGATCCGTTACGCGCGAAATGGGCGGCGGAAACCTTCCTTGACGAACCGCACTGTTACAACCGCGTCCGAAACATGTTCGGCTTTACCGGACTCTACAACGGTCGCCGCGTTTCGATTCAAGGAAGCGGCATGGGTATCCCCTCCCTCTCGATTTACGTCCATGAGCTTTTTGAATTCTACGATGTGAAGAAAGTGCTACGGATCGGCAGTTGCGGCGGCATGCAATCGAACCTCAATCTCGGCGACCTTATTCTGGCGATGACCGCGTCGAGCGATTCCGCAATCAATCGGCGGACATTCGATGGCATGGACTACGCGCCCTCGGCAGACTGGGCTTTGCTGAAACGCGCTTACGATATTGCGGTGAAAGACGATTTGTCGCCGCATGTCGGCTCGATCATGAGTACAGATTTGTTTTATGCCGGTCGGGATGATTACTTAAGTGAGATGACCGCCCATGGCGTATTGGCGGTCGAGATGGAAACGAACGCCCTTTACACGATAGCCGCTCGATATGGCGGCAGCGCCCTTACATTGCTGACAGTCAGCGACATGTTGGATGGAAGCAGCGAAATGTCCTCGGAAGAACGAGAGCAAGGATTGAAGGCGATGGTCGAATTGGCGTTACGGACTGCGACAACAACTTGAATTTCAGCCTGAGCTGCGGGCGCGATTTAAGCCATCTTTGTATTTCTCATCGGCGGTACGTGGTTCTGACTCCACGCATTGCTTTTCTTTCCATATGTCGCGGAGGGCCGTTTCTTGCCCTCTCAATTTGCGATACTCGAGCGAATCCCATTTATAAGATATGCGGTCTGCAACGATCTGTCGGTTCTGTTGCCGCAACCGCTGATATAGTTCGTTGATTCGCGGTTTCATCGCCTCATGCTCAGCCGCGATTTGCTCGCAGCTGTAATCGTTATACGTTCCTGACGTGACGTGGCGGCCCGCCATACGCTCCGGATGAGTAGTGCAGGCAGTGGACAGAAGTGCGGCGCCAACAAACACAGTAACCAGACGAAACATAAAGCTAAACCTCCCTTTAAACTTCGCCACCTTATATTAATTTCGCGCCAATTTCAATCAGTCGACCTCGATCATAGGTGAGCGTTACTTGGTATTCTAAATAATAAATAACCGGGCTTTTCAGACTCACGCAACAATATTTTTCAATATTTAGAGCGTTTCCGAAATAGATTGAATCGGGATTTTGTCTGGTGGATTCCCTTTTCTTTTGCGCTGTGATTCCTTTGTGTATTGATTCGCGAAGGAGTACCAGTGATGACGATTTCCGAAGATTTGCGCCTTCGAGTGGTAAAAAAAGTAGCTTCCGGCGTGTCGCGCAGGCGGGCGGCGGCACATTTCGATGTCAGCGTCAGTTCCGCCATTCGCTTTGTCAAACAGCATGAAGAGGAAGGCAGCGTGGCGCCGCGCCAGCGGCGGCCATACAAACGTCGTCTCGATCCCTATGGCGACGAGATCCTACTTTGGATCAAAGAGACCCCGGATCTCACGCTTGGCGAGCTTTCCGAGCGGCTTCTTGAGGTCCATGGGATCGAGGCGGCGACCTCGACGATTGACGACTGGCTGCGGGCGAACAAGATCAGCTTCAAAAAAAACCGCACACGCCAGTGAGCAAGAACGCTCAGATGTCCAAGCCGCCCGCGCGGTTTGGCGCAAACGCCAAGCCTGGCTCTTGGCCCACCCGGAACGCATCGCCAACATCGTCTTCATCGATGAAACCGGCCTGACGACGAAAATGGCCCGGCCGCGCGGACGCTGCCACAAGGGCCAGCGGCTGGTGGCCAGCATCCCCCATGGTCATTGGAAAACCCTGACCTTTATCGCCGGGCTCCGCGCGGACGGTCTGGTGGCGCCCTGGGTCATCGAAGGGGCGATGAACGGGGATGCCTTTCAAACCTATATCGAAACCCAATTGGCGCCGACCTTGCGGAAAGGCGATGTGGTTGTGCTCGACAATCTGTCGGCCCACAAACGCGAAAAAGCCAAAAAAGCGGTCCAAAAACGCGGTGCTTGGCTCTTGTTCCTGCCGCCATATTCACCAGACTACAACCCCATCGAACTGGCCTACTCGAAGCTGAAGGCACACCTCAAACGCATGAAGCCCCGGACTGTCGAGGAACTCTGGAAAACAACAGGAAGGGTCTGCGACCTCTTCAAACCCGACGAATGCTGGAATTTCTTCGTCGCAGATGGATATGCTCCAGAATAATCCGGAAATGCTCTAGAATACAGGTCACACATGCAAAACTTGCAAATTTCTACATTTTACAATTTTTATATTAGAATTAACTAATAAAAATACACGCGATCGATTTCATCTAATTCCAAGATCGTACTTATTGTTGTGCCGCGATGTAATGAGGTTTTATTGCGAAACTTTAGAAAACATCAAATCTCAGAGACTACGTTTTTATTCGCTCGCTTTCGCTCGCTTTATACCTTCTCGGTAAATTTGGTCAGCAGTTTTCACTTTACCTTCATAGCAATCTTGTCTTTTCCATTCATCACGCAATGCTTGCTCATGACCACGAAGCTTCGCATACTCTCCTGCTTGTGGACCATCACCACCTTCCAGAGCTAAGAAAAAGACCGGGTGGAGTACGATACCCATAGCCGATTGTAGCTCGTCGTTGTCCGCTTTATCTTTCAGCACGCGATAGAGCTCATTCATTCGCGGCTTCATTGCTTCCAGTTCTTCGTCAATTTGTTGACAATCATAGTCGGAGTAAGTCTTCGGAGAGACATATCTTCCAGCAATTCTGTCAGGTTGGGTGGCACAGGAAGCAAGGAACATAGCACCGACAAGTATGCAGACAATTACACGAGACATTAATCAATTTCCTTTGTTTATCAGCAGCAAGATTAACATGCCGCCAATCGATCTGACAGCTTAAGCACGAGTATTTATGTCATAAAAATAATAAAGATGCGTTCATGCAACAGGCGGTGTTGCTAAAAATATTAGTTATTTATAATTTTTATTTAGTAATAATGGATTAAGGAAAAAATTGAAAGCTTCAAGTAATAGTATCTAATAGTCTGTCTCAATTCGTTCGCGTCAGCCGTCGGACCAAACGAATTGACCTAACTTAACAACCACGCCGCCTCGCTCGAGCGAAGTGAAAGTAAATTGCACGCTCCGGCAAACGCCAGCCACCCCCTTTGAAAAGTGATTATTTTGTGGGTCGATTTGATGAAACGGGGTTAGTGGGACAAATATCGACGGAGTCGATCACCACCATCGCCAACAACTAATATTTTGTATTGCTAATTTTACTAATTCACGATTTGCTGGAAATTGCTATGTCCAAGGAGGTTTGAGCATGTGGGTAACATTGAAAAATCCAAACTTGGCTGTATTGGCATTTGTCACATTGCTTGCGTTCGGATGTAGTGAAGAGCAGCCGAAGTCGACGCAGGACATCGTTCGTCCTGTCCGGGCTCTAAAAATCGACGACCATGTGGAGTTTAGAAGACGCGAGTTCACGGGGCGGGCCAAAGCGAGCAAAGAACTCGACTTAGCCTTCAATGTGCCCGGCCAGATCGTGCTTTATGACGTGAAAATCGGCGATGTATTGCAAAAGGGCGACCTGATCGCGAAGCTCGACCCGGCGCCGTACCAGGCGGAAGTCGACCGAGCAAAAGCCGCCTTACGACGCTCGAACGCGACTCTCTCGAATGCCATCGAACAAGTCAAACGAGACGAAACGCTTTTCAAAAAAGGGCATATCAGCAAGGCGCGTCTGGACCGCACCCAATCCCGTTTCAACGAAATCGCCGCTGACGTCGCCGCCGCCAAAGCCAATCTCAATAAAGCAAACTTGGATCTGAAATACGCCGCTCTAGGCGCACCCTTCGGCGGTATCGTCGTACAGAGATATGTCGAAAATTTCGAAAACGTACAGTCTAAACAAGCCGTTATTCGCCTCGTAGATTCGACGCAGGTGGAAATGATTGTCGACGTACCGGAAAATTTGATCTCTTATGCACCGCAGGCACAAGACATCAAAGTCGTCTTTGATGCCTTCCCGCATAAGGAAATACCCGCAGAAATCAAGGAAATTGGCACCGAAGCTTCCGCATCGACGCGAACATATCCGGTCACGTTGGTGATGAATCAACCGGCGGATGCAACGATCCTGCCAGGCATGGCCGGCCGCGCCTACAGCACAGGCGAGCCTCCAAAGGAAATAGCGCGCCAAAGCGGGATAGAGATCCCGGCTACCGCGGTTTTTACCGAAGGCACCAGTCAATCTAGTTACGTTTGGACGATCGACAAAGACAAGATGACGGTCCAACAGCGGCAAATAGAACCCGGAAACTTAACCGATCGGGGCGTAAGCGTGAAAAGCGGCCTGCAGAGCGGCGACTGGATCGTCACGGCGGGTGTGCATTTTCTAAAGGAAGGTCAAAAAATCAAACTCCTGCAGCCCTAGAGCGATTGTCATGAGCTTATCGAAACTCGCACTCGACAACGCGTCGGTAACCTATTTTGCCGCCGTATTGCTGACGATCGCCGGCATCAGTGCGTTCTTCAATCTTGGCCGACTGGAAGATCCGGAATTCACCATCAAAACGGCGCTGGTGACGACCACCTACCCTGGCGCCAGCGCGGAAGAAGTCGAGCAGGAAGTCACGGAGCGCTTGGAACTTGCCGTTCAACAACTCAGTCAGCTCGACAAGGTTACCTCAATGTCGCGCGCTGGATTTTCGCAACTTTCCATCGACATCAAACCCAGTTACCGGTCCAGCGAGATCCCACAGATATGGGATGAGCTGCGTCGCAAAATAGGCGACGCGGCAAAATCGCTGCCGCCAGGCGCAAATCAGCCGATTGTGTCCGACGACTTCGGCGACGTGTTTGGATTTCAGCTGGCGGTCATCGGGGACGGGTTTTCGTACGCCGAGCTTGAGGAGTACGCCAAGGACATCAAAAGACATTTGAGCTTAGTGCCAGGGGTTGGGCGTGTCGACCTGTGGGGCATCCAGAGGAAAGCGATATATCTGGAGATCCGCGAGAGCCAGTATAGCCAACTCGGAATCTCCGACAGCAACCTAATAAGCGCCCTTAAAGAAAAGAACAATGTCTTTGATGCGGGCTCCGTCAACCTGCCCGACAACCGATTGCGGCTCGCGCCGGGCGGTGCCTTTTTCGATCCGAGCGACATCGAAGATTTGACGGTTTCGTCTAATGTCGTCGAGCGGCTGGCGAACCCAGATATGAATGCGAACCGCCAATCGCAAGTCCGTATTCGGGACTTCGCCAAGGTGCGGGTCGGATATGAAGATCCGCCGCGTCAATTGCTGCGGTTCAACGGGCGCCCCGCAATCGCCGTCTCGATATCCAACGCCAGCGGTGTCAATATCGTCGCGGTCGGTCGATTGATCGACAGGCGGGTTGACGAACTAATGGAAAACCTTCCCGTTGGCATTGAAGTCGACAAAATTCATTGGCAATCCGACAGCGTGGCCCAGGCCGTTCGCGATTTCATGATCAGCTTCGGCGAAGCTGTGGCAATAGTTTTGGTCGTACTGGCTTTGGCTATGGGTTGGCGTATGGGCGTGATCATCGGCGCGGCGCTCATCGCGACCATTCTAGGCTCATTTCTCTTGATGATGCTGTTCGGCATCGACCTACAACGCATGTCCCTTGGCGCGTTGGTCATCGCGCTCGGCATGATGGTCGACAATGCCATCGTCGTTGCCGACGGTTTCGTCGTCCGCACGCAGCGCGGCATGGAACGACGCGCGGCGGCAATCGAGTCGGCGCAGCAGCCGGCCATCCCCCTTCTCGGCGCCACCATCGTCGCCGTCATGGCCTTCTTCCCGATTGCCATTTCCGACGAGAATGCAGGCGAGTATTGCGAAACACTGTTTTCCGTCGTAGCGATTTCGTTGTTGGTCAGCTGGGTCATTTCCATGACGCTGACACCGATCATGTGTCTTGATCTTCTACCCGAAAGCGGTAACGAAGACGACGCGGCATCGCCCTACGACAAAGGGCTGTACAAACAGTTTAGAGGATTTCTCGGCACGGCCATCCGCTTTCGCTGGCTGACATTGGCCTTCGCAATCGTTTGCCTTGTCGGCTCAGTAGTGGCATTCGGCCAGGTGAAGCAACTCTTTTTCCCGGACTCGTCCATGAACAAATTCATGATTGACTATTGGGCTCCGGAAGGGACACGGATCGAAACCGTTGCCGGCAGCTTGCAAAACGCGGAAAAGTTCGTCCTCGCCGACGAGCGTGTCGCAAATGTCGCGACTTTTATCGGCGCCGGACCGCCGCGCTTCTACTTGCCTGTGTCGCCGGAAAAACCGTACCAATCCTACGCGCAAATGATCGTTGAGGTGAACGACTTCCGCGAAATAAAAGACATTCAACAGTCTTACGCGGAATGGTTCGAGCAGAACCTGCCGGAAGCCGTTTCATTGATGCGGCCGTTCGGCGTCGGTCCTGGCGAGACATGGAAACTGACAATCAGAGTGATTGGGTCCGCGGACGCCACAGGAGACGAACTGCGTGAGGCGGCGACACAGGTTGCGGATATAGTGTCGCGAAGCCCAAAGGCTGGATATGTTCGAACCGACTGGCGGCAGCGAACCCAGCGTGTTGTTCCGCATTTTAGCCCCGAACAAGGGCTCTGGACGGGGATCACACGCGAAGATCTCGCAAATGCGACAAAACGGGCATTTGATGGGCGAACGATCGGTGTCTTTCGGCAAAACGACGATCTCATCCCGATTGTCCTTCGCGTAGCTGAGCAAGATCGTAAACGGGTCGGCAATTTGGATTTGATCGGCGTGCGGTCGCCGCTAACCGGCAAGACCGTACCTTTGGCCCAACTCGTCGATGGGATTTCGCTCGAATGGGAGGACCCGTTGATCTGGCGTCGCGACCGCCGGCGCACCATTCAGGTCCAGTCGAACCCGGTATTCGGCGCAACCATGTCCGCGCTATACAATGACATCGCCTCGCAAATTGAGACGTTGGCGCTTCCGCCCGGCTACGAAGTCCAGTGGGGCGGAGAAATCGAAAGTTCGCGCGACGCACAATTGTCGTTGCTGCCGGGCGTAATCCCCGCTGTGGCAATCATGATCTTTATCATTGTCGCATTGTTCAACGCCTACCGACCACCGCTTGTAATTGTGCTCACCATACCCTTCGCGATCATCGGCATCAGCGCCGGTTTATTGGTCTTCGATGTCCCATTCGGCTTCGTCGCCCTGCTTGGTGGCATGAGTTTGTCCGGCATGATGATAAAAAACGCCATCGTTCTTCTGGACGAAATCCGTTTGAACGAAAAAAGCGGACTGCCTCAATACAAAGCCGTGTTGGATGCGGCGACCGCCCGCCTGCGTCCGGTACTGCTGGCTGCCGGAACGACGGTTTTGGGCGTCGTCCCTTTAATGCAGGACGTTTTCTGGATCGGTCTGGCGGTCACGGTCATGGCCGGTTTGACCTTCGGGACCATCCTTACCATGGTCTTGGTTCCTGTGCTTTACGCAATTCTATATCGGATCAAACCAGCTTGACTCATGGCGACGGGAAGAAATCCACCGGAGTCATCAGTTTGTTTTCTTGCGCCACCAGAGCACCAAGTTCGGCGCTTTTTTGCGTGTAGGCGATCCAATCCGGGTCCGCCCACATGGCGGCCCGTTTGCGCTCGCGATCGCCGGCATCCTCATATTTCCAAATGTGTACATATTGGTTGGGGTTGCCAGTTTCGGTAACGAAGTAAGCGAATGGCGCGCCAAGATGCTTGGTTTGCGGCGGCTTCCCGAATTCCGCATACAGTTCCAGGTGCTTCTTTATCGTTCCAGGTTTGCAGGTGTATGTCCGTACGTCGAAAAGCATGCGTCCCCTCTAAAATCGATCTCGCTGACTTTCATAGTGTACTTTGACAAAGGACCGCGCAAGCCAGGGTCTTTGCCTAAGGATCGCGCGGTCTAGGGGAAACTCGCCTCATTGAGACGCGAGATTCGGCAGTCAAAGCATATCTTCGCGGCTTGTCTAGGGTTGCCCATCAACCGCGGGTTTTGCGAAGCTTCGAACTCAAGGCTCCCCAAGCCAAAGTAAAATCCCGCTTACGGTAGGTGACAAGTTCACCGAGGGGGATATTCGCTATCCGGCAATAAAGAGGCAGTACAAAAATTGTTCCCACCACATAAATACAGCTTGTCAGGTAAGCTGCGCCTAGCGCTCCATGATCGGGAATGATTATCGGACCGAGTAAAAGCAAAGAAGCCAGCATCGGCAAGGCAATCCAGAGGACCACCCATGGCCGACCTTTTGCCGCAAGGTCCGTGCGCAGCAATTTAAAAATCATCATCGCCAACGTACCTGGCAACAAGGCGCGCAGGACATCAGCGCTTCTGGCGAACTCCGCGCCGTACAGCAGGTGCACCAAGACAGGTGCTATGACGACTAGTACTATAGATATCAGAACGCCGGCCAAGAACGTGAGCCGGGTCAGAACGGCCACTTTCTGGGCAAAGGCGGCTCCATCCTCGGCGGCCGCGCTACGAGCGAAAAGTAAACCGGACACTAATGCCGGCAACCGCCACAAAAGCTCGGCCAACAGGGCGCCGATAGCATAAATCCCCAACTCGCTGAGATTGCCGAACTTCTGGATAAGCACGACATTGGACCGGTAGATGAGGATCATAAGTAAGAATACCGAACTGAGCGCGAACCCGGTCTTGGCCATCGTCACAATAAGCTCGCGATTCCATCCCGGCCTTATTGATGTAACTTGGGATAGTTTTAAGAAATAGAATACCGCAACCCCTATACCCGAAAGGGCAATGGCGGATACCGCGCCTTCTGCTCCGAAACCTAATATGAGCACAAATAGAAGAGACAGAATGAATTTGCCAACGGTGGGTCCCCAAGTTTTCACCGCGTATGTTGGGATTCGATTGATGCCGAGAAACATCCCCGAGAGATATTGGAACAAGACTGACCCCGGCACGATGAGCAAAGCCGCGGCCACTAGAACGGTCGTATATTCTGGTTCTCCGAAATATCGTAACCATACCCAGCATAGGCCCATGCCGATAGCCGAAGCGGCGACCGCGGCCAAAAGGAGTGTGCGGACCACATCCGCGACAGGCCAAGCCTTTTTCCGAATCAGCATGGCCGCCGCATCACCAAACCCCCCGGAGCATAGAAGAAGGACGATTTGCGGCGCAAAGATCACTGCGGCAACAAGTCCGCGACCTTCGCTGCCAAGAGAGCGGGCAACAATGATACTGGTGAGAAGACCGACAAGTTGACGAACCATTTGGCCGGTCAACATCGTTATCGAATCATCGAAGAATGTCCGAGGTTTTTTCTTATGACTGTTTTTCTTACCCTTTGCCAAGATGCACTTTTCGTCCTTTGATCGTAACTTCGTAACAACGAGTAATATCGGTTCTCAAAGTAAATTGAGCTGCCGTGATATTGCCATCGGTTGACTCATACCTGTCACGCGACTGTTTCCGATAATGCCAGGACTATATTAAATTTATCTAAAAATGGACTAACGGGAAAGATGGATGATTGGGCGGAGAATACGCCGTGTAAAACGCCCTAACGGTGTAATACGCCCGTTGAAATAAAGCGGTAGCATCAATTCCGCCAGCAATAGTAAGCCGCGCGACCGCATCCACTTCACTAGGACGCCATAACACCTAATCCGAGCGGACATGCCGATCGGTGTGCGATTGATTAAGGCGAAGTATTCGTACAACAGTCTCCATTGTTTGAACACGAGCAGGGGGCGTTTCCCATCGAACCAAGCCCGAAGATCGCGCTTATTCTCGTTGGCGCTTGTGGACATCTCGGTATGCAAGCGACGAAAAAACAGGTTTTCCGGCACCTCCTTGCTGCGTCCTAAAAGCGCCAAGTGCGTAAGTAACGCGCGGTCGGCGGCAAGATAAGGCGCCAGGAGCGCGGTGCATCCCAACACCTCACGGCGCATCAAGCTGAAACATGGATTCGTAAGACCGTCGCGTTTGCGGCTAAACCATTTGGCCAGCCTTACATCAGGCTTCTCGCTATCGCAGGCGAAAAACTCGAGGAAGCACCAGATTTCCTCGCCCCGACCATTAATAATGATGCATCTCGGATAGACGAGAATGCAATCGGGATCATCATCGAGAGCCTCGACAAGACGTTCTAGATATGTCGGCGCGATCAGATCGTCGTGGCCATGCCATTTGAAATAGACGCCGGTGCTGCGGTTGAAAGCATCCGCAAAATTGGCCGATGCACCGAGATTTTCGGGCTGTCTTATATAGGTCACCCGAGGGTCTTTCTCGGCAAACTCACGGCATACGACCTCGGTTTCGTCCGTGGAAGCGTTGTCGCAGATAATGAGCTCGAAATCTCGAAAGGTTTGCGCGAGAATGGATTCAATCGCCAGCCTTACAAATTTGCCACCGTTGAAAACCGGCAACCCAATCGACACTTTTGGGTTGGTATCCTCGCCCAGTTTTTGTGACATTGTAAAAACTCCAATAACGGTAATTCGCCAATATTAACAAACTGTCGCCAGCTATCGAATCATGATAACTGCCTCAAGCTGAGAATTGCTCCCGCAAAATTTCCCTCGACTCCAATATTTATTACGTCCAACGCAGCCGATCGTCCAGTACACCGCTCTCGCGCAACTGCCGCAATAGATTGAGACGGATGAATGGTCCTTCGCGGAACCCGGCAAGATTAAGGGGAGAAGCGCCAAGGGCCGCGTCGATCGCAGCCACCGAGTCGTCAAGCGTACGGGTCGGATACACATGCGGCGCGAGCGTCCGGAACAATCCGAAATCAACGCGGTAGGACCGCCTGTCAGGCGCTGCTTCCGTATTCACATCAAGTTCGATGTCACCGTAGTGGGCGCTCACCCTCTCGGCAATTTCAAGTATCGAATAGTTCCAGGAGTCGCTGCCGGCGTTAACGAGGAGAAACGCACCGCCGGTCTCGACCGGGCGTTCCGCCGCCCAAACAAGTGCGTTCGCCATATCTCGGGTATCTATGAGCGGGCGTAACGGAGTGCCGTCCGAAAGGATTACGATCCTTCGTTCGGTGATTGCCGTCGCCACAAAGTCATTAAGAACCAGATCGAGCCGCATACGCGAACTCGGACCGCATGCAGTTGCAAACCGTAGACATGTGACGGCGAAATCAGGTCCGGCTAGCTGCGCCAATTTATCTTCTGCATTTATCTTCGACGTCGCATAGTCGGTAAGCGGATCCGTTAAATCGGTTTCTTTCTTGGCGCGATTGCCGCCGGCGCCATAGACTGAACAGGAGCTAGCGAACACGAACGCTCCGACACCCGATGCCTTTGCAGACATCGCAATATCAATCGCCGCAATGTCGTTAATTTGGTGGGTCGGCTCGGCATAGGCGTGCCCCATTGGGTCATTGGAAATCGCGGCAAGATAGATCACCGCGTCAACGCCCTCGAAAAGACCGTTTGTCAAGGCACGGACATCCCCGTAATATTGTACGTCTACGTTGCGGCCATTGCCTGATGTAGTGGAATAACAGCGCTCGAAAAGACCGCTATCGTAGCCGGTGATATGTACACCGTTTCGGTCCCGCAAAGTTTCGACTAACACCGGCCCGATGTATCCAAGATTTCCAAAAACTATTACTCGTTCCATACCCGCTAACCTTAACAACACCATATAAAAAATTTTCAGATACCAATGGCTCACGAAAATTCCAATTACTGGATAAAAAATCGCACCGCGTACCTTAACCAATTGTTAATCGAAATTCTTTATCAAATAATTAACATGCGCACGACGTTGAGTTATTGTGAACAGAAACCGGTTTTCCGGCATCTAGATCCTGATTAACAAAGTATTTAAATTCATTTCCCTGTGAGGTGTACAATATGCCCGCGACCTATATTGATCAAGAATTTTCAGACTTGGATCGCCGACAAGCTATTTACGGAGGAGACATCCTCTTCTACTCCCCCCTCGACAGTTCAATTGCATTATGCGATTTGGCCTGGGAGATGATCGTCGATGCTTTTTCACCGATTCAACCAGAGAGTGCCCAGTTCGAAATGCCTGTCGAGAAGTTTGTTGAGATTATCTCGAAACTGAAACCGGCATTCACACATCACCCAGAGGCAAAAAAGCATCTGCGCGCGCTTATTGAGGAAATCGGTGCCGATCCCAATGAAACCTACTTTGACGTGCCGAAACTGCGCATCGTTTCCTCCGACGGATACCTGACAGCGGGTATGGGCTATGCCTATAAATCGCATCGCGACACTTGGTACGCTTGTCCGGAGAGCCAGATCAATTGGTGGACGCCGATCCGCCCGATCACGGAGCGCTGCGGCCTTGCCTTCTATCCGGCCGAATTCGACCGAGAAGTGCCAAATAACTCGCAAGATTTTGATGCCTACCAGTGGAACGCCGACGGCCGAAAGAATGCCGGAAAGTATATCAATAGCGACCCCCGGCCGCATCCGCGATTTCAAGGCGAAAGTTTAGAAGCGCCAAAAATACTCGTTGGCGCGCCCGCATCGTTGATCGCTTTTTCGGCCCAGCATCTCCACGGCACGGTTCCGAACGATTCCGGCAAAACGCGATTTAGCATCGACTTTCGTACAGTCAATAAACAAGACATTCTCGACCATAAAGGAGTGAAGCTCACGGACAATCGGTCGACAGGAACAACGTTGCGGGACTTTATGCGCTTCACCGACCATACCCGCTTTGATGAGGCGGTCGTCGCGTCCTATGACGACGGCAAGGATACCGACGGCGTGCTCTTGTTCGAACCGGACAAAGCATAACCAATAAAACTAATCGGAAATTGTTGAGGGACAGAATGAACGCCCGGTCTCCGGTGTTTTCTCGGAACTGGGACTTGTAAGGAGAATGAGTTGAAAGCTGTTATTTTAGCGGGGGGCCGAGGCACCAGAATCAGCGAGGAATCTGTCAGCAAACCCAAACCTATGATCGAAATTGGCGGCCGGCCGATCCTTTGGCATATCCTCAAGATTTATAGCCATTCCGGTGTGACCGATTTCGTTATTTGCACCGGATTTAAGGGATATATGATCAAAGAGTATTTCGCGAACTATTTTCTGCACAACGCAGACGTGACCTTTGACATTGCCAAAAACGATGTAACCATACACCATCGCTTCTGCGAGCCTTGGCGCGTTACCGTCGTGGACACCGGTGCGGATTCCATGACCGGCGGACGGATTAAACGCGTCGCATCTTATGTCGGCAACCAGGATTTCTGTCTGACTTATGGTGACGGGGTGGGTGACATCGACATCGCGGAAGCTATCAACTTTCACAAAAGCCACGGCAAAAAGGCGACAGTAACAGCCGTGCAGCCGCGTGACCGGTTCGGACTTCTAAGCGTCGCCGGGGGTGGTGCGGTGGACGGTTTCATCGAAAAGCCAAAAGACGGCGGCAAGTGGATTAATGCCGGCTTCTTCGTACTTTCTCCCGAGGTTATCGATTACATTGATGGCGACGAGACGATCTGGGAACGCAAACCGATGGAGTCGCTTGCCCAAGACGACGAATTGCGCGCCTTCTTTCACAATGGGTTCTGGCACGCGATGGATACAATGCGCGACAAAGCCGAACTGGAAAGACTTTGGAACAGCGGCGACGCGCCGTGGAAGGTCTGGGGCGATAAATGAGCCCCATATGCCGCCATTGTGGCAGTCCACTCGAGACGACATTTTGCGATCTGGGCATGTCCCCCCTTGCCAATTCTTATGTGCCGAAGGCGCAGGCTGATCGGATGGAGCCTTTCTATCCTCTGCATGCTTATGTTTGCGCGGAATGTTTCTTGGTTCAATTGCAAGAATTCGAAACAGCAGAGAATATTTTTTCCGACTACGCTTACTTCTCTTCATTTTCAGATAGCTGGGTCGAACATGCACGCCGCTACTTCGAGGAGATGGTCGCGCGTTTTGGCTACAGCAGCGATAGCCAGGTCATCGAAATCGCCTCGAATGACGGTTACTTGCTTCAATTCTTCAAGCAAGCCGGCATACCTTGTTTGGGGATCGAGCCAGCCGCGAACGTCGCCAAAGTCGCCAAAGCCAACCACGGCATAGAGTGCATCGTGGAGTTTTTCGGATCCGAAATCGGCGATCGTTTAAAACATGAGGATCGTCAGGCCGATTTGCTCCTGGGCAACAACGTTCTGGCACATGTGCCTAACATTAACGACTTCGTGCTAGGCATGAAATCAGCGCTGAAGCCGGACGGCATTGTCACCATGGAGTTTCCGCATCTCCTTCAATTGATGCGGTGCAATCAGTTCGACACCATCTATCATGAGCATTTTTCATATCTATCCCTCACATCTGTAGAGCGAATATTCAACTCGTTCGGTTTAAAGATCTTCGATGTCGAGGAACTTTCTACCCATGGGGGTTCGCTTAGGGTTTTTGCCACCCACATGAATAACGACGCCCAACAAGAAAATGATCGCATTCGTTTGGCCCGCGAAAAAGAAGCTGAAGCGCAACTTGCTTCAACTTCCTCCTACACGGCCTTCTCCGACCAGGTGCGGAAAACCAAACGCGAATTTCTCAATTTCTTGATCGAGGCGCGGGATAGCGGAAAAAGAATTGCCGGTTATGGCGCCCCCGCGAAAGGAAACACACTTCTCAACTACTGCGGTGTCGGCACCGATTTTCTCGATTACACCGTTGACCGCAATCCCGAAAAACAAGACTGTCTCCTCCCGGGCACGAGAATACCGATCTACGGACCGGAGCGCGTGGCAGCAACCAAGCCCGACTATCTTTTGATCCTCCCGTGGAATTTGAAAGACGAAATCGTCAAGCAAATGTCATTCATTAGAGATTGGGGCGGACGATTTGTATTGCCGATCCCGACCGTCGAGATTATCCCATGAACGCGCGTATTCCCATAGTTGGACCTTGGGTTACTGAGGCTGAGGTTGCCGAAGTGGCACAAGCCGCCGCTGATGGCTGGTACGAAAAACGTGGGCACTATGTGGACAGGTTCGAGACTGAATTCGCTGCTTATATAGGGGTGAAACATGCCGCCGCCGTGCCGCATTGCACCTCGGCTTTGCATCTTGCGATGGTCGCCTTGGGTCTAGGCCCAGGCGACGAAGTCATCGTCCCTGAAGCGACCTGGATAGCCACCGCTGCGCCCCTAGCTCAAGTCGGTGCAGTGCCGGTCTTTGTCGATATCGACCCGGTGACCTGGACAATCGATCCCGCTAGTACCGAGGCCGCTATAACGTCTAGAACCCGTGCGATTCTTCCGGTCGGTCTTTATGGTTTGACACCGGATTTCGACTCAATCGGCACCGTCGCCGAACGGCACGGTCTGAAAACAATTGAGGACGCGGCCCAAGCTATCGGCAGCCGCTACAAAGGTACCTTGGCCGGAAATTTCGGCGATATCTCTGTGTTTTCCTTCCACGGCACAAAGCTGATCGCCACCGGAGAGGGCGGTATGCTTGTGACCAATGACGACGCGTTGTTCGAACGCGTCTCAGTCCTACGCGATCATGGGCGCACAAAAGATAATTTCACAAAATTCTTCAATACCGAATTGGGCTTCAAATACCGCATGAACAACCTGACGGCTGCATTCGGAACGGCGCAGTTGGCGCGAATTGAGGAGTTGATTGCAAAGAAGCGTGAAATTTTCGGCTGGTATCGTGACCGACTTGACGGTTTGAACGGCGTCCAACTCAACGCCGAGCCGAAAGGTTATTTCAATTCTTTTTGGATGATTACGGCCGTGCTTGATACCGGCCTCGGTCAAGACACACCGTCGCTCATGGCCGCCTTTGATTTGCACGGCATTGACACACGTCCCTTCTTCCATCCCCTCAGCAAATTGCCGGCCTACGCATCCAACCCCTATTCCAAAGGCGCACCAGAGCGGAATCCGGTCGCATATGATATCAGCCCGCGTGCCATCAACCTGCCTTCCGCACTGAATCTCGAGGAGACCGATGTAGACCGCGTCTGCGCGACCCTCCGCGAGATTACCGGTATTTAGAGACGTTGCGGAGCTGATCTATCCGCGTTGTCAGAGGAACTTGGCTCTGGACGATAACGATCACGGGTCGAGATGTTTCCGCCGTCGCGTAATTGCCGCCACTCAGCGAGAGCGGTGGAGCGATCGTGTTTGAAGCTCCCACGGATTTGAAGATGAAGTTCCTGGTTGAAGCGATTGTGGATTGAAGCTTCAATTGCGGCAAATTTCTGGAGCGATTTCGAACTGCAATATCTGGCCATGGCCCGGCGTCGTCGTCGAAGAGGTTGATGTGAATTTTCCACCCGATTGTTGAGCGCGCGGACGGTGATCTGAACCGCGGGCACTGTCAGAGGAAATCATGGTGAAGCATGAATATTGTGCCGCTAGCTTGGCCGGATGACAAATCCGTTCCGCTATTTCAAGACGTCGCCCGAGATCATTCGCCTCGCGGTGAAGATATATGTTCGGTATCCGCTGTCTCTTCGCCAAGTCGAGGAATACTTCGCAAACGAAGCATCGAAATCAGCCACGAGACGGTGCGGGCCTGGTGGAACCGGTTCGGACCGATGTTCGCAGCGGAGATCAGGCAGCGGCGATCCGCCACTATGCGAGGCTTTACACAGTGGCGTTGGCATCTCGATGAAGTTTTCGTGCGTATCAATGGCGAGCTTCATTACATTTGGCGCGCTGTTGAACACGAGGGCGAGGTGTTTGAGACTTATGTCAGCAAGCGGCGGGATCGCAGGGCGGCACTGAATTTTATGAAGAGAGCGATTAAACGATTCGGTCGTCCGCGATCGGTTGTGGCAGACCACCTTCGTTCATATGGTGCGGCGATGAGAGAGATCGGTAATGCCGCGCGTCAGATCACCGGCCGCAAGCTCAACAATCGGGTGGAAAACTCACATCAACCTTTTCGAAGACGAGAGCGGGCGATGGCCAAATCCCGAACCGCCAAGTCACTCCAAAAGTTCGTCGCAATTCATGCCTCCGTCCACAATCACTTCAACCAGGAACATTACCTTCGAAATCGAGAAAATTTCAAACGCGATCGCTCCACCGCTCTTGCCGAGTGGCGGCAATAAGACGTCGGCTGAAACATCGCGACCCGTGATAGCTGTCGTCCAGAGACAAGTTCTTCTGACAACGCCGAATGACCGGTTCTAGGGGGCAGGTCACCTTGACGCTAAATGCCAGGCATGCCGCGGAAAGATTAAAGCTATTCGGAAGAAGGGGGTTATTTTGAAATTTATATTTAAAAACAAACGGTTAGCTGGCGGAGGGAGTGGGATTCGAACCCACGATACGCGATTAAACGTATACTCCCTTAGCAGGGGAGCGCCTTCAGCCGCTCGGCCATCCCTCCAGCGCAAAAATACGCCGGATGTTTAGCCGCTCTGACAAATAGGCGCAAGAATAGAATTCATTCTACGGGCGGATGTAGGATTGCAAGTGTCGCCTGGTTATCCAGCCCATTGCAAAGTGAGTTATAGGCACGTGCACGGGTGTCGCTTTGTCCGAAACGACGCCGTATCGCACTGATCGATTGGGCTTCGCATAAGTTCCATAAGTCATGTGCGAGCTTCGCATCGGCGACGGATTTCGCCCGCTCGCGGAGTTGACCACTGACGGCGGACAAGTCGGTCGAACATCCGGAAATCGCAAAACATAAAACAGAATACAAAAGTAATCGAAACGGCCACGTCATGAATCGAGTCTCTTCGGCAAGATAAAGAAATATTTATTGGGAAGAACCGGTAAAGAGTTTCATCAGCAAGGTGGCGGCCCAACCAAGCCCACCGCCTAACATTAACAGAATTCCAAATGCACCCTTCCATCTGTTCGCCTGAGCTTTCAAGGCAACCACATCGCCGCGCAGCAGTTTTTGCTCTTTACACAATGCTCGTACATCGGCCTGTAGTTCGCCGACTAGACGATATAGATCTTGATGATCAGGCTTCGACATTACTATCGATCATTTGGCCGAACGGGAGCAGCGCCGATCCCCCAGGCAGTGGCGCATGAAACCCCCTTGTCCGGATTTCGCAGTACGACTGTCCATGTACGTTGTGTGTGATTGACGTAGACAACCATCAGCAAGTGGTTTGTTGTCACTCCCGCCAGGGTGGGTGTTTCACCAAACTCTCGAAGTGCCCGCTTCATTTCGCCGTCGGGCAAACATCCGATTTCAATCGACTGAGTAGAATTTATTGTTGCTGCCGACGACGAGCCAGCACAGACAATGGCGGCGGCTAGCAAAAGCGCCGCAAAACCTCGGTGGATAACCATCTAATATGTCCACCCCGAGGTCAGGTCGACGTCGGCAACCACCAGGTTGTTGGCTGCGTTGTTGATGGCGTCCCGCTTGGCGATCGCTTCCGTTCGAAGGGTGACGAGATCGTTGGCCATCAGATAGTCCGGCTGCTTCTCCCGAACGATTTCCTTGAGTTCCTGACGCCGCGCCTTTTTATGGTTGGTGATATTCCGCTCCTGAACTGTGTACGGCACTTCCGCCGCATCCGGGGGGACAGGCAGAACCTCCACGATCCGCTGATAGCGGCTGTCGATTTCCGGCGGATTGTCCAGGATCCAACGCTTGTCCTTTGCGGCCCGCAGGATCGGCGGTGATCCGTCAAAAAAATGGCGCCTCAGAATGGCGCCGGTGGATGTTTTGATGAGTGCGTAATCCGACATCGCTAAATCCCGTATCTGCGGCCTATCGCCTTACAATTTTGATCCATCTCAGCCTTGCTGATCGCTCGGTTGTAGCCGAGGAAAACGCCGATCCTGCCGCCAGCATCGAACTCGTTGCCGCCGGCGCCATCACAAGTTATGTGGAACGTGCCCGACGTTTCGTTTGTATTTGTCCCACCCCCGGCATCGAATGTGTTCGCCCCGCCTTTCGGCCAGTACACGCCGTTTGCATATAGAAAACTGCCCAAGCCTTCGGTGTAGCTGCATCCGATGAAAGACCAGGTATTGAGGGCAACGTCCGGATCGGCGCTGTCATCTCCGGTGAAATAGTCATTTTGACCACTGGTATCTTTCCGCTGAATTTCCGGCTTAACACCGCCGGATGCGTTGTTGACGAGCACGAATTCGGCACCGTAGGTACTCCCCCGATAGGTACCGCAAACAACCTGCCGACTGGTCCCGGCCGGATAGACGACCGCGCAGAACGACCAGGATTGCGAATTCTTATGAAGGTCGTCGATCCATTGAGGATGGGCGCCGACAATTCTAAATCGATCGTCGCCGTCCAGGCTGAAATATGCTGGCGGCCCGGCGACGAATGTCGGGTCTCTCGATTCCGAACTGCTGGTTTCTCCTAAATAAAAGTCGTTACCGGCCGGGCTTTCGTCCGCCCATGTCTGCGTCGAATCGTAGAGCCCAGGGTCCAAGTGGATTTGCAATCCATCCTCGACCACCCCGTGGGACGCCTGCGTGAACCCCGTCATTCCCATCAACGGCATCATGCGTCGTTACTCGCGTCTGTCGTGATGACCAGCTTGAAGCCCTCCAGCCGGGCGTCGATGTCAAGCGTGTCACCCGCGTCCGTCACGTCGCGCGTGATCTTCAAGGTAATGACATCCCCCGCCGACCATGACCCGCCCGGCGTAATCACCGTGCTGTTCCCCGTGAAATATTCGTCATCGTCAGTGCCCCCGGTATCCGAGACCGACACCGCGGTGCCGAAGGCCGTGTCCTTGGCCTCGTCATTACCGCGCGCCAGCATCTCGAACTTCAGGTCACGCCATAGGCGGTGGCACCGTCCCGTGCGACCAAAGCAAGTCTCGGATAAGAACCCCGCGCTTTCGTCAGCGGATTTCGGTGCGATGAATCTGAAGTAACAGGATTCGGCCACCGCATCGTCGAAGGCGAGATATTCGAAGGGAACATCGTTGGTTGTCGTCTCGCCAACCGCCAGCGCGGCGCAGCCATTCGTCGGTGTCGGCTCCAACGCCCGCGCCATGACGGGGATTTCGTGCTTGCCCTGCTCCACAAGGCCTTCGGCATTGGCGGTCGTCCAGCTGGCGGTGCCGGACGACGTATTGACCAAAGGTTCCCGACCGTACCACCGCCCGGCACACCCGATCCGGACGGGCCCGCGCGGGCCTTGCACGACGATTTCCCAGTCGGCAATCGTACCGGACCCACCAGTCAACGTAACATCAACCGTCAGCGCAAGATTGCCGTCATAGGCCGAAATTTGCCCGAACATCCATTCCGAGTAATCGGCTGGCGTTCGCGGCGATCACCCAACCGCCAACCGCCCACGGCCGAGCCTGGTCGATGGTGAAGGCCTTCGACCCGGTGCCGATCGAGAGGCTGGTGGTCGAACTGGAGCTGAGCGCCTTCCCGGCGTCCCGTTTCCATGCCGCGAACATGGCAAGAAAACGTTCAATGTTTTCCCCGCCAACGGCGACCTGTTCCAAATAGCCGTAGTTGTCAAAGTCAACAGTATTAAAAGTGATCCATCCAAGACGATCGAAGCCATCTAGATTATCTCCGTGAGCTGAAAAGAAGCGTTACCGGTTTGGAAGGACTGGAACTGACCGGACTCAACGTTCCAACCTGGCCAGCCATCTTCGTCGGATTTGATGGACGACGTCGTCAGGGTCGTAGATGAAATAGACTTGTCCATCGACACCCAATTGGCGCTGCATTTCGAACGGCAGGCCATCACTTCATCTTCCGGCAAGTAATCGATCGAGAAACGCGCCGTCCGTCGGGCAGCGTGACAGTCGAAAAACTCGACGTCGCCCAGCGAGCGCTCGACCTTTGTGTCGGTGTCCCAACCGAGCGAAACGCCGTAGCGCATGTTGATTGTCGGCTGCCAGCCTGGTGCCAGGAAGATCCGCGACAGATCGACATAGCGTCATCGTTGCCGTATCGTCGATTTCAATCCGCCAAACCGCGCATTGACGGGTGATGCAAAG
>CBDCGJ010000030.1:0-29410 GCA_965216645.1 Alphaproteobacteria bacterium | reverse complement strand
TGTCCGACCCTTGGCGACCCGACGATAACCGACCGCCCTTGTCCCGAATGTCCCGAACCAATCGCCGTTATCTGATTTGGCTCGCCGTGTTCGCCGTCGGGGCGGTGGTCATTTATCTGCTGATGAACAGCTTCCCCAGCGCCATGGACGACGACCGTCGGCTGGAGCGTCTGGTCTATCTGATCGCTCTCCTGGCCTTGGTCAGCGGCGGTTTCTTCGCCGGTCGGCGCCTCGACCTGAAGAAGTCCATCAAGCAGATACTGGCGTGGTGCGCCATCGTCGCCGTGCTGGCGATCGGCTATGCCTTCCGCGGCGAATTGCAAATGGTACGCGATCGGGTGTTCGGCGAATTGCTGCCCGGCCAAGGCTACGATTCACGGGGCGGCAGCATCAGCTTCCGACCAGGCGAAAATGGGCACTATGTCGTTGACAGCTTGGTCGACGGCCGGCCTGTCCGCTTCCTCGTCGACACCGGGGCCAGCCGGGTGGTGCTCAGCCCGGCTGACGCGCGCCGGCTGGGCTATGATCTGGACGAGTTGGACTACAATTTGGTGATGAATACCGCGAACGGACAGGTTCGCGGTGCCGCCATCCGGATCGGCGAACTGGTCATCGGCCCGATCGTCATGCGCGACGTCAAGGCCTTGGTCAACGGCGCGCCGCTCTCGAACTCCCTGCTCGGCATGAGCTACCTCGACCGCCTGGAAAGTTTCGAATTCAACCGCGACTCGCTGACCTTGCGGGCCCGCTGACGGTCAGTGCATTTCGGCGCGGACTTTCTGCCGGAGCATATCGATCGGCACCAGATTGCCCTTATGCTCGAAGCACCAGAACGTCCAGCCATTGCAGGCCGGCGCCCCTTGCAGGGCGGCGCCGACCTTGTGGATCGAACCTCTATGATCTTGGGCCGCCAGACTGCCGTCCGCGCGAATGCGGGCGGCGAAGCGGCGCGATGGGTCGTAGAGCATGTCGCCCGGCTTCAATAGGCCCCGCTCGACAATCCAGCCGAAAGGTACGCGAGGTTGCTGACGCTTCGACGGTGTGACCTCCAGATCCTCGGGCGCCGCCGGCTCGACATCGCGAATGCGGCGCACCGCGAGCTTGGCATAATCGGCCTCGCGTTCGATCCCGACATAGCGACGGCCCAACCGTTTGGCGACAACGCCCGTGGTGCCGCTGCCGAAAAACGGATCGAGCACCACATCGCCCGGATTGCTGCAGCCGAGAACGATCCGGTGCAGCAAGGCTTCCGGCTTCTGGGTCGGATGGGCCTTGCGGCCATCGACCTTCAACCGCTCCTTACCTGAGCAGATCGGCAGCAGCCAGTCGCTGCGCATTTGCAGATCGTCGTTGGCCGTTTTCAGGGCGTCGTAATTGAAGGTGTAATTCTTCTGATCCTGGCTTTTCGTGCACCAGATCATGGTTTCGTGGGCGTTGGTCAGGCGCCGGCCGCGAAAGTTCGGCATCGGGTTGGTCTTGCGCCAGATCACGTCGTTCATCACCCAGAACCCGAGATCCTGCAGCGCCACACCCACCCGGAAAATATTGTGATAGCTGCCGATGACCCAGAGCGCGCCCCTGTCCGACAGGACATGTCGCGCCGCGGCCAGCCAATCCCGCGTGAAGCGGTCGTAGCTTTCGAAACTGTCGAAGCGGTCCCAGTCCTCCTCGACGCCATCGACACGGGTATTGTTCGGGCGGTGCAGCTCACCGTCCAATTGCAGATTGTAAGGCGGATCGGCGAAGATCAAGTCGACGGACCCCGCCGGCAGGCCACGCATGACCTCGGCGCAGTCGCCGACCACCACCCGATCCAAAGGCAGCTTCTTGATAGGCATAACGGCCGAGACAATGAGTCAAGCGGCGAATCAGGTCAATATCTTTTTTGAGTCAAAGCATTAGCGGTTCTTGAAGGAGCCGCCGCACGGGCCCGAATCCGCGCCGGTGATGGGCCGTAACGCCGAGCTCGATCAGTGCTTGGCGATGCGCTTTGGTCCCGTAACCCATATTGGTTTCCCAGCCATAGCCGGGATGTTCCTCCGCCAGGCCGCGCATGATCGCGTCCCGCACTTCCTTGGCGACGATCGAGGCGGCGGCGATCGACAACACCCGATCGTCGCCTTTTACAATAGCCGCCGCCGGACAGGTTAGATCCGGAAGTTTGTTGCCGTCGACCAAAGCGTGATCGGGTCGGATCGGTAGATCGTCGAAGGCCCTGCGCATGGCCAACAGACTGGCCTGTAGGATATTCAGTCGGTCGATTTCCTCGACGCTGGCGAGACCAACGCCGACCATGGCGTTGTTTTCAAGCGCCTGGCGGAGCTCATCGCGCCGGCTGGCATTGAGTTTTTTGGAATCCGCGAGGCCGTCCGGCACCCGCGTCCAGTCAAGCATGACGGCGGCGGCCACCACCGGGCCGGCGAGCGGCCCCCGGCCGGCTTCGTCAATGCCGCAGATATTCAGTCCGCGGTCGCGGCCGGCGGCGACCTCGAAACGATCGTTCGGACCGGTCATTCGGCGGCATCCCGGCGAGGTTTGCTATCTCCCGGTGGGCCGTCCGGAAATTCCGCGTCCCGGCCCTCGCCCTCATCATCCGACGGCGACTCCTCGGCACGCATTTGCTGGAAGAGATCCTTGCCCTGTTCGCCGACACGGATGGAGAAGTTGACCGTTTGCCGGCCGGCGACGACGACGGCGCGGGCCTCGCGGCCATAAACGCTCCGCAATAACTGCCGCAAGGTGACGATTCGCCGCAGAGCCAAGCCCTCCATTCGGCGCGCGGTGTAAAGCCAGAAGGGGCTGGTCATCAAGCTCAGCGCGATCACGGAAATGGCCAGTCGATGATCTTCCGGCGACAGCAGACCCGCCGTGGTACCGGCGGCAACCAAGACGAAGGAAAACTCGCCAATCTGCCCGATGGTCATGCCGGCGAGCCAGGCTTGCGGCCAGGCCACCCCGGCTAGGCGCAGGAAGCCGATATTCAGCGTTGTCTTCACCACCGTCACCAATAAAAGCAGCAGCAATACCGTCCAGATATTCTGCCAAATATATTGCAGATCCAGCAGCAGTCCGAAGGATAGGAATAACACCATCAGCAAGACGCCCTGGATCGGGATTGCCGCCTGCAGGATCGGCGCGCGTGCTGTCGAGTTGCCGATCCAAAGGCCGGCCAGGAAGGCGCCATAGGCGGCGGAAAGTCCGACCGCATGGGTCAGCAGCGCGGCGGTGAAGCAATAGGCCATGGCGGTCACCGCCGCGAGTTCGGGATTGTCCCAGGTACGGTCCGTGAAGGGGGTCCGCACACGCTCACGCCGCGTCAGGTAATAAATCAGGAAAATCAGCAAGCCGACGGCCAAGATCACCTTGGCGGCGACGCTGAACAGAATATTGCCGCCCTCCCCCGCAATGCCTTTGATAATCAGCAGCATCGGCACCACGGCCAGGTCTTGCGCGATCAACACGCCGATGGCGGTGCGTCCGACGTCGGTTCGGATCTCGCCGATATCCTCCAGGATTTTAATCGCCACTGCGGTCGACGACAGAGCGACGACGAAGCCGAACAAAACCGCCATTTCATAGGGCCAGCCGAGCAGTTTGCCGACGAGGAGCATGATGCCGGTGCCGATGACGATCTGCGACATGGCGCAGATCAACGAGACCTTGATGACCCGGCGAAACCCGCGCAGCGACAATTCCATCCCAATGATGAACAACAGCATCAGAACGCCGAGCTCGGCCATGATATTGACGGTCTCGCGCTCCTCGATCAGACCCAGCGCGGAGGGGCCGAGCAAGACGCCGGCGGCGATGTAGCCAACCACCACCGGTTGCCGCAGACGCTGCAAAAGCAGACCGCAGACCAAGGCCGCGGCCGCGACCAGAGCGATTTCAACGAGTTCGGCTCCCGACATGGGAACCACATTTAAGCAAAATGCTCAGGCCGTCAAATGCTTGTTACAACAGCGACAATTGACCGTCCGCCGATCCCGCGTCCGGAACCCGAAAATGATCCAGCGAGAGTTCGTAGTCCCGCTCATCCAGGCTCAGGCGGCGTTGGCAGAGGCGGAACCGCTGCGCCAGCATCTCCGCATAGGGGCCCGTGCCGCGCATGCGTCGATGGAAGCGGCTGTCGTAATCCTTACCGCCCCGCGCCGTGCGGATGTGATCCATCACTCGATCGGCCCGGTCTGGATAATGTTCCGCCAGCCATTCGCGCCACAGCTGGCTGATCTCGCGGGGCAGGCGCAAAAGAATATAGCTGGCCTGCTGCGCGCCCGCGTCTTTCGCCGCAGACAACAAATTCTCCATCTCATGATCGTTCAAGCCCGGAATCATCGGCGCCACCATACAACCGACGGCAATCCCAGCATCGCGGAGCTGGCGGATCGCGTCCAACCGCTTCGCCGGCGTCGCCGCCCGCGGTTCCATATGCCGAGACAATTTATGGTCCAGGCTGGTTAGCGAGACCAAGACTTTCGCCAGATCGCGGGTGGCCAGGTCGGCGAGGATATCGATATCCCGGGTGACCAGATGAGACTTGGTAATGATGCAGACCGGATGCCGGAACTGTTGCATTACCTCCAGAATAGACCGCGTAATGCCGAGCCGGCGTTCGACCGGTTGATAGGCATCCGTATTGACGCCGAGGGCGATCACGTCCGGGTCATAGCCCTGGCGACGGAACGCCTTCTCCAGTAGCCGCGCGGCATCCGGCTTGAACAATATCTTGCTTTCGAAGTCGAGCCCCGGGGAATAGCCGAGATAGGCATGGGTCGGGCGGGCGAAACAATAGGCGCAGCCATGCTCGCAACCGCGATAGGGATTGATCGAGCGGTCGAAACCGACGTCCGGCGAATTATTGGTGGCAATGATGTTGCGGCTGGTGTCCCGGATCAATTCCGTGTCCAGCTTGACGTCATCCTCAACCGTATCCCAGCCGTCATCCACCCGTTCCCGCCGCTCAACCTCGAACCGGCCGCTGTCGTTGCTGACAGCACCCCGGCCGCGTCGGGTTGTTGGATGAGGCTGGATCTGGCTCATGACGTCAGTTTGACTCATATTCTAGAACAAAACAAGAACAATATTCATTCGCGATCTCGCTGCGAAAAAGCTAATCTCCGCCCTATGTTGAGTATCGTGATCCCGACTCTGAACGCCGCGGCCCATCTACCGGCCTGTTTGGCCGCGCTGAGCCCGGGCCTACCGGGTCAGGAAATCATTGTCGTGGACGGCGGATCGACCGACGAGACGACGGCGATTGCATCAGCCTGTGCGACGGTCATATCGTCGGAGAAGGGGCGCGCCAATCAGATGCTGGCCGGTGCGGCTGCCGCGCAGGGACAATGGCTGCTGTTCCTGCATGCCGACACCCGTCTACCCGACGAATGGACGAGCTTGGTCACGACGCATACAGACCTTGAGATGGCCGGTTATTTCCGCTTCGCCTTGGACCGCGACGGTTGGCGGCCAAAAATGTGGCAACTTGGCGTGGCCTGGCGCTGCCGGATTCTGGCCCTGCCCTACGGCGATCAAGGGCTGCTGATCTCCCGCCGGCTGTACGATCAAGTGGGCGGTTTTCGACCGCTGCCCTTTCTTGAGGATGTGGATCTGGTCCACCGCCTCGGCCGACGCCGATTGCGGCAGCTCGATGGGACCGCCGTGACGTCGGCCGAGCGGTTCGAGCGGGACGGGTATTGGCGTCGCTCGGCGAAAAACCTGTCGATCGTGGCGGCTTTCCATCTCGGTGTCGACGCGGCGCGGCTGGCAGCCTGGTATCGCTGATGACCGCACGGCCGCAATTGATCGTCTTTCTCAAGGCGCCCCGCCTCGGTGCCGTGAAAACCCGCCTGGCGCGCGATATCGGGACCCTGGCCGCCTGGCGCTTCTATCGGCTCAACTGTCGGCGATTGCTGCGGCAGCTGTCGCAATGCGACGAGTTTGACGTCACCTTGTTCGTCACGCCGACCGACGCGGCCGGCGGCGCCAATCCCTGGCCGGCCAGCTTCACCCGCCGCGCGCAGTCGCCAGGCGATCTCGGTCATCGTATGGACCGGGCCTTGCGCCGGGCCGACCGCGGACCGGTCGTGTTGGTCGGCGGCGATATACCGGACCTGAGATTGGTGCAAATCCGACACGCCTTCCGATTACTGCGCCGCCATCGGGTGGTTTTCGGACCCGCCCAAGATGGCGGGTTCTATTTGGTTGGCGTGCAGCGTACCCGTTATCCGTTCCGGCCGTTCGCCGACGTCCGTTGGTCGAGCGCGCACGCCCTCGCCGATACATTAGCCAACCTGCCGGCCCATTGGCGCGTCGGTTTTACGGACACCCTGCGGGATGTCGATAACCTAGGGGATTGGCTGGCGGTTCAGGCGGATCGCGCCTCATGCTCGCGCAGTCTTGGGATCAACTCGGCGAAGTTGCAGGGTTTGTGACGGATGTCGAGCTGATCCTTCAAAATCAGGTCCCAACCGTCCCGACAAGCGCCGGGCGAGCCCGGCAAGGCGAATAGATAAGTCCCCTTGGCCACGCCGGCCGTGGCCCGGGACTGGATCGTCGACGTGCCGATGGTTTTGAAACTGAGCATGCGGAACAGCTCGCCGAAACCCGCCACCTCTTTCTCATAAACCGAGGCAAAGGCTTCCGGCGTTACGTCGCGGCCGGTCACGCCGGTACCGCCGGTGGCGATCACCACCTCGACGCTCGGATCGTCGATCCAGGTGCGAAGCTGGGCGATAATTACCTCCGTGTCGTCCTTGACGATCCGGCGTGCCGCCAGTTCGTGACCATAGTCGGTCAGCCGTTGCTCGAGAATGTCGCCGGACTTGTCATCCTCCAGCGTGCGGCTGTCGGAGACGGTCATGACAGCGATCCGTACGGGTCGAAATTCGGTAGCTTGAGCCTGGCTCATCACTTGTTCCTTGCCAATTTCCGCGTCGTCTTAGGGCTGGCGATTTTCGGCCAGAGGCCGGCGGCAACCTGCTTCAGCGAAACCACGGGCCGCTTCAAACGATAGCGGTAAATCCAATAGTTGGCCAAGACCTCCTCAACGAATATCCGGGTTTCCGTCGACGGCAAGCTCTCCGCGAACAGAAGCGGTTCGTTATGATGGTCGATGCCCTTACGCCAGTTCACCAGATTGCCGGGTCCCGCATTGTAGGCGACGGCCAGTCGCAAGGGATCGCCGCCGACGATATCGTAGGACATCAGATAACGCAGATACTTTTGGCCAAGCGCGATATTGTAAACCGGCTCATACAGCTTCTTCAGATCGAGTTCTTTGTCTCCGGCGATATAGCGTGCGGTCGTCGGCATCAGTTGCATTAGACCGCGGGCACCGGCTGGGCTGGTCGCCAACGGTTCGAAATGAGACTCCTTCCGCATGAAGGCGTAAACGAGGGCACGGTCGACGGTGAACCCCTTCTTCGGTTTCCAGGGCGGGATCGGGTAAAGCGCCCGGTCCAGCGCCATATTCTTCACACCGCGGAAACGCCGGGCGATGCGAAAGCTGAACCCCGGCAAATTGAGGTGTTGAGCGAGACCGAGCATCGCCTTGCCGCTGGCGCTGCCGCTCGCCCAATAAACCCGTTCCAGCTCCAGTTCCGCCGTCGCGATCTCGCCGACCTCGGTCAAGGCAATGGCGCGGCGCACCGCATTGCTCCCCATCAGACGTTTCAGATCGGCGCGAGGAAGCCGAGGACGGGCCCAATTCAATGGCGGCGCGATGCCGAGAATCTGGTGTGCGATCAAACCATAGAAGGTTTTCGGAAATCGGCTGGCACGGCCCAGCCACAATCTCACCTGGGCGGCATTGCCGCCGGCCAGGTGTGCCCGCGCCGCCCAGAAGGCAGCCCCGGCCTTTACCCAATCGCCGGCGACCGGCGACTTGTCTACCAATTGGAAATGTCGGGCCGCTAGGCGCGGCTTATAACTCCGCCACGCCGCCAAGCCGGCGATCCAATCCGGCCAATACATTACCTTTCGCGACCGCTTCGCCGCCGCGGCAGCGATCTTGTAAGCCTTGGCGTCGTCGTTGGTGTAGAAGTAGCCGGCAGCGACTTGCGCCTTCGCCGCGTCAAACTGCGCTGTCGATAGCAGCTCCCGACTGTCCACCTTATAGAGAAGTTTCTCCGCCTCCTGCGGTTTGCGCTGCCGTACGAGCTTGCGGATTTTCGCGTCCCGCGCCGCCGCCGGGCCTTTCTTCGGCCGAGAATAGCCATTTGTCCGCGACCGTTTTTTCGGCCGCGGCCCTTTGAATCCTTTGATGGCAAGACGCCGGCTCGGCGGCTTCGGATAGGTCGAAGGCCCCGGGCGCTTGCGCAGGGCCAGTTGATAGACCCGGTCCGCTTCCGCGTGATCGCCGTAGGCGCGCAGCCAAGCCGCCAGTTCCGCATAGCGGGAGATATAGCCCTCCGGCACCATGTAGCGTTCGAACAACACCTGACCCATCAGGATATTGTTCTTCAGCTTCTTGATGCGCCCGTCGGCGGCGTCCCAGTCGCCCTTCGCCTGCGCCGCGAAGATCTGCCGATAAAGCTTGCGATCCTCGTCGCCCAGGATCCGTGGCAGCTTCTTGACGTCTTTCGCGAAACTCGGCGCGGCGGCGGTCAGGCCGGCCAGAAGGCAAAGAATGAGAAGGCGTGGAAAATCGAACCGCAAAATCGGTTTCGTCCCGGATCAGTTGAAAGACCCGGTTATCTACACCGCTTCAAGTCCCGGTTCAAGGCAATGAAACGCCAAGTTCTTCGAGCTTTGCCCGCAATGCCAGGAGGTCCGACCAGGCGTCCCGCTTCAATGCCGGCGACCGCAACAGATAGGCCGGATGGAACATCGGGAGGGTCGGGACCAGCCGGCCGCCGTCGTCATAGTCGAACCACTGGCCGCGGGTTCGGGTGATGCCTTGCGTGATATTCAACAAATTCTGCGCCGAAGTTCCGCCGACGCAGACCAACACTTTCGGCGCGACCAGTTCGATATGCCGGCGAATGAACGGCATGCACATGGCGGTTTCCGCCAGCGTCGGCTTGCGGTTGCCCGGCGGCCGCCAGGGCAGGATGTTGGTGATGTAAATGCTGTCCCGTTTCAGCCCGACACTGGCGATCATGCGGTCCAAGAGCTGGCCTGAAACCCCGACAAACGGCAGCCCTTGACGGTCTTCGTCCGCGCCCGGCGCCTCACCGATAAACATGACCGCTGCGTCGGGATTGCCGTCACCGAAGACGAGGCTCTTCGCCGTCGCCTTCAAAGGGCAAAGATCGAATGCATCCATAACCGCCCGCAAAGTCGCCAGATCGGCGGCTTGGCGTGCCAGATCGCCGGCTTCTTTGGTCGCGTTGTCGGCGGAAGTCAGCGGCGCCGGTTTCCTCGCCACCGGTGTGGCGGCCGATGCTTGGACTGGCGCTGGTTTTGCCACCGGTGTCGGCGCCTGCAGCCGGTTTACCGGCGCATGTCCGATGCTCTCGTCAACGCCGTGATCGAGATGCCATTGCAGATTTTCCAATGCGGTCAATTTAGTGCCGGTCATGACGGCAGGCTAGTGCATCTGCGGTCGAGATGGAACCATTTGACCGGGAGCCGGCAAAGACGGCATAAGGGGTTGAGATCACAGTCATTACCCAAACCCAGGTCAAAGGAACGGCATGGAACGCGAAGCAATGGAACTCGACGTCGTCATCGTTGGCGGCGGCCCGGCGGGATTGAGCGCGGCGATCCGGTTGATGCAACTGGCGCAAGCGCAGGAGAAGGAAATCACCGTCTGCGTGCTGGAAAAAGGCTCCGAGATCGGCGCCCATATTCTTTCCGGCGCGGTCATCGAACCCCGGGCAATGAACGAATTGTTTCCCGATTGGCGGGACATGGGCGCACCGCTCGACTGTCCGGTGACCGAGGAGAAGTTCTTCTACTTGACCGAAGTCAACGCGATCTCCGTACCGGTTATGCTGCTACCGAAACCGTCCCAGAATCACGGCAACTACATCGCTTCCCTCGGCAACGTCACGCGTTGGCTCGGCGAGCAGGCGGAAGCTCTGGGGGTCGAAGTCTATCCCGGCTTCGCCGCCTCCGAAGTGCTGTTCCACGAAGACGGCCGGGTGAAGGGCGTGGCCACCGGCGATATGGGAATCGGCCGCGACGGCGAACCGAAAGCGTCCCACGAACCGGGTATGGAATTGCACGCCAAATACACCCTGTTCGCCGAGGGCTGCCGGGGCTCTCTCTCGAAGCAATTGATCGAGCAGTTCGACCTGCGGGCCGAGTGCCAGGAGCAGACCTACGGCATCGGCATTAAGGAATTGTGGGAAATTCCGCCGGAACAGCATCAAGAAGGCTTGGTCATGCACACCGCCGGCTGGCCCATGGATAATGAGACCTATGGCGGCTCCTTCATGTATCACCTGCCGAACAATCAGGTGTCGGTCGGCTTTGTTATCGGTCTCGATTACAAGAACCCCTATCTCTCCCCGTTCGACGAGTTTCAGCGCTACAAGACCCACCCGGAAGTGCGGCAATATCTCGAAGGCGGCAAGCGCATCGCCTATGGCGCCCGCGCCTTGAACGAAGGCGGTATCCAGTCCGTGCCGCAACTGACTTTTCCCGGCGGCGCCATCGTCGGCGCCTCCGCCGGTTTCATGAACGTGCCCAAGATCAAGGGCAGCCATACCGCAATGAAGACCGGCATGATGGCGGCGGACGCCGCTTTCGACGCGGTACAAGCCGCCGGCGAGGGCGAACTCGGGGAACCGTTGCTGACCGCGTATCAGGAGGCCTACGATTCTTCCTGGGTAAAACAAGAATTGCATGCGGTGCGCAACGTGCGGCCGGCCTTCGCCAAATGGGGCAACATCGGCGGCATCCTCTATACGGGCCTGGAACAATTCATTGGCGGACATGTGCCCTGGACCTTTAAGCACCACGGCGCCGATCACAATTCCTTGAAGCCGGCGGCGCAATGCCAGCCGATCGACTATCCGAAACCCGACGGCGAAATCAGCTTCGACAAGCTTTCATCGGTCTTCATCTCCAACACCAATCACGAGGAAGACCAGCCGATCCACCTGACATTGAAGGATTCTCAGGTGCCGATCGAGCATAATCTGAAAATCTACGACGCGCCGGAGCAACGCTTCTGCCCCGCCGGCGTCTATGAAATCGTCACGGATGACGACGGCAGCAATCCGCAGCTACAGATCAACGCGCAAAACTGTGTTCACTGTAAGACTTGCGATATCAAAGATCCCACGCAAAATATCAATTGGGTCGTGCCGGAAGGCGGCGGCGGTCCCAACTACCCGAATATGTAAATGAGTATGTAAGTTTTGTCGGAGTAACGGGAACAGATCATGGCAAGCGCAGTCACGCGGCAGGCGAAACGCAGTCGCCACACCATTCTTGGTTTGGTCGCGATTGCCCTTTGGCTCGGCGCCTGTACGGAAACCCAGTTACAGGCCGCGGACAAAACCGCGAGCGAACCGGAAGCCCCCCTGAACCACGAAAGTTTCTCCCGCTTCGGCAGTTATCTTGCCGGCAAGATCGCGCGCAATGCCCGAGATACGGAAGCGGCCGCCGCGTTTTACGATGTCGCCCTACAATCGGCACCGGATAACCCGGGATTGGTGCAACGGGCGCTCTATTCGGCCTTGGCGCAGGGGCAGTTCGATCGGGCATTGGCGCTGGCGAAGCAGCGGGTGACGCAAAGCAACGGCGCCAGCCTGGCACGGCTCATCCTTGCCGTGAATTCCCTGCAGAAAGGCGATACGGCGGCGGCGAAAAACCACCTTGCGGCGCAACGTAAAAACGGTGTTGCCGCGCTTTTGAATCCGATCCTGACAGGCTGGGTCACCCATGCCGGCGGCGATGTGGACGGTGGCATAGAAGATCTAAAACCGCTGCTCGGGCAAAAGGCCTATAAAGTTTTCGCCGACTATCACAAGGCCATGATGCTGGATAGCGCTGGCCGCCTGGACGAGGCGGAAACCGCCTATGAAGGCGCCACAAGCGCCGGCGGCGGCGGCAGTTCCCGGATCGCCTTTGCTTATTCCAGTTTGTTGAGCCGACAAGGCAACAGCGACGGGGCGAAAAAAGCGATCGACGACTATCTCGCGCGGTTCCCAAGCAACCCCATCGCCCGCGACGCCGCCGACAGACTCAATAAAACCGGAACGCTGCCGCCGATTGCCGGCGATGCGCGGGAAGGCGCGGCGGAGGCGCTGTTCGGCGTTGCCGCGTCGCTGGCCCGTCAGCGCAGCTTCGATATACCGCGGGTCTATGTGCATCTGGCCTTGCGGTTACGACCGGATCTGGACACCGCGCTGATCCTGCTCGGCGAATTGAACGACGGCAGCCAACGCTGGCAGGACGCGATCGACGTCTACCGGTCCGTCCCCGACAACTCCCCCTTCAAATGGGAAAGCCGGGTTCGCATCGCCGACAATCTGCATCGACTGAAGAAGAGCGACGAGGCTTTGGCCGTTCTCAAGGCGATGGCGGCGGAGCGGCCGAACGACTTGGAACCACTGATCACCAGCGGCGATATCCTGCGCAGCGAGAAGCGCTACGAGGAATCGGCCGCCATCTACAGCCAAGCGATTGCCCGCATCGACCAACCGCGCGAGCAATATTGGGCGCTCTATTATTCCCGTGGCATTGCCTACGAACGATCCAAACAGTGGGAGAAGGCGGAGCCGGATTTCCTCAAAGCTCTGGAGCTGAAACCGGAGCAGCCGTTGGTCTTGAATTATCTCGGTTATTCCTGGGTCGAGCTACGACGGAACCTGGACCAGGCCCGCGGCATGATCGAACGGGCGGTGGAGCAGCGGCCCAACGATGGCTTCATTGTCGACAGCCTGGGCTGGGCGCTCTACCGGCTCGGCGATTTCGAGGGCGCGGTGAAGCATCTGCAACGGGCGGTCGAGCTGCGGCCCGAAGATCCGGTGCTGAACGATCATCTGGGCGATGCCTATTGGCGCGTCGGCCGGGTGCGGGAAGCCCGCTTCCAGTGGCGCCATGCCCTGGTCTTCAAACCGGAAGAGGACGTCGCGCGGAGCATTGAGGACAAGCTGAACAACGGTTTGGCCCCACTGCCGAAATCCAAAACCAACTGATCCGGTCCATGACGGCCCTGTCGGAACCGGCGCCAGCCAAGGTCAATCTGTTTCTCCATATCCTCGGACGGCGGCCGGATGGCTATCACGAGCTCGAAAGCCTGACGGTGTTTACCGAGTTCGGTGACCGCGTCGCGGTCGCGCCCGCCGACGGCTACCGCCTCGATCTCTCGGGCCCTTTTGCCGCCGGCTTGTCCGAGGACAATATTGTCTCCCGGGCCGTCGAGCTGATGGCGGCCGCCGTGGGCCGGCCGCCGAATGTGGCGGTCGCGGTGGAGAAAAACATTCCGGTCGGCGCCGGCTTGGGCGGCGGCTCCGCGGATGCGGCCGCGGCGATCCGGGCGCTCTCTCGACTTTGGCAAGTGCCGGTGCCGAGCGGCCTCGAAACCCTAGGCGCCGACGTCCCTGTCTGTGTCACCTCCGGACCCAGCTTGATGCGCGGGATCGGCGAGATCATGGAACCGATGCAGAGCTTCCCGGCTTGCGCTATCGTGCTGGTAAATCCAGGGGTATTTGTGTCCACAGCCGACGTGTTTCGGTCGTTGAAATTGAACAACGCCCGCACCGCGCCGAACATGTTCAGCCCAGATTACAAAACGCTGATGGGGCAATTGAGCGAAACCGGCAACGACCTACTCCCGCCCGCCGGCAAATTGGCGCCGGAGATCCTCGACGTCCTGCGCGAGATCGACGGTGGCGAGCTGACCGGCATGTCCGGCAGCGGTGCTACTTGTTTCACAGTCTGCGCGGATTTGGTAACGGCGGAAGCGGTTGCCGACCAAGTTCGGCGGGATCATCCCGACTGGTGGGTCGTGGCCAGTCCGATCAGGACCGCGCCGGTCGAAACTTCGGCAGGGTGATCTCCTCGGTCACGTCGTCGAAGGTGACCTCCAGGGCCATGCCGGCGGAAATGTCTTCCGTTGCGCAGTCGACCAGGTTGCTGGCCATGCGCGGCCCGTCCTCCAGGTCGACAAGAGCCACCACATAGGGCACATCGTCGCCATAGACCTCCCGCGGCACCGGATGCTCGACGACGATCCAGCTGTAAAGGTTGCCGCGACCGGTATGCCGCCGCCATTCCAATGATCCATCGCCGCATTTCTGACAGGCCGGTCCGGGCGGGAACTGCGATGCGTTGCAGCTGGTACAATATTGCAGTATCAGCTCGTGATCGCGGCAGCCTTGCCAATAGGGCGCACTATCCTCATCCGGTTCCGGCAACGGCTTTTCATAGGCCATGGTCAGTTCCTCAGCACCAGGGCGGAGCCGCAGGTCATGGCGCCGGCGCTGGTGAAAGCGATCTCCGCACCATCGATCTGGCGCGCGCCGGACTGTCCGCGCAGTTGCTCGACCGCCTCGACCACGTGGTTGAGGCCGTGGATATAGGCTTCCGACAATAGGCCGCCATGGGTGTTGATCGGCAGGGCCCCGTCACGGGCGATACGGCCGCCCTCGACAAAGGGCCCACCCTCCCCCTCGGCGCAGAAGCCGAAGCCTTCCAGCTGCATGAGCACGCTGTAAGTGAAGCAGTCGTAAATCTCCGCCACGTCCACATCGTCCGGGCCCACGCCGGCGCTGGCCCAGAGGTCGTCGGCGATATAGGTCGAATAGTTCTGGCTGTGATCCGGCCAACGGATAGCGTCGAACAGATCCTCGCCCTGATGGTCGCCGCCGCCATAGGCCGCGCCCATGATATAGACGGGACGCTGGGCCAAGTCCCGCGCCCGCTCGGCACTGGTCACCAGCACGGCGCAGGCGCCGTCGCTTTCGAGACAGATGTCGTTCAAGCGCAAAGGATCCACGATCATGCGGGAGTTGGCATGGTCCTCATGGCTCAATGGGTCACGCATCTGCGCCCGCTCGTTCAGCATCGCGTTGGCGCGGCAGGTTACCGCCACCTCGCCCAACTGCGCCGACGTGGTGCCGTATTTGATCATATGCCGCCGGCACCACATGGCCATGGCCTGGGGATAGGTGATCCAGCCGAAGGGCGCGGTATGCTGGGTGACGCCGCGCGCCGTATATTCCCGGCCGCCGCCGAGCCGGAAGCCGGAGCGGCCGTTCATGGCCCGGTAGCAGAGCACATTCGTCGCCAGGCCAGCCTCGATCGCCGCCGCAGCCGCTTGGATTATCAGGTTTGCCGCATTGCCGCCGGCCTGGAAGTCGACGGCGTACCCCATTTCGGGAATCCCCAGACTGGTCGCCACCGCCATGGCGGGGACCGAGTCGTTGAAGGTAAAGGAAACGATGCCGTCCACCTCGCCGAGCGCCAGTCCCGCATCGGCCGCCGCCGCCGCACAGGCGCTGCCGGCGAGGTCGAGCACGGTCCGGCCGGAACGGCTGGAGAATTCCGTATAGCCGACCCCGGCGATGGCGTATTTGTCGCGCAATCGATACATCGCTATTCCGCCTCCCTATATGACGGCGGCCGCTTGTCGCGGAAAGCTTCCAGCCCTTCCATGGCGTCCGGATGGCCGGTGGCGTAGCCGTGTACATAGTCCATTTCCAGCGCCAACCCGCTGGCCAGATCGCCGGCCAGTCCGCTGTTGATGAGATATTTGGACCCTTTCAGCGCCGCCGGGCTTTTCGCCAGCAGGTCCTTCGTCAGCTCCTGGGTCGCATGACGCAAGTCGGCGGCCGGCACCGCCTTCGTGGCCAGGCCGATCGCCACCGCCTCGGCCGCGTCAATCATCTCCCCAGTCAAGATCAGGCGCTTGGCCTGCAGCGGCCCGACGGTGCGGGGCAAGCGCTGGGAGCCGCCGCCGCCCGGCAATTGCGCGAAGTTCAAATGCCCGTCGCCGATCTTCGCGCCTTCCGCGATCAGGACGAAGTCGCAGGCCAGCATGACCTCCAACCCGCCGGCGACCGTGACGCCGTTGACCGCGGCCAGATAGATCTTCGCCGATCGCTCGATGCCGTCGCAGAGGGCGAAGAAGTCGTTCAGATAGGCCCGGAAATCGTCCGGTCGACGATAGAGCTCCAGATAACCCGAGAGATCGCCGCCGGCGGAGAAGGCGCGGCCACGGCCTGTCAATACGACGACGCGAATGTCCGCCCGTTCCTCCAGCCGCCGCACTTCTGTCAGCAGACGGCCGATCGTGTCTCGGTCGAGCGGGTTGAGTTTGTCCGGCCGGTTCAAGGTCAACCAGGCGACGCCGGGGCTCTCCTCCACAAGCAGACTGTCGGTGGTCGTCATGGTTGCAATCCCGGATTTTTGCCATCGCCGCCCAAACCGGGTTATATGCTCAACCGATTATTGACGACGCAATATTATAAGGGCTCAGATGATGGAACTCGGGGTTATTTTGCCACAAACCCGCATCGACGAAATGAATAAATTGGGCGCCTGGCCCAACAAGATCTTATTGGATTACCTTGACGCAAGCCTTGCGCTAGGCCCCGACCGGCCGGCGGTCACCTCCTATAACGGCGAAGACGACACGGCGACAACGATCAGCTACGGCGAGCTGGATAAGCTTTCGAAGCGCTTCGCCTTGACCTTGCTGGAAATGGGCGTCGGTCCCGGCGACGTGGTGGCGCTGCAAATGCCGAACTGGTGGCAATGCACGGTGCTGCATCTCGCCTGCGTCCGCATCGGCGCAATCAGCAATATCCTGATGCCGGTGTTTCGGGAGCGCGAGCTGACCTTCATGCTCGGCTTCGCCGAAGCCAAGGTCTATGTGGCGCCAACCATATTCCGAGGTTTCGACTACCGGCCGATGATGGCGGCAATGCGCGACAATCTGCCGGACCTGAAGCATGCGGTCTTCATCGGCGACGATGGCGACTTCGACGCGCTGTTCATGGCGGAGGCGCGGGAAGAAGCTGAGGATGTCGACGACCGGCTGGCCGCACTGCGGCCCGGACCGAACGACGTCAACGAACTAGCCTATACCTCCGGCACGACCGGGGAGCCCAAGGGCGTGATGAACACGGCCAATACCAGCTTCAGCCATCTGCAATTCTGGCTCACCCATCACGGCATGGACGAGAATCTGATCGTCTTCATGGCCTCGCCGCTCGCCCACCGCACCGGATTTCTTTATGGCCTGCTGACGCCGATCATGGCCGGCGGCCACGCAGTCCTGCTGGATCGCTGGACCGCGTCCGTCGCCATGGAACTGATGGCCAAGCACAAAGCCACCTTCACAATGGGGGCGACGCCATTCCTGTCCGACATCGTCAATATGCCGAATGCGCAGGACTTCGATATCTCCGCCTTGAAAACCTTCGTCTCCGCTGGCGCGCCGATCCCACCGGCCCTGGTGCAGAAGGCGGATCGGGAGTTCGACTTCAAGGTCCTGGCCGGTTGGGGCATGTCGGAAAACTGCTGTCCCGCCATTTGCAAGCCGGACGACCCGCCGGAGAAGGTGTGGTCCAGCGACGGCACCTGCCTGCCCTTCGCCGAATGTCTGGTGACGGACGACGACGGCAACGAGATGCCGCGTGGCGAGGAGGGCCGGCTGATGTTCCGCGGCTCCTCCCTCTTCGTCGGCTACCTGAAACGGCCCGAACTCTACGGCGTCGACGAGAACGGTTGGTTCGACACGGGCGATCTGGCGCGGATGAGCGAGGACGACTACATCCGCATCTCCGGCCGCTCCAAGGATATCATCATCCGCGGCGGCGAGAACATTCCCGTGGTCGAGGTGGAGCAGGTGCTTTATCAGCATCCCGCCATCCTGGAATGCGCCGTGGTCGGCGCCCCGGACGAGCGCCTGGGCGAGCGCGGCTATGCCTATGTGGTGTTGCACGACGGTGCCGAGTTCTCGAAGCAGGAAATGATCGATTGGCTCGCTGAGAAGGACACGGCGAAGCAATACTGGCCGGAATTCCTCGAAGTCATTGCGGAAATGCCGCGCACCCCCAGCGGCAAAATTCAGAAATTCGTCCTGCGCGAACGGGCCAAGGAATTGGCACCCACGTCCTAACCGACAAAATCCAAGTCTGCCACTTAATCCCTATGGAATATATTGCGACAAATCAGTCACTGCGCCATTCCCGCTTTCGCGGGAATGACGGCGTTTAGTGTGCAATTGTCCGAATGCGTCTGTCGCATTGATTGACGGAAACTTTGTTGGGGCACAAGAAGGATATTCAAATGAATTACGACGACTACCGCCGGTGCGATTCCACAGGTTTGGCCAAGTTGATCGCCGACCGCGAGGTCAGCGCGGAAGAGGTGTTGGACTGTTGCATCGAGCGTATCGAGGCGGTCAACCCGACCGTTAACGCTGTGGTGCAGAAGCAATATGACACGGCCCGCGCGGCGATCGCCGACGGCCTGCCGGACGGACCGCTGAAGGGTGTGCCCTATCTGATCAAGGATCTGCATTATCTCGAAAAAGGCCAACCATCGAGCAACGGCAGCCGATTGTTTGCGGACCGCGTCGCCGATCACGATTCCACCTATGTCGCCCGCTGCAAGGCGGCGGGTCTGGTCATCGTCGGCCGCAGCAACACGCCGGAACTGGGTCTGAACCTGTCGACGGAGCCGGTGCTGCACGGACCGACGCGCAATCCCTGGAACCTCAAGCACAGCGCCGGCGGCTCCTCCGGCGGGGCGGCGGCAGCGGTGGCCGCCGGCATGTTGCCGGCCGCACACGCCACGGACGGCGGCGGGTCGATCCGCATTCCCGCCGCCAATTGCGGTTTGATCGGCCTGAAGCCAACGCGCGGCCGCAATCCGGCCGGGCCGGTCGACGGCGAAGGCTGGAACGGCATGTCGACAGGCCATGTGGTCAGCCGCTCCGTCCGGGACACGGCGCTCTTCCTCGATTGCACCCATGGTCCGGAAGCCGGCGATCCGTACGCCGCGCCACCGCCCAAGGGCCGCTATATCGACGCGGTCGGCCGCGATCCCGGGCAACTGAGAATCGCCATGATGACGACGGATCACTTAGGCGAACCGATCAATGCGGAATGCGTCGCCGCAATCGAAGCGGCGGGCAAGCTCTGCGAGAGCCTCGGTCATATCGTCGAACCGGCGCGGCCCGCGTTCGACGTCATGGCCCTGCGCCAGGTGCAGCGCACCCTGATCTCCGCCAATATCGCCAGCCTGGTGAACGGTTATGCGGAGAGTTTGGGCCGGGACCTGACGCCGGACGACGTCGAAGCCGCGACCTGGGCGATGACTCAAGGCGCGACCGAAATCACAGCCACCGACGTGATTCGCGCAATCGCCACCATGCATCGCCTGGCCCGGCAGCTGGGCGCGTTTTTCGAGGATTATGACGTCCTGCTCGGCACCACCATGCCGAACCCGCCGGTCGAGCTCGGCTATATCGACATGAACAGCGATGACCTTAGAACCTACGGCAAGCGCGCCGGGACGGAGGGACGGCTGACACCGATCTTCAATGCCACCGGCTGTCCGGCGATCAGCCTGCCGCTAGCCTGGAGCGAATCCGGCCTACCCATCGGCGTCCATTTCGGCGCCGCGCTGGGCGGCGAGGAAACGCTGATCGGTCTGGCCGCGCAGCTCGAGACCGCCGCGCCCTGGTTCGACAAAATACCCAATCTAGAAGACGAGGCAGCTTGATGAACTTGAACGGACGACTGGCCCTGGTGACGGGCGGCGGCCGCGGCATTGGTCGCGGCATCTCTTTGGCCTTGGCAGAAGACGGCGCCCGCGTCGCCGTCAACTACCGCCGCGACGAAGCCGCGGCCCAGGAGGTGGTGAAGGAAATCACCGCAAAGGGCGGCGAAGCTCAAGCCTTCCAGGGCTCCGTCGACAAGCTTGACGAAGTCGGCGCCATGGTCGGCGAGATCGGCCGCGCCATGGGGCCGATCGGCATCCTGGTCAACAATGGCGGCATCGCCAGCCGCGGCCAATCGGTCGCCGACACGGATCCGGCGGAGATGGAGCGGGTGGTCCGCGTCCACGCCTTCGGCCCCTTCTACCTGTCGAAGCTGGTGATCCCGATGATGCGGGATTTAGAGCGCGGCGATATCGTCATGATCTCTTCGGTCGCAACGCAGAGCTACGGCCCCTTCGGCAGCCCCTATAATATGGGGAAATCGGCTATGGAGGCGTTGGCCTGGACCCTGGCGAAGGAGGAGCGGCGCTATAACATCCGCACTAACGTGGTCGCGCCGCCGCTGGTCGAAACCGATATGGGCCGCCGCCTGGTCAAGGCCCGCTCCGGCGTCGAGGATCTGCGGGAACTGGACGCTTCCATGCCCTTCGGCCGGGTCTGCCAACCGGAAGACATCGCCAACGTGGTGCGCTACCTGGTCTCCGACCTCAACACCCATGTCAACGGCCAGCGCATCTCCGTCGACGGCGGCGGCGGCGCCAGCGCGCCGCAGTTTCAGCGGTAGGAGTCGGATGAAAACATTCCGCTGAACTCAGTACTTGGGCCGAACTGATCCGAATGAGATACCGTCATTCCTGCGAAAGCAGGAATGACGGATATGTATTTTGCGCCTGGGTTGAACGCGCTTAACGATAACTCGGCCCGTGGACCCAGCCTACGACGGCGAGGCGTTCGCCATCGGTGACTGGGGCAACGCGGTGTAGCCAATAGGCCGGAAAAACGATCATGGTGCCGCGCTGGCGCAAGCGGGCTGGCTCGACGTCGATTTCATGGAATTCCAGATCGCCGCCCCGATAGGCGTCGCTGTTGCTGAGCTGCAGGGAAAAGCCGAGCTTGCGCGATGCGCTGGTACGCCGGCCGATATCCACATGCCAATCGTTGTGTCCGCCCATGTCTGCCGGATAACGCATCACCCAGGGCAGGTCGTCGGCAACGATGCCGGCCAGTTTGAAGTTCCATTTGCGGGCGTTGGCCTTGACGATTTCCGCCATTAACAGCGTCAGCGGGCTACCCCCGGCGTCAACCGGCAGCGGCTGTTGCCAACAGGCTCGGATTTTGCGATCGACGACGAAGCCACCGCTATAATCCGCCTCGCCGACTTGGCCTTCTTCCCATAGACTGTCGTCGATGGCGGCGACTATTCTGTTGCAGTCGTCGTCGGAAAAAGCCAGATCGTAATAGACGGCGCAGACATCGCCGTTTCGGGTCGGCGCCGACGGGAAGATAATCATTTCCCTCCCCCAATCCCTTAAATACGCACCCCCGCTGAACGCAACTTATCGGCCTTACCGCCGATCTAAAGATTACTGGAAACTGGGCCCGTGCACCCAGCCGACAGCGGCGATACGGGTGCCGTGGCTGACCGGCGTCACCCGGTGTAGCCAGAAGCCCGGAAAGATGGCGATGGTGCCCTTTTTGCGCATCACCTCTTTGTCGACATCGACATTGTGGAATTCCAGATCGCCGCCGACATAATCGTGACCATGGGTAAGTTGCAGCGTGAAACCGAGTTTGCGCGAAGCGTTGGCGCCGCGGCCGACGTCGATATGCCAGTCGTAATGGCCGCTCATCTCCGCCGGATATTTCATCGCCCAAGGGAAGTCATCGACCACGAAACCGTGCAGATCGAAGTTCCACAGCTCGGAATTGGCCTGAGCGATGCATTGGCTGATGACGTTTAAGGGAAAGCCGCTTTGATCCACCGGCAGTCGCTGCTGAACCATGGACCTGACCGCGTCATTCTGCTGAAAGCCCTGCTGGTTCTGCGGCCCGCCAACTTGCCCTTTTTCCCACTTCCCGTCATTCAGGGAGGCGACGATTTTGTCGCAAACCTCTTCCGGCACGATCGGTGCGTGATAAATCGCGTTGATGTTTTGATTGCGTATCGGCGTAACCGGAAAAAGAATCATACGCTCACTTGAACCGCGGCTATATCCGCGATTCCACCTGTCCCTGTTTGGCCGGATCATTGAGTGCCCGGTCATTATTTGTCAGACGACCCTATCGGATCGATATAATTCACGAATTTGTGACATGGTGGAGAGACTAGGTCAACGGAAAAAGCTATGGCAAATCGTGATCGTCCTAGCGGGCGCGAAAACTACGGCCGATGAGTTGCCGGTGGACCTGATTCGTGCCCTCCCAGATCTGCGTGATTTTGGCGTCACGCAGCAATCTCTCGACCCGCAGGTCCTTTGTGTAGCCGATACCGCCATGCATCTGGATGGCATCCGTGGCAATGCGCATGGCCAGGTCGGACGCGCGCATTTTGGCCATGGAGGCGACCAGGCCGATATCGTCGTCGCCACCGTCGACCCGCACCGCCACATGATCGAGCCAGACCTCGCACATGGCCAGGTCGGTGGCGAGGTCGGCGAGATTGAACTGATTGCCTTGAAACTCGACGATCTTGTGGCCGGACTGCTGACGCTCGTTCATATAGGCGACCATATCCTCGAACGCGGCCGTGGCAATGCCGAGGGCATGGGCCGCCACCGATGGCCGAGATTTGTTCAGAGACGCCAGTAGAATGCCCAAGCCGTCGCCCGGCGCGCCGACCAGGTTGGCCCGCGGCACCCGGCAGCCATCGAAGCGCAATGCCGCCGTCGACGACGCACGGTGGCCGAGTTTGTCCTCCAGCCGGATGACCTCGAAACCGGGCGTCCCCTTCTCCAGGATCAGGACGGAGATCGATTGCCGGTCGTCCTCGATCTCCGACCATTTGCCAAAGACGAACAAAACGTCGGCGACATCGCCGCTGGTGATGAAGATCTTCTCGCCATCGACAACGATGTCGTCGCCGTCGGGGGTGAAACGGGTGCGCATACCGGTGGCGTCGGAACCTGCATGAGCTTCCGTGATCACCAGAGAGCCAAGGCCGCCTTCAGCGATGATCGGCAGGAAACGGCCATGCTGCTCCGGCGTGCCGAATTCCATGATCGGCTTGCTGGCGTGAAAATTGGTGGCGTAGATGATCCCGGTCGAGGCGCAGGCGGCGGCGATCCGCTTCACGCAAGCGAGATAGACCCGATAGGACATGGGCGCGCCGCCGAACTCCTCTGGGATGAACATGGCGTTCAGGCCAAGGGCGTTGATCGCCTTGATATTGTCCCAAGGGAATGTGGCCGTGCGATCGTAGTCGGCGGCGCGGGGCGCGATTTCCTCCGCCGCCAGCTTCTCGACGCTGTCCAGCAGCAGCCGTTCTTCCTCGCTCCATTGCCGATATCGTTCGATCTGCTCGAAAATCTGCATGCGTGATCCTGTTCGGGATTAGAAGGTGACGAAGGGTTCCAGTTTGCTGCCGTCGGAGAAACGGGAGAAGCGGAACGCCGAGAGATCGAGAGACGGTTGCCCATCGGCGATCAGTTCCGACATCAAAGTGCCGACGATCGGCCCCATACCGAAGCCGTGGCCGGAAAATCCGGTCGCCAGCACCAGACCGGATGGCTTTTCGAGATGATCCAAGGTCGGCAATAGATCGGGCGTTAGGTCGATATAGCCGGCCCAGCTCCGCTCGATCACCACATCCTTCGCCGCCGGTAGGACTTGTTTCAACCGGCGCAGCGTCTCGTCCAGCGCCTTCCGGTTCGGGGCCGGATCGAGGATGCGATAGCGCTGCAATTCCTCGCGCAGCGCCGTCTTCGAAAACGAGCCCGCGAAGGTATCGAAAAACATCCGGTTCAGATGCAGGCGAACCGATCGGCGCTCCTTCCGGAAGGTGCTGAAGAAAGGCAACGCGTACAGGATACTATCCATGGTCAAGTCGTGATCGGCGGACGGTTGGGAGATATTCATGCCGCCGTCCCTGAGCTGCCGGAAGGCGACGCCGGCCCAGGTCGCGGCATGAGAAATGATCGGCGCCGATGTGGTACGGGCGACCGATCCTTTGACCCAGATCTGCGGCAGTTTCAGACCCAGCGTCCGCAGCATGCGGCCGGACCAGGCGCCGGCGGCGAGGACCACCACTTTGGCATCGATGCCGCCGCGCTCCGTTACCACACCGCTGACGGCACCGGCTTGGGTTTCGATTTCGAAGACGGCGCAGTGGGTCAGGAATTCGACGCCCCGGCCCTCGGCGGCGCGGCGGAAGGCGTCGGTGACCTTGGTCGGTTCCGCCTGGCCGTCGCTTTCCGTGAACAACGCGCCGATGGCGTCGAGCTCATTGCCGGGGATCAGCGCATCCAGTTCCGGCCGGCCGATCAACTTGCTATCGAGACCGTGAGCTTTGGCATGCTCCAGCCAAGCCTGGCTGCCGGCGCGTCCGGCCTCGTTGTTGAAGATGAACAGATTGCCGCCTTGGATCCATTCGATGTCGGTATTCAGCTCCCGCTGCAGGCCCTGCCAGATCTTGTTGGACGCCATCATCAGCGGGATTTCTTCCGGCGCCCGGCGTTGCTGGCGCACGAAGCCCCAATTGCGGCTCGATTGCTCGCCGGCAACCTCGCCCTTCTCGCAGACGATCACCTTGAAGCCGCGCTTGGCCAGGTAATAGGCCGTCGTGGTGCCGGCGATCCCGGCACCGATGACCACCACGTCCGCTTGTCGGTCCATCGCCCACCACTCCTGTCCGCGGATTTGACTGTCGCCGCGATTGCTCTAGATTGGCTCGATCATAAGCGTATTCCCACGGACTGCAACGAGGAGGCGCGTCGATGAACGCGGAACTGATCCAGGCCCTGAAGACGGCGGTCGGCGAGAGAGGCTATCTCGAGGGCGAGGATGTCGGCGAAAAATACTATACGGACCCGCGCGGACCCGGAAACAACAAGCCGACGATTGTGCTGCGGCCATCGAATACGGATGAAGTCTCCACCATCCTCAAGCTTTGTCACGCCGCCGGCCAGCCGATCGTCGGTCAGGGCGGCATGACCGGCCTGGTTACCGCCGCGAAGCCACAGGGCGGCGAAATCCCGATCAGCTTCGAACGGATGAACCAGGTCGAGGAGGTCGACACCAAGACCGGTACCATGACCGTGCAGAGCGGCACCCCCCTGCAAATCGTGCAGGAACGGGCAGAGGCGGACGGCTTCATCTTCCCGCTCGATCTCGGCGCCCGCGGCTCCTGCACCATCGGCGGCAATCTCTCGACCAATGCCGGCGGCAATCGGGTGATCCGCTATGGCATGACCCGCGACCTCGTACTCGGCGTCGAGGCGGTGCTGGCCGACGGCACGGTGATCAGCAGTCTGAACAAGCTGATCAAGAACAATACGGGCTACGATCTGAAGCAGTTGTTTATCGGTAGCGAGGGCACCCTCGGTCTGATTACTCGCGTGGTCCTGCGCCTGAGCCGCAAGCCGAAGAGCCAGTCGGTCGCCTTCTGCGCCCTGCCGAACTTCGACGCGGTGGTCGATTTCCTGCATCACCTGCAAAGCCATCTCGGCGGCAGCCTCAGCGCCTATGAAGTGATGTGGCGAAATGCCTATCAGGCGGTGATCGACAATATCCCGACCGTCAAGGCGCCCATGGGGACGGAGCATCCCTATTACGTCCTGACCGAAACCATGGGCGGCGATCAGGCACGGGACCAGGACAATTACGAAGCGGTCCTGGCCGATGCCATGGAAGCCGGCCTGCTGGTCGATGCCGTGATCGCCAAATCGGATGGCGAAATCGCCGATATCTGGCATATCCGCGACGGCGCCGCCGAAGCCATGGGCTCGATGCGGCCGATGGTCAGCTATGACGTGTCCATCACCATCGGCGATATGGAAAGCTTCACAGAGGAGCTCGACCGCCGTGTGCTGGACAAGTGGGCGGGCGCCCGCAGCTACACTTTCGGCCATCTAGGCGACGGCAATCTGCATATCGCCGTGAAGATCCCCGATTACAGCCTCGAGGAAGCGGCTCGGGTGAATGACACGGTCTACGGCCTGGTCGGCGACTATGGCGGTTCGGTCTCGGCGGAACACGGCATCGGTATGTCGAAACGGGACTATCTGGGACAGAGCCGCAGTCCGGCCGAATTGGCGCTGATGCGAACCTTGAAACAGGCCATGGATCCGAAGGGAATTCTCAGCCCGGGCCGGATTTTCGAGATGGACGCCGCCGCCTAGCCGCTCTAACCGCTCCAAAAGCTCCGCAACCGGCGCCACCAGAGAGGTAAAGACAGCGGATGCCGCGACAATGCTTCGCTTATCCGTTGCCGCGCCTCGGCCGTCTGGCCCGGCTCGTTCAACAGTAGATCGATGAGCTGCATTCGACTGACGTCCAGGGTTGGATCGATCTCCAAAGCGCGACGAAAATAATCGATGGCGCGGCGCCGATCTCCCGACAGCACGCTATGTTGGCCGGCCAGTTCCTGCGCCCAGGCATTTTCGGCGTCCGTTTTGAGGATTTTATCGATCAATGTCTGCGAACGCGGGCCAATCTGACCGCGTGCGATCAACGCCTTTATCAGTGCATAATTTCCGTTGAAATCGCTCGGGTCGTTCTCGGCAGCGCGCTCCAACAACTTGAGGGCTTCCTCCCCACCGGGTGCGCATTGCTCCAACAACTCGCCCAAACGCCGCAATGTCCACCCTAGGTTAGGCTCGATTTCCAGCGCTCGGCGATAGAGTTCGATGGGCTCGTCGATTAACATCTCCTCTGTTTCCAGAAGATAGCCGAGATAGTTTAATGTCTGTACCGAATTCGGATCGCGCTCCAGGCTGCTTCGAAACGCCTGCTTGGCAGCCCCGAGATCCTCGAACTGCTCGTACATCAACAGGCCCAGGCAATAGTAGGCAAATCCATATTCGGGGTCGCATTCGATCGCCCGCTCCAGGTAAGTCCGCGCTTCGTCCGCCGTATTTGCCCGTTCGGCCAGCAGTTTGCCAAGCCGGGCCAACGCCCACACATAATCCGGACTGACTTTCAAAGCCTTTCGATACAATTCTTCCGCTCGGTCATCGCCGCCGCCGACCGCTTCGATGATGCTGCCAAGATAGGTCATGGCCCAGATATGCCCCGGGTCGTCGGCGATCGCCTTTTCCAGTTTTGCAATCGCCTCATCGGCATTGTCGAAACGTTCGTACAAGATCTCCGCTAGACTGACCAACGCGTAGGCGTAATCCGGATCGATCGCCAAGGCCTCTTCCAAGGCGTCGCGCGCATCCGCCGCACGGTCCGGCTGCCGGCCCAGAAGTTCTCCTAATCTGGCGTATGGGAACGGTGACGTTTGACGGCGCTTGATGGCCGCTCGGAAACAATCTTCGGCTTCCCTGGCGTCGTTCCTGACTTCATCGAGAAAGATGCCGAGCTTCGTCTGAACCCAACTATATTCGGGATTGATCTCTAGGCATCGGCGCAAGCCGGCTTCCGCCGTATCGAAATCCCCGGTCACTTCCCAGTGGTAGATCGCCAAGTGAGCCAGCGCGAAATCGTAGTCGGGGTCGACCGCCAGCGCGCGCTCGAAATATTCCCGCGCCTGTTCCGCTCGATCGCCGATATCGAGACACAACACGCCCATGCGGGCCAGGGCCCAACCATAGTCCGGATCGATTTCCAACGCCTTCAGATAGGCCTGTTCCGCCGCCGCGTCGCCGTGGTCGCCGCGCGCGCCATGATCGCTGTTCTGGTATTGGTAGCCCAGACTGGTCCACGCATAGGGGTAATTCGGCTCCGCCTCGATCGCCCGTTCCAACGCGTCGATCACTTGTGCTGACGACTTGCCGGCACTGTCCAAAATTTCGGCCAACTCGACCCAGGCCCAGGCATAGGATGGCTCGAGACGCAGCGCCTCCCGCAAATATTGCTCGGCCTTGCGAAGATTGTCGCGATCTTTCCACATGGCGCCGCGATGGGCCCACCCCCAATGATCGTCCGGGGCGTGGAACAGGCCGCGGCGAAAGCTGTCGTCCGCCTCTGCCGGACGGTCGAGATAGCGGTTGAGCAAATCGCCATATTGGATATGGGCCCAGGCATAGTCCGGGAAGATCCGGATGGCCTCTTGATAGGCTTCGGCCGCCGCTTCGTATTTGCCGAGATATTCATGACGCAATTGGCCTAGACAGGCCCAAGCCATGCCGTAGTCCCGGTCGAGCTCGACCGCCAGTTCGAGCGCTTCCTCGGCCTCCTCATAACGATCGAAAAATTCGTAGAGCAACCGGCCTAAATGCGCCCACGCTCCATCATAGGTGTCGTCCAATTCGACGGCCTTGCGGTAAGCCGCTTCCGCCGCTTCCGGCTTCTCCAGCTCCATATGATAAAGCCGGCCGAGGCGGCCCCACGCCTGCGGCAGATCCGGTTGCTGGGCCAACAACTGCTCCCAGATTTCGGCGGCATCGGCGAATTGGCCCGCCGCCTCCAGCCGTTGCGCCGTCGCCGCCTCGTCGCTTTCGTCGCCGGACAATTCCGGCGGCAGCGCCGGTAGATCGGACCAGTCGCTATCCGGTTGATAATCGTCGCTGGACGGGTCGGGCGGTTGTTCCTCCGGACCGGCCATCACATCGTCATCCTCGCCGGCGACGAGATCGCTCAACTGCTCCTCGACCCAGGCGAAGTCATCGTCCAGATCGAGCGTTTTCTCGAACGCCTTGCGGGCGCCGGGCAGATCCGCATTTTCCTTCAAGGCGCCGCCAAGCATAGCCCAAGTCCAGGGATCGTCGGGTGCCAAATCTGTGGCTTGGCGGAACTTGCCGATGGCGCGTTCGATGTCGCCGCCGCCTTTCAGCGCGACGCCTTCGGCCAACAAGGCCTTTACGGCGGCTTCGGTCTGGGTGTCGGCCATATCTGAACGCGGGTGAAGTCGGCGGAAGTGGAGGCATGACTATAGGTAATATCCAACGATTTGCACAGCATTGAGATGGATTCGGTCCGGCTCTTGTACCACGCCGAATTGACCCGGCCCGCGTTGACAGAGGCGGTCCACGCCCTTATGTCTGTGCTGACCCTTGTCGACGCTATTTGTTTAGGTGTCGACTGATTATTTTCGTCTCCAGAGGACCATTTCATGGGCTTATTTTCGGGCGTCGCGAAGCGGGTGTTCGGCTCGTCAAACGATCGTTTCCTCAAGACACTCCGTGGTACGGTTGACGTCATCAACGGCTTTGAGCCGGAATTCGAGGCATTGAGCGACGACGCTCTGCGCGGCAAGACCGACGAATTCCGGGCCCGGATCGCCGAGGGGGAAAGCCTGGATAAACTCTTGCCGGAAGCCTTCGCCGCGGTTCGCGAGGGGGCCAAGCGCGGCCTCGGCCAGCGCCATTTCGACGTCCAATTGATGGGCGGCATGGTGCTGCACCAAGGTAGAATCGCGGAGATGAAGACCGGCGAGGGCAAGACCCTTGTCGCCACCCTACCGGTTTATCTGAACGCGCTGTCCGGCGACGGCGCCCATGTGGTCACGGTGAACGACTATCTGGCGCAGCGCGACGCCGCCTGGATGGGTCAGGTTTACGAGCAACTCGGTATGACCGTCGGTTGCATCGTCCATGGTCTCGACGAAAGCCAGAGGCAAGCCGCTTACGCCGCCGATATCACCTACGGCACCAACAACGAATACGGCTTCGACTATCT